>JBGQLL010000019.1:0-24745 GCA_041500065.1 Pseudolabrys sp.
AAAAGCGTGGGCGCGCTGACCGGCGACATTGATCTGTCTAAGGTCATCGATACCCAGTTCCTGCCGGATGACCTCAAGACAGTGAAATAGAACGCTGCGCGCCGGAGGATGATCGCTTGACCGCGGCACAAGTGACACTGCGCGGGGTGACGAAGGTATTTCCCGCCGGTGCCGGTGGGGAGGCGGTGCATGCCCTCGGGCCAATCGATATCGAGATCAGAAAGGGCGAATTTTTCGCCGTGGTCGGTCCGTCGGGCTGCGGAAAATCGACGCTACTTGAGCTGATCGCCGGTCTCACTGCCCCGACGCTGGGAGAGATTGAATTCGAAGGCCGCGCGATTGAGGAGAACGTTCCCGATGGCGTCGGTGTGGTTTTCCAGGAGGACGCCTGCTTTTCCTGGCTCAATGTCCGCGAGAATGTCGAATTTGGCTTGCGGCAGAAAAATATCGGCGCGGAAGAGAAAGCGCTTCGGGCCGCTGCGGTCATCGATATGATGGGGTTGCGCGATTTTGCGGGAAGCTATCCAGCGCAACTGTCAGGCGGCATGCGCCAGCGCGTCTGCATCGCGCGGACTATGGTGGCGGAGCCGCGCCTCATTCTTCTCGATGAGCCGTTTGGTGCGCTTGACCAGCAGACTCGGCTGCTGATGGGCGATGAGATGCTGCGGCTATGGCGGGAAACCGGCGCCACTATCTTCCTGATCACCCATGCCCTCGACGAAGCGGCGATGCTGGCAGACCGCATCGTCGTCATGTCAGCGCGCCCGGGCAAAGCGGTCGATCTTGTCGAGACTGGCTGGCCGCGCGAACGCGACAGTCGAATTGTTGAACGCGAAAATTTCGGCGCAATTACCGGACGCCTATGGAAAACATTGCGCGAAGAGTCCTTGAAGACGATGGGACGAATGGGTAGCAGCGCATGAGCAGGCTGCGGTTCTATCAGTTCGCGGTTGTCGCGGGTTTCATTCTGCTGCTGGAAGCGCTTTGCCTTGCCGGCGTCATCGACAAGATCACCATGCCGCCGCCTCACATCATCGCTCGCGATCTCTTCCGCATGATACTGACCGGGCGTTATTTCGGTGAGATCGGAAAGAGCTTGGCGAATGTGCTGCTGGCATTTGCCTCGGCATACGTCTTCGGGGTCGTTACCGGCACGATCCTGCACGGCTACAAGACCGCGCGCGACGTTCTCGACCCTTTGTTTGCAACGTATTACGCCATTCCGGTTTTCGCGTTTTATCCCTTGTTCATTGTCATCTTTGGTCTTGGCGACGGGCCGCAGTTGTTGATCGGATTTCTGCTGGCGGTTGTTGCCGTGATCGTTACCACACTCAATGGCCTCGACCGCGTTCCACCGGTGTTGAAGAAAACAGCACGGGTTAGTGGGCTTAACTCGTTGCAGACAGCCCTGCGCATCACCCTGCCGTTTTGCGCGCCTTACCTTTTGACTGCGGCCAAGCTGGCGCTCGCTTATGCGTTCATCGGGGTCATCGGTTCGGAATTCATTATGGCGCGCTCCGGAATGGGCTACGAAATCAGCTACGCCTATACGAATTTCGACAATGCCACGATGTACCCGCTCATTCTGCTGATTCTGCTGCTGTCCGTTGCCGCCAACAGCCTGCTTTCGCGCTGGGAGAGAGTGCTGCTCGCCAGAAGAGGGCAGAAGTGATGCAGGGAGAGGCAAGTGCGCCATTGCGCAATACGGTCATCCTGATCGTCGGCTTGTTCCTGTTTTGGGAATTGGCCTATCTCATCGTTGGCGAAGTTGCCCTGCGCTCACCTTGGGAGACGATGCAGTTTCTGGGCAACCTGGTGCGAACAGACGTTTTCTGGCTTCATCTTGCCGATTCACTGAAGGCCTTTGCCGCAGCGCTTGCGATCGCGGTGGCGCTCGGGCTGCTGATCGGATTTGCTCTCGGACTGCATCGCCTGTCCGGCGACGCGATGGAGCCGATGCTGGTTGCGCTTTATTCAATACCGAAGATCACGCTTTATCCGATCATTCTATTGGCTTTCGGAATCGGTATTTCGGCGAAAGTCGCTTTCGGCGCAATTCACGGGATCATCCCGGTTGCGCTATTCACCTTAAGTGCCGTTCGCAACATCAAACCGATTCTGATTAAGACCGGCCGCGTCCTCAAGCTCAGCCCAGCGGCCATGGTACGCGCGATCCTGTTTCCAGCGGCGGTGCCGGAAATATTCACCGGCCTTCGCGTCGGCTTTTCGTTGACGCTGATCGGTACCGTACTCGGTGAAATGTTCGCCGCCCAGCGGGGGCTCGGCTATCTTTTGATGAATGCGATCAGTCTGTACAATATTGATTTGATCATGTCGGTGACGTTCTTGCTGGTCTTGTTCGCAGCAAGCGTGAATGCGCTTCTGCTCGCCATCGACCGGCGGCTCCACCATGGTTAGGCTTACGAATATTTCTTCTCCAGTTCTTTCCACTTTTGTAACTCGAGCGCGTCGGCCAGGCTTTTCAACGCCATTTCCTGCTCGCCGTTGGTGAAAGCTGTGTCCTTGCCCGCAGCAAGCTGGCTCAGGCGCTGCAACCCCTGCTCAATCGCCTTCGCCACGCGCCCGATAAGGATGTTCGGATAGGCGACTTGCGAAAACCCCATATTGTAGAGCTCCGCCGGGCCAAGCCAGGGTGTCATTGCCGCCTCGAAGATTGCAGCGCAATTCCATGCGCCTTTAAAAGTTTTGCCGACCTGGACGTAGTCTTCGAGTGTCTTCAACCCTGCGATGAATATCCCGTCGACACCGAGGCGCAGAAATCGTTCGGCGCGCTTGAGTGCGGCGTCGAGCCCTTCAGCGCCATAGGCGTCCGTGCGACCAATGATGACAAAATCCGAATTCTGTCGTGCCGCCATCGCGGCTTTGAGCTTTTGCTCCATGACCTCCAGTGGGACAACACTACGGGCTGAAGCGGCGCCTGGCTGTTTGCTCTCCCGCGACTGATCTTCCAGCAACGCGCCGGAAACGCCGGCAGCTTCATAGCCTTGAATGGTCCGCACGACGCTTTTGACGTCGCCATAACCGTCATCCGCATCCACAAGGCACGGAAGTTTCGAGGCTTCGACGATGTCACGGATTCCGGCCAGCATTTCGGCGAAGGCGGCGAGCCCGAGATCTGGCAATGCATAGCGCGCCGCCAGCATCGCAGAGCCGCCGATATTGAAGGTCTTAAATCCGGCCTGTTCGATCAGCCGCGCCGACAAGGCGTCATGGGCCAGAGGGCTGACGAGGGGCTGATGCTCACCGTGTAGTTCACGAAGTGACGCCATTAGCTCCGCCATCGTCAGATAAAGGACATCCGAGACGCTGCTCTTTGACTTGTTTACGGCTTGTTGGCGAATGGAAGCAACTGATGTCTACTTTCGGAAGACAAGCGGACATTGTGTACGAACCAGGCTTCTGCTTTTGGGCTTGCTGGGACGCTTGTTCTTTTGCCGGATCCAGCTCATGAACAAACACGCATTTCATCATAAGTTGGCTATGTTATCGAGCTAGCCGTCTGGCGGTTCGAATCACGCCAATCCAAGCCCCGCGATTATCAGTCGCCGTTCCGGTTATGGGCCGTTTCCCAAAAGAGCTCTTTCCAATCGGCCACCTTTGCTTTCATGCTGCCGATGCGATTCAGAAACGCGGCGAAGTAAGCAATGCGATGGGGTTCCGAGGTGAACTCGAAGCCGGGATCGTCAAGCAGAGCAACGAGCTCATCAACGCTTTCAGGTGCGTTCTGAGCTTTTTTCCAAAGGATGGCGGCTGCGCGCTTGTCTGCATTTGCGACCTTGATCGATTCATCGAGCGCGTTGGCGACAGCCTTAAACAGCGTCGGATTTCTCTCTTTCGTCTGTTTCGTGGCCAGCAGCGTGATTTGCGTCAGCGGTCCGCCAAACACCTCGCGACTATCCGCGAGGACATGCGCGCCCGGCAGTTTTAGGCCGCGGGATGTGAACGGTTGCACACCAATATGCGCAGTGATGGTTGCCCTGCCATAGCCGGCAGAAAGCGCGGCGACCGCATCTGGATGGCCGAGCCCGACCATCAGGTGATCCAGGTGATGCGGATCGTTCCAGATTTTCTCCGCTGCCATTTCAAGCATCATCGCGTTGAACGATATCCGCACCGACGGCACGGCGATGCGGTCTTGCTCGGTGAAATCGGCAATCGTTTTCACATTTGGGTTGATCGTATAAAGAACCATCGCACCGTTCGATACGGTGCCGACGGCTTTGACTTCGTTTTGGGTGCCGTGGGTCTTGTCCCATAGAGTCAGCAAGGACGGCAGAGCTACAGTGCCATAATCGGCCGATCCAGACAACAACGCGTCGATAATCGGGGCAGGGCCGCTCAACGTATTCACTGTGGCTTCTACCTTGCCGAGGCCCAGCTTGGTTGCCTCTTGTTGCAAGATGCCGCCGCTGACCATTTCATCAACCGGCAGATAGAGAAGACCGCGCTGTTGCACAAAACTCACCGTGAGCGGGGTCTGCGCGCGCAAGATCGCGGGCGTGGTCAGCAGGCCTACGCCGACTGCTACCGATGCGACAGCCTGACGCCGAGTCACTGGACTGAGTGTGTTCTTCCCTGACATTGTGCGTCTCGCCAATTGCCTGAGTTGTTCGGTTCTAGCGGCGGCTATAGAGCCGACCTTAATTGATGATAGGCTTAATCGAATGTGCCAACAAATAATCCGATCAAGGCCGGACTCACATATTGGACAAATTGCAGGTCGACCGACGGAACAGGACCCCGCGGCAAAATGAGAATCCAGCAGGTCAAGATCAACTTTGTCCGCCTTCCGCTCGAGGAGCCTTTAGTCGGTGCCCCGCCAATGCCCGGCATGCTGCGCGAATTCTTCACTGTACAAGTCCTCACCGAAGACGGCATCGAGGGTATCGGCATCACCACATTTGGCGGCAAGCTCATCCGCACGCTGAAGACGGCGCTTGACGAATTCGGCGAACTCATCAAGGGCGAAGACCCGCTGCGCACGGAGCAGGTGGTCGCCAAACTGCGCGCCGCATCGGCGTCTTGCGGCCCCGGCGGGGTAGCGGCCTTGGCCATGGCGGCAATCGACATTGCGCTGTGGGACATCCGCGGCAAAGCATTTGGAGTTCCGCTGGCGCGGTTGCTCGGCGGACGGCGCGACCGTGTGCCGGCTTACGCCAGCGGTGCGCTGACGCGGACAACGCCGACCGACAAACTCGAGCGTGCCGCAGCCGCACTGGTCGAAAAGGGCTACCGCCAGATCAAGGCCCAAATGGCGGTGGAAGGGCTTAATGCCGCCCAAGAGGTGGAGCGTATCCGTCTCATCCGAAGCGCGGTCGGGCCGGAAACCAATTTATTAGTGGATATCAATCAGCGCTGGGGTGTGCACGAGGCTATTTCAATTGGGCGTCGCGTCGAGGAACTTGGCTTGGGGTGGCTGGAAGATCCCACCAGATGTGACGACTACGAGGGGCTCGCCAAGATAGCTGATGCTTTGGCGACGCCGATATGCGCGGGCGAATATCTCTATGGAATAGAGCCGCATCGGCAGACGCTTGCCTATCACTCTGTCGACATCGCCATGATCGATCTGCTTCGGGTGGGCGGTGTGACGCAATGGATGAAGGTCGCTGGCATGAGTGAGGCATTCAATAGGCCAGTGGCCAGCCATCTCTTGCCGGAGATCCATGTCCATCTTATCGCCGCTGTGCCGAACGGGCTTGTGGTCGAATACATGCCTTGGACGTGGCGCCTATTCGAGAATCCACCGATTCCAGAAAAAGGCGAGATCGCTGTGCCGACTGGGGCCGGGCTAGGGTTGAAATTTGCGTCCGACCTTTTCGATAAATATGGCGTTCCTTGACCTAAGGCATCAGTCGCAAGACGCCGTTTCAGTACATCCGGACGTAATTTTCAGAAAGGACCCTCTATACCTGTTCGCCCGCATTGATCGCGGCGAGCACTTTCGGCGGCGACATCGGCAGCTCGGTCAGTCGCCGGCCGACGGCGCGCTCGATCGCGTTGGCGATGGCCGCCATCGGGGGACAGATGTTGACCTCGGCGACGCCCTTGGCGCCGTAGGGGTGGTTGGGATTCGGCACCTCGACCAGTACCGCCTCGATCATCGGCAGATCGGATGCCACCGGAATCCGATAGTCAAGAAAGCCCGGATTTTCCATGTGCCCCCTGGAGTCGTAGATGTACTCCTCGTTAAGAGCCCACCCGATGCCTTGTGTGACCCCACCCTGGATCTGCCCCTCGACGTAGCTCGGGTGGATTGCACGGCCGACGTCCTGAGCGGCGACGAAGCGCAGAATTGTGACCTTGCCGGTCTCGGGATCGACCTCGACGTCACAGAACTGGGTGGCGTAGCCGGGGGCGACGGCGGCAGGATTTACGCCCGCGGCGGCGACAATCGGCCCACCGGTCTGCGCGCGTTTGCCTGCAATCTCCTTGATCGACATCGGCTTGAAATCGCCGACGTTGCTGCTGGCAGGCTTGGCGTGGCCGTTCTCCCAGACCACAGCCTCGGGATCGACTCCCCAGATCTTGGCCGCCCGCTTGCACATATCCTGGATCACGATCTTCGTGGCATCGATCACGGCAATTCCGGTCGCGAACGTTACTCGCGAGCCGCCGGTCAGGTGCGTATAGCCCACCGACGCGGTGTCGGCGACGATCGGGCGCACCTGGTCATAGTCGACGCCCAGCGTCTCGGCCGCCATGATCGCCATCGAAGCGCGGGAGCCGCCGATGTCGGGGCTGCCGGTGGCCACCACAACGGTGCCGTCCTCGTTGACGTGAACGGTGGCGCTCGATTCGCCGCCGCCGTTGAACCAATAGCCGGAGGCGACGCCGCGCCCTTGGTTCTTCCCGAGCGGCGCCTTGTAGGCCGGATGGTTGAGCAGCGCCTTGATGGTCTCGGCATATCCATTGTGCGCAAGCTTGGCGCCCGAGAGCATCTGGGTTCCCGCCTTCGCAGCGTTTTTCAGCCGCAGTTCAAGCGGGTCCATGCCGATCTTCTGAGCCAGAACATCAAGCACGCTCTCCACCGCGAAGGCGCCGATCGGCGAGCCCGGCGCGCGATAGGCCGCAACCTTCGGGCGGTTGGACACCACGTCGTAACCAATCGCGCGCGCGTTCGCGATCTCGTAGGGCGCAAACGCGCACATGCACGTGCCCATCATCGGTGAGCCCGGAAATGCACCGGCCTGCAACTTGAAGATCCCATCGGCGGCGACGATCGTGCCGTCGCGCTTGACGCCGATCTTTATCGTCATGGATGAGCCGGACGTCGGGCCGGTGGCCCTGAACACGTCCTCTCGACTCATCACGATCTTCACGGGATGGCCGGATTTCCGCGCCAGCATGACGGCCACCGGCTCGACGTAGATCACGGTCTTACCACCGAAAGCGCCGCCGATCTCTGCGGGATAGACGCGTAGGTCGCCGACTTTCATGCCGAGCAGCTGTGCGGTGTACGCGCGGACGACGAAATGTCCCTGGCTCGAGCTCCAGATCTCGCCCTGGCCGTCGGCGTCGAAGTGGGCCACGCAGCCTTGTGGCTCGATGTAGGCCTGATGCACGGGCGCGGTCTTGAACGACATTTCGACGATCTCGTCGGCCGCCGCGAAGCCGGCCTCCACATCGCCGAGCTTGAACACGTTCCGTTTCGCAATATTGGACGGCGCCGGCGACGGTTCGACACCGCGGGTGATCATGTCGGAAAACAACAAGGGCGCATCCGGCTTCATCGCATCATCGACGTCGATAACGTGCGGCAGCACCTCGTAGTCGACTGCGATCAGTGACAGCGCCTCGTCCGCGATAGCCTTACTGGTTGCCGCCACGGCGGCCACCGCATGGCCCTCATAGAGCACCTTTTCGCGCGCCATGATGTTGCGCGTCATATGCCAGAAATTCTGCGCAACGCGTTCCGGGCCGACATATTCGAACTTCTGCTCAGGGAAGTCCGCCGACGTCACCACAGCCTTGACGCCAGGCAGCGCCGCCGCCTTCGAGGTATCGATCGATCGAATGCGGGCATGAGCATGGGGTGAGCGCAGGATCCCGCCGACCAGCATGCCGGGCATTGCCAAGTCTGTGCCGTACTGGGCAAGCCCAGTGACCTTCGGCACGCCGTCTGGACGAACCGGCCGCGTTCCGACCCACTTGAAAGGTGTTCCGGTATCTCGCGCGATGGTATCGCTCACAACTACCCCGCCTAATCGCCGCGTTGCGCCTAACTGTAAACGAGAGTCGCGCGCGCAGCGCACAAATGCAAGCCGTTGCGCGAGAGGCTCACCACGCCGTCCCCCGGCCGCTGCGGAATCGGCCCTCCCTCTAGACCGCCAACCAACGCTAAACTAGCTTGCAGCTTGGATCATTCGTGAGACGTCATGCCCACTCTCGATTATACAGCCCCGTTGACGGTCGAGGAGGCCGTTCGCATCTTGGCCGGAGCCCCCGGCGTTGCGAAGATCCTGTCTGGTGGGACCGATCTGCTGGTTCAGCTCAGGTCCGGCCGAACCAAACCGGGCTTGATCGTCGATATCAAGAAGATTCCTGGTATCTCCGGCATTCGCGAGCGAGATGGCGCCTTTGTGATCGGCGCCGCGACGCCCGGTGCCGTGATCGGCGAATGCGAAGCACTCCAACAGACCTGGCCGGGGGTGGTCGAAGCCGTCAATCTGATCGGCTCGACCCAGGTGCAGGGTCGGGCGTCGCTCGCCGGCAATCTCTGCAATGCGTCGCCGGCGGCCGACAGCGTCCCGGCGCTGATCGCCGCGCGCGCGACCTGCGTGGTCGCGGGCGCAAACGGGCGGCGCGAGGTCCCTGTGGAGAGCATCGTCACCGGTCCGGGGCGTACCTCCTTGAGGGCGGACGAATTCATCATCGAGTTTCACCTCCCCAAGCGGCCGTTCCGCTCGGCGGACGCCTACCTCCGATTCATTCCGCGGACCGAGATGGATATTGCCGTGGTCGGCGCCGGGGTCAGCGTCACGCTCGACAACGGCGGCGCCTGCACCGATGCGAGGGTCGTGCTGGGTGCGGTAGCGCCGACCGCGATCCTGGTTCCCGAGGCCGCTGCCGCTCTGATCGGGCGCACGCTCGACGAGACGGCCCTCGCTACGCTCGACCAGGCGGCACGGCGCGCCTGTAAGCCGATCAACGACAAGCGTGGGACGATCGAATTCAGGACCGAGGTGGCCGCGGTGATGGCACGCCGGGCGGCGGTAATCGCCTACGCGCGCGCGGGGGATCGTCGATGAGCAAGCATCACGTATCGACCACCATCAACGGCGAACCTACGGAGTTTCTGTGCGAGCCGCAGCTCACTCTGCTGGACGTGCTGCGCGACGAGCTCCATCTGA
The DNA here is from genome assembly GCA_041500065.1 of Pseudolabrys sp. GTDB lineage: Bacteria > Pseudomonadota > Alphaproteobacteria > Rhizobiales > Xanthobacteraceae > Pseudolabrys. The sequence goes on from JBGQLL010000019.1 coordinate 9,375, forward strand.
CCGGCAGCAAAGAGGGATGCAGCTCGGGCGACTGCGGCGCCTGCAGCGTGATGGTCGACGATCGCCTGGTCTGCTCGTGTCTGATGCTTGCGGTCGAGGCCGAAGGTCACGCGATCGAGACGATCGAGGGCTTGGCGCGGGGCCATGATCTCCATCCGCTGCAGCGGAAATTCCTCGAGCATGCGGCGCTCCAGTGTGGCTTCTGCACGCCGGGCCTGCTGATCGCGGCCAAAGCCTTGCTTGATCGCAATCCGAACCCGACGGAAACCGAGACGCGCTACTGGCTCGCCGGTAACCTCTGCCGGTGCACAGGCTACGACAAGGTCATCCGCGCCGTTCTTGACGCTGCTGCCGAGCTGCGGGGCGCGTGAGTTTTGCGAGCGCATTCGTCGCGTATCGCAAGCTCGTTAGCAAGATCTTGGAGAGGCGTCATGTCCGCTTATGTACCAAAGCGGACATTGCTGTTCCTAAGCTATTCAATGCGGACGCGGTTGTCGACAAAGGCGGTCGTTAGTATTGCCACTGCCATTTTCCACCTGAGGGCGTCGGCGCTTCCCCTGTAACGAGGATACTTGTCTCGCGCATATGCTCTTTGACCAGCGCGAATAAAATGGCGGCGTTTTGTGGACGCAACCGGATGCAGCCGTGCGATGCCGGACGGCCGAGATGAGCGATCTCGTAACTGCCGTGAATGGCGTAACCGCCATCGAAGAAAATAGAATACGGCATCGGTGACCAATCGTATTTGCGAGAAAACCATTTCCGTGCCAGCCGCTCGGGGCGATAGCTTCCATTTGGCGTGCTGTATCCCGCGCGCGCCGTAGAAACCGGCCATTGGTAGCGTAGCGAACCGTCGATTGCGACCGATAGCCGCTGCGCCGACTTGTCAACGGTGACTACGATACTGGCTTCGGCGGGCACCCAATCGACGCACATTGCGGAAACAGTGGCGATCGCAATCAAAAAGCGTGACATGTTTTGCATGTTGCCCACATCATCCGTCTTCTCGGTTTCGTGAGATATTGGACCGTAGTCCAATCGTCATCGCCAAAAACTTTGCTAACGCACGCCGAGAGGGTGATCGAATAGCTGGGGGATGCCGCTATTGGCACTTGGCGGACATTCGTTGAACAAACTGCCGCCACTAGGGCGGTGAAGTTTGACTTCGGTCCAATCGCGACTCTCGGTGGAACCATAACGTATATTTCTGATTCCACTTTCGGTTAAGGACGGAGTTGGCTCACGGTCGCATCCGCTCGGTCCGCGCGTTCGATCGCAGCAGGATCGGGCGGCCAGGAGCCCAACCATGTCGCGAGCGGCATTATCGGGGGCGGCACCCCGACGTCGACCAAGCTCGCATCGATCGCGAAATAACCGCCGTTGATTTCCTGTAGTACCGCGGTGTTGCGCAAGGGGCCGTAGGAAAGCTGGACCACCCGGTGGAAGGCGAACAGTCCGCTGCGCTCCATTAGCGTCATGTAGGTCCATGTATTGACCGACGTGTCGATACAGTCGAGTTGCGTCAGGTCGCCGCCATTGGGCAAAACGAGCATGTTCTGATGCGTCCATTGGTGGGCGTCTGTTCCGGTTTGCGGCCCGACAATGGTTTGGATCAGCGCCACGCCGCGCGCGATTTGCTGCCGCTCAAGCCGAGCATTCTTCGCGCGGGGCTTGAAGACTGCGGTGACGCGCCGCCACTGGTCCTCGCCTATGGTGGCGTGCGATCTCTCAGCGCAGTAGAAGCCGTGGCATACGGTGAATCCCGCCAGCGTTGGATTGGGGGTGGCAAAACGATCGAGATAGAAGGTCTGCAGATGATTGGCGTTTTCCGCGCACGCGGAAACCGCGAGCGCCACAGAAAGCCACATCAAGACCCGCCGCATCCGCATCGCCAAAACCCCTTATGCCGCGACGCGGTAGAATACCGCTAGTCTCCGCGTCCCACCATGCGGCATGAAGATCATCCGGACAAAGGTGGATTTTGGTGTGAGATGGTTTGTCCGCTTTTGACCCAAAGCGGACATCGGCTTTCATGTATCTCGCGTAAATTGTTGGCCCTTGGTCCAACTCACCCGTTTATCGCCAACGAAGTAGATTTCATTCAACAAAAGAGGCATTCACGTGAAGACCTCGCGAGTCATGGCCGTAGCGATGCTGATCGTCGGAGGTAGTTTAGTGCTGCAGGTGGCGCGGGCTCAGGACGCGGGGATGACGGGAATCAAGCGCACGGACCTGCAGCGGCACGATCTCAGCGTCTCCGGACGCGAGGCCTTCCAGGTACGCGTTGACTTCGACCCGGGAGCGGCCTTCGGCAAGCACACGCATCCTGGCGAAGAGATCATCTATGTCCTCGAGGGCTCGCTGGAGTATGAGGTCGAGGGCAAGCCGCCAATGATGCTGAAGGCCGGCGACGTCCTCTTCATCCCAGCCGGAACGATCCACGCGGCGAAGAACGTCGGCAGCGGCGTCGCGAAGGAGCTTGCCACGTATGTCCTCGAAAAAGGGAAACCGCCACTCACACTGGTGAAGTGACGGCTGCTGCCGCGGACAATCGGCGATCGCCGCAACGCGAAGTGCTGCCATGGAGGACCAATGGACGGTCATCGAAATATGCGGAAAGCCGGTAGCCAAGACATCAGCCGCCGAAGCCTTTTGTTGGCAGGCGTCACATTTGCCGCCGCTTCAGTGTTCGGTTCAACCGCATCGGCGCAAACGCCAAAGGCGCAGCAGCGGCCACCGACCACCAACACGCTGGTCGCTGTCGCGGATGACGTTGTCCCTTTCAAGATTCAAGTCCCCGACGCCGTTTTGGCGGATCTCAAGACTCGACTTGCCCAGGCTCGTTTCGCTGATGAGATCCCGGACGCAAACTGGGACTACGGCACAAACTTGGCGTACTTGAAATCTCTGGTCGACTACTGGCGCGACAAGTACGACTGGCGGGCACAGGAGCGACGGTTGAACCAGTTCGACCAGTTCAAAACCACCATTGATGGCGTGGACATTCACTTCATCCACCAGCGTTCCAAACAGCCCAACGCGCGGCCGCTGCTGCTGCTCAACGGCTGGCCGAGCTCGATTGTGGAGTACACAAAAGTGATTGGTCCGCTGACCGATCCGGGGAACGACGGTCGCGCGGAAGACAGCTTTCACCTCGTCATTCCTTCAATGCCCGGGTACGGCTTCTCCGGGAAGCCACGCGAACGCGGCTACGACACAGACAGGATCGCGCGCATGTGGGTGCAGTTGATGGCCCGCCTGGGGTACGAGCGATACGCCGTCCACGGCAGCGACTGGGGCAACCTGGTTGCAACACGAATGGCGCTCGAGGACGCCGCTCACGTGACCGCACTGCACCTAGAGGGCTTCGATTGCGTAGGGACGCCAACAGGTTCCGGAGGCGCCGCGCCCAAGGTCAACGCCGCAGTCAACAGCGCTCATAACTCGGGATATCAGGATATCCAATCAACCAAACCGCAGACCTTGGGACATACCTTGAGCGACTCGCCCGTCGGTCTTGCTTCGTGGATCATCGATAAATGGTACACATGGAGCGACCACGACGGCGATCTCGAGAAGGATTACACGAAGGACGACCTACTCACGAACATTATGATTTATTGGGTCACGAACAGCGGAGCCTCATCGGCCCGGCTCTATTACGAGAATCGGCACGTCAACGGCGTGCTGGTGGAGGCGATGATTGTCCGGCCTGACGGCCGGGTCACTGTCGCAACCGGTTGTGGGGGCTTCCCGTCGCAGTACGATCGTCGCGCGAACCCGCTCCTGGCGGATACGCCCAACGCTCGCAAACCGGCCGAAGCCCGTTACAACCTTGTTGACTTCAAGCTCCTGCCGCACGGCGGACACTTCCCGGCGCTGGAGCAGCCGACGCTGTGGATGGATCATATTCGCGCGTTCCTGCACGATCGGCGTTGAGGCGACTTCGGACTTTAAGCCGTATTCCGATTGGAGCCCGCGTCACGACCTATCGTATGCTAATCTAAAGAGATGCGGGATTTTGGAGAGTATTTGCGAGCTTATCGGGCCTATGTCTCGGCCAATCTTGGTTGGGGCAAAGCCCTGATGGGTGCACTTTTGTGGCTTGCTGGAATGTTTGCCCCGCTTTGGGCAAAGACGTTAGTGCAATTGCCGAATTGGGTAGCGATAGCGTGGATGATTGGCTGGGCGTTGCTAGGTTATATTTTTGCGCCTTACGGAATGTGGAAACACCACCGCACTCAGATTGCGAGCTCAGGTCAGCCAGACCGTAAGTAGCCGCGCGGCGGCGGGCGCGTTCCAGTCACCGTTACGAGCAACTGATTTCTTACGTTAGCAAATGTCCGCTATTGGCACTTAGCGGACATTTCAGATTTGGTCGCGAATGTCTGCTTTCGGACAATAGCGGACATGGCTTGATTTTGGGCCGTGGACGGTAGGTCCGCTAATGACCCAAAGCGGACATTGGGCCTACTAAGGAATAGGCGCTCGGTTGCGCGCCATTTCTCACTCGCCGCGCGGTCGCAAAGTGCTAGGCTTTTAGCATTAAACGAGGCGTGTTCTCGGGGGAGCACATGCGACGCCGCGACTTCATCACGCTTTTCGGGGGTGCGGTAACGCTGCCGCTCGCCGCACGCGCGCAGGAGAGTGAGCGGATGCGGCGCATCGGCGTGCTCTTGCCCAGTACTGCCGACGACGCCGAATATCTCGCACGCATGGCGGCGTTCCTGCAGGGTCTGCAGCAATTGGGCTGGAGCGACGGCCGCAACGTGCGGATCGACACCCGCTGGGCCGCAGGCGATGCCAATCTTATTCGCAAATATACGGCCGAACTGGTCGCGCTCGCGCCGGATGTTATCCTGGCCCCTGGCAGCACGAGTTTGGGCCCGTTGTTACAAGCGACCCGCACCGTGCCGATTGTATTCACGACCATCCTCGATCCGGTCGGCGCCGGTTTCGTCGACAGCCTGGCGCGGCCCGGCGGCAACGCCACCGGCTTCATCGCGTTCGAATACGGCCTGAGCGGGAAATGGCTGGAACTGCTCAAGCAGATCGCGCCAAGCCTGATGCGGGTGGCGGTCCTTCGGGATCCAGCTACAGCCGCCGGGATCGGGCAGTTTGCCGCAATCCAGTCCGTGGCGCCATCGTTCGGAGTGGAGTTGCGCCCGATTGACGTGCGCGAGGCTGGCGAAATCGAGCGCGCTGTCACGACATTCGCACGCTCTTTGAATGGTGGTTTGATCGTGACCGCCGGCTCGGGTTCCGCAATCCATCGCAATGTGATCGTCACGCTTGCGGCCCGGCACAAGTTGCCCGCGGTCTACAGCGACCGTCACTTCGTCGCTGGCGGCGGCCTGATCTCCTACGGACCTGATCGGTTTGACCAGTACCGGCGTGCCGCTGCTTACGTCGATCGCATCTTCAAAGGCGAGAAGCCGGCCGATCTTCCGGTGCAGGCACCAACAAAGTATCAGCTGGCCATCAATCTAAAGACGGCCAAGACCCTCGGCCTATCCGTGCCGCCCACGCTGCTGGCGAGTGCCGACGAGGTGATCGAATAAAGCGATGTCCGCTTTTGGCACAAAGCAGACATCAAAGGCCTGACATCTAATGTCCGCTTTAGGGGGTAAAGCGGACATGGTTCGGACCGCACGAAATGTCCGCTTTTGACCCAAAGCGGACATCGTAGGTAGGTTTTGATAGGGTGGCGCTCGGCATGCGAACCATAGGCGCGTTACCGTTCATCGCGGCTGTGATCTTCGCAGCTCCTCTGTTGTGGCCGGTGCGAGCGGCGAGCCAGGGAGCGCCGCAGAATTCACCAGACTTCTACAATGCGGGTGTCGAGCACATCGCCGCCGAGCGCTGGCCTGAGGCTGTCGACGTTCTCAAGCAGGCCATAAAGCAAGATCCGAAGGATGCCGACGCTCATTTCAAACTCGGCTATGTGCTGATGCAGCTCAAGCAATATGCCGAGGCTGTGAAGGCTTATCGCCAGACGGTACGCATCAACCCGCTCGATGCGAAGGCATACACGCACTTGGGGGTCGCCCACACATATCTGAAAGAATATCCAGATGCCGTCGAAGCATTCGGCAACGCCGTGAAGCTCACTCCCGATGACGCGCTCGCGCAATTCAATCTGGGGCTGGCTGAGCTTGAGTTGGATCAATTGCAGAATGCGGAACAGAGATTCAAGGAATCGCTCCGTCTCGATCCAGAGCTGGCCGGCGCGCACGTTAATCTCGGCGCGATCCACAACCGGCGGGGCCGCTTCGCGGAGGCGATTGCAGCGTGCGAGCAAGCGCTGCGGATCAATCCGAATTCGGCCGCCGGCCACTATCAATTGGGTTTTGCTTTTTTGAAGAGCGGACAAATCGAGCGCGGACGCGAACAACATCTCATGTTGCAGAGAATGAATGCTGACCTTGCGCGGGAGCTAACCACGCTTCTGCCGCTGTGAACTTAGCCGCGGGCGCCGCCGTAGGACGGTGTGGAGCGATAGATGGGCAGATCATCGCCAGGGTAGTATGGAAGGGGGAGGGGCTCCCCCGGCCGACGACAGGCAAGGTCCTTGTCTATGACCCATCCTGCCGGTTTACCTGGTGGCGTGACATAAAACCAAGTTTGTCCACCGACTTGCTTTGTTTGGCGATAGATCAACCGCGTACCGTTCGGAGCAGACACCAGACGGGAGGAGTTTGGCGATGGTTCGGAGTAAATTGTGACGCTGGCGCCCGTCGTGCTTTGGGCAAACACGCCGCCCCTGTCGGGCCCATGACCGCAATAGCCTCGACTCAACGTCAGCGAATATGTGGTCGTACAGGTGCCACCGCCTGCCGAAAACGTGCGTTCGCCACTTGATTTCCAGCCGCCGTCCGGCTCGGGGCGGAGATCGCGAAACGCGTCCGCGAACACGGGACCTTCATAGACGGTAAAAAAACGCGACTCCATGCTCGTGCCGCAATAGACCGCTTGGCCGGGCGTCGTCCGCACGTCGCCCGCTTGGACGGACCACGTACTATGCCCGGGCCTGTGGGAGCCGTACAGGCTTCCGTAAAACGTGCCAGGCGTGACTAAGACAAAATCCGAGCATGCAGGGTTGCTCTGTGAGCGTTGCGGCGTGCTTCCCCTAAGTGTTCCGGTAAATTTTCCATTATGGTCCTCAAGGAGCATCAGGTCGGCGACGCCATGGGTCTCGTCCTTGCCGTAGCCCGTGCAAACGTGGGTCCACTGAAACGTCCCTTGCCAGCCTGACAGTGGCTGAGCCTGCTGCGCCAAGGCGGCGCTGCTGAAGGCCGACATGGCAATCAAGATGGCTAGAACCGCCGCACGTAACCGTGAACCGGTTCGGCTCTTGGGCAAGCCTCCCATAACGCTAGCGGTCATTGCGGCTTCACCTCGAACACTTCGCCCTCGGTCGCCGGGAACGGAAACTTGGTGCCGTCGATCTCGACGATGTAGTCGCCCGGCGGCAGCCCGACCTTTGACGTGACCGCGTCGAAGCGCGCGACCTCCTTGCCGTCCTGCGTCGTCACCCGCGCCGCCTTCCATTGCAGATCGCGCGCGAGGATGACCTGGACCGGCGAGAGCTTGGTAATCTTGCCGCCGTCGACTTTGATGAAGCGCCATTCCGTGCTGGCAAAGCGCAGGTCATAGAGACCGGGCATCAGGGCTACCGACGACGACACGTTGTCAAAACTTCCATGTTGGTCGCCGGTTTCGGAATCGACGACGGCCGCGGCGTAGTTCGGTGACAGTTGCAAAACCCCTGGCTCGATCGTGGTCGTCTCACCGGCGCGCACCTCGATCCCCTTCCAGCTCGCCGGCCCGAATTTTACTTCGTAGACGCCGGCCGGAAGCGATATCTCGTGCGTCGCGCTGTCGAGCTTGGCGACCTGCTGTCCGGTCTCGGCATTGAGCACGGCGTGGGACGTCAGCCAGGTCGTCGAGGTCGTGCGCAATTTGCCGGGCTGCGGCTTCGGCGGCATCTTAACGACTGTTTTCTTGCAGGCGTTGAGCGCCGACTTGAGTGTGTCGGGCAATTCCGGTCCGACCGGCGCGTCGAAATAGGTGCCGCCGGTCGCCTGCGCGATGGCCTGGAGCTGCCCGCGGGCGGCAGTGTCGACGATGAAGCCCACGGTGTGAACGGTGATGCCCGTTCCCGCAAACGCTTTCGCCGCCACTACCGGATCGCCCTTGCAGGTTTCCTTGCCGTCGCTGACCAAAACGATGACGCGCTCCTTGGCGTTGGCCGGGAAATCGTTCGCCGCTTGCTGCAATGAATAGGCAATCGGCGTGTAGCCTTGCGCCTTGGTGCCGTCGACCGCGGCTGTAATCGCGGCGCTGCTCGCGTCCGCCGGGCCAAACGGCACGGCGAGATGCGTATCCTGACAATTCTTGCGGCTCGATGGCGACTGCGCGCCGTACATGCGCAGCGACAGCTGCGCTTGCGGAGGGACAAAGCCGGCCACGCCTTTGATTGCGCGCTGCGCCACCGCGATGCGGGTCTCGCCGTTCGGGAGCTTGGCGTTCATGCTACCGGAGGCATCAAGAATGAGCAGCACCGAACGGTCGGCGGTGTTGCAGGTCTGCGCCTGTGCCGCCCCCGCCAGCAGGCTGACCGCGACTGCGACGAAACTCGACCGAATTTTTTGCACGGAATGCCCCCTTCAAGTTGGTCGTTGGACCAATCGCGGGATTACGACCATGTTAACTTACGTTGGAGGCTGCGGATAGGCGCTCAGGGGGTACCGTCGGGCCTGCTAAACGCCGCCGACAATGTGACCGAGTGAGTGCGGGGCGATGTCCGCTATTGGCCCAAAGCAGAGATGGGCTATCGCAGTGCAAATGTCTGCTTCTGACCCAAAGCGGACATTGCGGTCGCAAAGTGCTAGGCCTTAGTCATCGTACAAAGCGTGTTGTCGGGGGCACATGCAGCGCCGCGAGTTCGTCACGCTTTTATGCGCCGCGGCGGCGTGGCCATTCGCCGCGCGTGCGGCAGCGGTCACCTTGACCGTCATGACGGCGCTCGGCTCCACCGCCTCGGTGCAGCAGGTGCCGCCGAGCTGGAACGGGACGTTCGAGTGGACACACATTTGCAAAAGCCCGTCAGGTTTTGGAATCAAAACTCGCGGCGTTGGCAATCTGGAGCTCAGCTATAGCGAGAGTGGCGAAGTTGAGGATAATGGCACCCGTCACCCGGAGAGAACCCTGAACGGAAGGCTGGATGGAAACACACCTGAAAACATGCCTAGCGCCCCTGGGTGTTCCGTCACAATGCTGGCTCCGGGTACATTCAGCGCATTCGTAACCGGGTCTTACACTCCGGTGCAGAATACATTTTCAGCCTCCGTGTACAGGGTGAATTCTACGCCTGATGCACGGGTGCAATGGCAGCGCAAGCGCGTTTAATAATCCAGCCTGGGGCGTGATTTAAAAGAGCGACGAGCGCACTCCGCTCATATCCGAATGGATTGATTGTAGGGCTTAAGGAGCGCCGATCCTAACCGGCGTGACAAAATCACGGCCGCGTCGTTGATGGGACAAAACAGGGTCGCGAAGAAGATTGCAACCGGGACGGTTGCGATGTCGACGATCCACCGTTGCGCCGACGGCCCAAGATCAAAAGAAGCAAGGACATCCAATCCACGGACTGAGAATGAGTAGATGACCGCAGCCTGTACTAGATAGAGCGGAAATGAAATCCAGCCAAGGAAATGGCCCAGCCGATTATCAAATAATCGGCGGGCCGGCGCGAAGAATGCGACACCAGCCGTCAGGAAGACAGCCGCGCCAATATACATCGGATTGAACCACGTTTCTGGCAACAAGATCAGCACGAATCCAACCGTGCAAAAGATAGCTCCAACTAGATCGCGGGATTCCGAGCTTTCGATTTGCCCATGCAAATCTGCAAGAAGAATGCCCGCAACGAATAGTGCAAGGAAGGGCTCGTAGAATGTAAGCACTATGAACAGAACTCCCAGAATCCAGGTCCGTGGGCGCCGCGCTCGTAATATCACGAGGATCGCGAACACCATGAATGAACCGAGGAATTCATAAAACATGGTCCACAGTGGCGGATTATAATTTTCGGCACTGGAATGCGATACGAATGCATTCACAAGCGAGAACTCGAGCAGTCCTTTAATGGTCGGTGTGAAAATCCCGAACAGATTGAGGGGGCTGGGCCTTTCCGCCGCCGGAGGTATGATGTTGAATAGCAATAATGCGTAAGTAATTGCACAAATCACAAAGATCGGAAGGGCCAACCTCAAATATCGGCCGGCTGCCATCCGAGCCAATCCCTTTTCATCGCCCGTCTGTAGATAACTGATCGAAAGGGAAAAGCCGGAGATAACGAAAAAGAGGCAAACCGCGAATGTCCCGTTCATAAAAAAAATCTTGGCCCAAAGTGTTTTGTCCGCCATTAAGTTATTGGCCGGCAAGCCGTCGATAAAGACGTGGTGAAAAAGGACAACGACTGCTGCCCAACCACGCATACCGTCGAGAAACTGAAGTCGTTTCGTGCCACCGTTCATAGACGATCCGGCCAAAAGATGAAGCTTATTGGGTTGCGAGGGACGTCCTGCGTCGCGTTATTTTGCGCCAGAATGCGCCGGCAATGTTTGAATAGTCATCAGTCCAGGTACGCTGGCCGGCGTCCGGTGCCGTCAGAGTCCAGCGCGCGGACGTTGCAATTGCTCCAACATCTTCCGGCCGTTCCGCCGAGATTGCGACCTGTGATGGATAGATCATGTGGCCAATGTCGGCTCCGTATAAAGGATCGTTCCATACCCAGGTCTGCATTCCGTTCGCCGCCGCGATTCCGACCGCAATACTTTCCAATTCGAGATGACGATTGGAGATATGCATCATCACGACCCCGTGCGGCGCGAGCTTTGCTTTGTAGATCGCCATGGCCTCGCGCGTCGCAAGATGAACTGGGATAGCGTCCGATGAATACGCGTCAACGATGATGAGGTCGTAGAAGCCGTACTGCTCGTTCGCCATGGTTAGCCGCGCATCGCCCAGCACGATTGGCAGGCCTGGTGCGCAGCTGCTGATGAAGCTGAAATGTTGCGGATCACGCGCAATGTCGATGACAACCGGATCGATTTCGAAGAACCGCCAAGTTTCTCCTGGCGCTATACGGCAAGCAAGAGAGCCGGCGCCAAGACCGATCACTGCGGCGCGCAGCGGCGCGGCTTTGCGTGCCCGCACCGCTTCAATTGCCGACGGCATTGCCGCGCCGTCGTGGTAGTAGGTGAATAATTCCGGCCGACCTTGCACCGGCGTGCCGTCATCATTAATGACGCGCTGGACGCCGTGAATTGTTGAACCATGCTCGAGCACGCGGAAGTGCTTATTGGCGGTTTCATAGATGTGGTTGACGCCGAAGAAGCTGCGCATCGACGCGTTGTGGCCTTCATCGGTCTGATACATATGGGTGATTACGAGCGCCAGCACGATTGCTGCCGCTGATTTGGGCGTATCACGCATCAGCAGGATCGAAAGTGCGGTCAGGCCAAGAACCACTATGTCGATTTGTCTGACCGCCACGCCAGAAACGTGTCCTGCGAAATAGGCGTGCGCTACTAGCCCAGCGGCGATAGTGGCGGCCGCAAGCCAAAACCATAGTTCATAGCGGCGCAATGGCGTCAGCGGGCGGCACAGGACCGCGAGGGCAAGGAGGATCGGATACTCGGCGATCCAAGAAAACATGTACGGGGCCACCAAGCCGGCAAAGAGGCCGCCAAGCATGCCGCCGAGTGACAAGGAAACGTAGAAGGACGTGAGGTGCGCCGACGGCGGCCGGCTGCCCGCAAGTTCGCCATGGCAACTCATGGCGATAATGAAGAATGCGAGGAGGTGACTCGCAAGATTCGGTAGCATTGGTATGCGGCCACCGAGATAGAGCAGCGCGACGACCCAAGCGACTGCGAAAGGCTGCAGTAGCAGGATGAATTCGCGTGAAAATATCGGCCGCCGCTGAAAGACCAATACCCAGGTCAAGAGATAAAGCGACAGCGGCATCACCCACAGCAACGGCGCCGAAGTCAGATCGGTTGAGATATGCGCGGTGACAGCGACCAGAAGTCCTGACGGCACCGCAGCGACGAAGACCCACCGGCCGATTGTTGTCCAGCTCGGTTTGGTGCCAGCCGCGTCACTGCAATGTTCCAGCGACGCGTCTGGCTCGAGGCGAAGCAACATCATCGCGCAGCCCGCTATCAGCACTACAAGCAGCGCGAAACCGCCGCTCCAAAGCCATCCTTGTGTGTGCAGCGTGAAGATCGGTTCAAGGAGCAAAGGATAGGACAGCAGTGCGAGGAAGCTTCCGGCATTGGATGCAGCGTAGAGGAAATAGGGATCGTTGCCTTCATGGTGACCCGTGCGCACGAACCAGGCTTGCAGCAGTGGATTGTTCGCGGCGAGAGCGAAAAACGGCAAGCCGATCGACACCATGAATAATCCGAGCAGCCAGAGGGCAGTTCCGGAGGCAGGCGGAGCGCCCCAGCCTTGAGCGATTGACAGCGGCAGCATGAATAGCGCGCTCACCAAAAGCGCGAGATGGACTGTCACGGCGACCCATCGCTTTCGCATCTGCATCAGGAGATGCGCATAGGCATAACCGGCCAACAGCATCGACTGGAAAAATACCATGGCGACCGACCACACCGATGGCGAACCGCCGAGTTGGGGAAGCACCATTCGGGCGAACATTGGCTGCACTCCAAAGAGCAACAGGGCGCTTAGAAACACGGCCGCCGTAAAAAGACTCAATACGAACGTTCCGCTACGCGTTGCGGGCTGTAACTCGGTCGAAATGCGGGTCATTGTCGTCCAGGGTGTTCAAGAGGATGGGCACCAAAAAGGGTACTCTACGGTAGGTCGTACAAGTTAATTTGACCCGTGCAAGTAGCAGAATTGAATGGATTAGTTATCCAAAAGTTATTCTTCGCGCGGAACTTAGTTTCCAAATAATGTCCGCGTACGCTTTCTGTTGCTACCGACACAGAGCGAGCATGGAAGGATCGGCAAACCATGTGCGCTTTCGGGTAAGAGCGGGCATGCAGTGCCGTCGCCGGATTGGATTGAACATGGTGCTGTACCCAAGCTCCCACAATTCACTTCTCACTTCCAAATGTCCGCTTTTGGCACAAAGCTGACATTCTGACTCCACCAATCAATGTCCGCTTTTGGGGGTAAAGGAGACATCGCGATCAGAGCGCAGCGGCAGTTTGCGATCCGTTGCAGCCTTATCAATGTGTCGGGATGAACCTCAAGTGGACGTCGGCACGAGTGATGTCTTCAGCGGTTCCGCAGTCGCGAGCGTCAAATGCTGGGCAAGCGCTGCAAGTTGCTTCGTCTGCTCGGTCACCATCGTAAGATGCTGCCGTGCAAACTCGGTCGAAAGTTCGACGAACTCCGAGGGCGACTTTACGCCAGACATCCTTTGGGCAAAGTCGAAGGCGGCTTTGGTATTGGCGTGTGTAAACTCGATCAACTTGTTGTTGTAATCCTGCACCCCTTTAACTGCCGCCAAAAAGCAATCTTGCATAATGTCGGCGGTTTGGCCGGTCGCCGCGCTCATTCTCTCATAAACTTCCTTGGATTGTGTGGCGCTCTTTTCAGCCATATCGCGGAACTCTTCCGCTGCGTCTGTCTTTGATTTCGTCTTGGGGTTCGTATTCATGAGAAACTCTCCTTTAAGGACGCGAGTACGGAGCCAACGCCTGGCGCCAATGGAATGGAATGCTGCCACTAGGCGCATTGACTTGGATCAACGTGGGCTCACCGGGATGGTTCGCTCGATTGCTGCTTCCTGAGGCAATTTGCTTTCGGGATAAGAGCGAACATTGTAAATGCGTCGGCCTCGGCGCGTTAGGTCTGCTCGGGCGGCGTAGGAAAGCGATTATTCGCTTACGGCGAACGCAGTCGCGAATGATTTCGCTATCGCCGGATCAGCGAAACACCACCGAATAACGCTGCCGTTAACATCGTGCCGGCCATACCGCGTTGTGGTTTGATGCGGTACTGGGTGTGAAATTCGTACATGGCATCTAACTTCGTGCCGAGCCCGCCCGGCGGCACAACGATGTCTACGAAGTGCGGGAAGTCTCGTTCGACGGCCTTCGCGTTTTTTTGTCTGCCTTTGTAACTGGTCATCGGTTTATGCGATTCGTCTAAGTCGAATGTGGTGCGCGGCCCGAGGCAGCGGGCGTAAGAGTGGATATTTGTTTTCCAGAACGAAGCCGCGAACCCTCGGTATCCTACTGACCCCTAATAGAAAATCTGTCGCCCAAGCGGGTGTGTCGATAGTAGATCGGCCTCGTCCTATTTTTTGGTAGTTCGGCCTCCGACTTGGGCTGAGCAGCAAGTACTGCTGGCGATGTCATATCAGGTGCGGGCGCTGGCGTGTTGGTGAGAGTTCGTATCGTGTCGGGATGCCGGTGCTCTGGCAGACCGATGCGGTCGCTTGTGACAATCGCAGGCGAACCGTGCTCCAGTGTTGCATCCGCAACGAATAGCAGTGCAATCAGCACGAAAGCTACCACTGCAAGAAAGGCGACAACTGGCATTTGCCGCGTTCCGACTGCATGCGCCCCCAGCATGAGGGCGGGCCATAATCATAAGGGGCGATAAACGCTGCACTCAAGATATTTCCCGAAACTAAGGGGGTCGCAGGTCGATTTGTCCGCTTCTTGGGTAAGAGCGGACATAGATCGTTCATACGGATTTCCGTATGACGCGACGTTCCTTAGACTGCCAATAGGTAAGAACGTCGCTGTGGGAGCACTACCATGTCGCGTGAGGTGCAGTTGGCAGTCGCCTGGGTGATAGCCGCAGTAATAGCAGTAGGAGCTGTGGGAGTAGTAATGTTGCGGTTCACGCCCCATAAAACTGAGGCGCTCCCACCGAAAACTGAGGCGCTCCCACCGGCGGTCCCAGTAGAAGACAAGCAGGCTCAGCGTTGGGTCTGCTCACATACAACTCGGCAGACCGTTACGATACTGACGGGGGCGAGCGGTGCGTTTCAAGCCTATATGGACCAATGTGACGAGTGGAAACTAAAATAAACGATGATTATGCCATAGTTGAACGGTTTGCGAAGCGCATCGGCGTTTGAGAATTATGGCAGAAAGAATTTCACGACAATAAGCGGAATTACCGCCGATGCGAGCCAATCGGCCATCGCGTTGTGACGCGCATAGCTGCGTCCTGATGTCTGCTTTTGGCACTAAGCGGCCATGCCGAGCGTCACAGAGGATGTCCGCTTTTGGGGTTAAACCGGACATGCATTGGGCGGCGTGACCCAAAGCGGACATTCAAAAAACCGTGGACACTGGTCCACGCCAATTCCGAGC
>JBGQLL010000020.1:0-24491 GCA_041500065.1 Pseudolabrys sp.
AGCGCGCTCGACCAGATCGCCGAGTTCGCGTTCATTCATGCCGGGCTTCAAACCATCACGGAGCGCGGTCATGCCAAGATCGCTGAAGTGAGCGCCGATGCGCAACCACTCTAACTCTTCCCCGGACTTCACCTGGCGCAGGCGAATGTAGTCGCGATTGAGGCTCTTCGGTTTTCCGAATTTCGTCGACAGCGCAGCGTGTTGTTCGGCGCTGACCGGTCCGACCGTCGCTATCCGATCTTGTCGGGCACCACGCTGCTCCAAAACCCTGATCGCTTCGGCGATCGATGATTCGCGGCCCCACGCCACGTCGGCTTTATCGGCGAGGATCTGCGCCTGAGGTGCATGATTGACATACTGGACGAACAGCGCGTCGCGCTTGCCAGGCGTCAGTACACCAACCGCTTCGGCGGTCACCGGCCATTGCGTCAGCCACTGCACGGCTGAACCGAAGCGATTGGCGCCGCAAAATACGAGATGATCGCAGTCAGCCTGCCCCACCAACGACTCGATGGCCACACGCCGCCGCGTCATTTCCGCGTCGGAGAAACGCGGATACTCGGCTTCAACGATGCGCGCGAGATGTGGAGGAAGCGTCACGTGGCTTTCTTGGGCAGAGCCACGATCATGTCGAGTTCGACACGCGCGCCGGGTGACGACAGCTGGTTGATGCACACCGTCGTGCTCGCCGGCCGCCAGTCTCCGAAATATCTAGCCATGGTTGCGTGCATGGCATCAGCATCGCGGAAATCGGTCAGATACTTCGTCACTTTTACAACATCGCGCCAGCCGGCCCCGACCTCGTCGAGGATCGACTTGATCGCTTCCATCGCACGCGTGGTCTGCTCCTCAATCGCATGCGGGTGCACGTGTTCGGCATCCACATGCGGATGCTTGTGGTAGAGGGGCGACGGAGTGGCGCCGGACAGGAACATCAGGTCGCAGGCGCCGACGATCCTAACCGCCGGGGCATAGGGCATGGTGTGCGCCTCTTCCGGCTTCGGATGTACGGGCTCGAGCCGGAAGCTCTGCTGCGGCTTTGTCATGACAGTCATCACGGGCCTCCCATCGCGGACAATTTTGCGCCATTTGGGACCGAAAAGCCCGCAGAAGCAACTGGCGTACCTGCTCGCTTCGCGTGTTGATCGCCGTGTGGGACACGCTAACGTGCGCCCCACAGGAGATCCGAATGCCCTCCACGATCCTCGACTCTGCTGTATTTCGCGACATTTTCACCACCGAACCGATGCGAGATGTGTTCTCGGACGAGAACCGCGTGCAGAAGTATCTCGACTTCGAAGCGGCGCTGGCGCGCGCCCAGGCCAAGCTCGGCATCATCCCGAAGGACGCGGCTGCCGAAATCGTCCGCCACTGTTCGGCCGACAAGATCGATATGGCGAAACTCAAGGAGGCGACCGAGAGGATCGGCTACCCGGTACTGCCGGTCGTTCAGCAACTCGTGAAGCTGTGCAAGGACGGGCTAGGCGAATGGTCGCACTGGGGTGCCACGACCCAGGACATCACCGATACCGCTACCGTCATGCAAATTCGCGAAGGGCTTGCCATCGTCGAGAAAGACATCGACGGCATTTGTGACGGGCTCGCGGCACTTGCAAGGAAATACCGCGACACGCCGATGGCTGGCCGTAGCAATCTCCAGCAGGCCGTGCCGATCACCTTCGGCTACAAGATGGCAACCATGCTCGCTGCGTTCGAGCGTCACAAACAGCGTTTGAACGAGATCAAACCGCGCGTGCTGGTGGGAGAATTCGGCGGCGCTGCCGGCACGTTGTCCTCGCTCGGAAAGGACGGGCTGAAAGTCCAGGACGAGTTGATGAAGGAACTCAAGCTTGGCCAGCCTGAAATCTCCTGGCACACGGTCCGCGATCGCATCGCTGAGGTTGGTTGCTTCCTGGGTCTGGTGACTGGGAGCTGCGGCAAGATCGCTTTCGACGTAAAGCTGCTGATGCAGACTGAAGTGGAAGAAGTGTACGAGCCATTCCATGCCGGCCGCGGCTCCTCTTCGACGATGCCGCAGAAGCGAAATCCGATTTCTTCAGTTTACATCACCGCCCAGACTGCGATGGTGCGGCAGCTCGTCGCCGCATTGCTGGACGCTCAAGTGGAAGACCACGAGCGGTCGACTGGCCCATGGGAAATCGAATGGATTGCGTTGCCGGAAATCTTCATGCTGTCGGCCGGCGCACTGGCGCAAACGCGTTTCCTGGTCGAAGGCCTGCAGGTGAACGAGAAGAGAATGCGCGAGAATCTCGACATCACCAAAGGCCTGATCATGTCGGAAGCGGTGATGATGGGCCTCGGGGCGGACCTTGGTCGCAACAAGGCGCACGATCTCGTCTATGACATCTGTCGTGACGTTGTGAAAACCGGACGCCCGCTGATCGACCTGCTTGCCGAGAACAAGGAGATCAGCAAGCACGCCGATCGCAAGAAATTGGAAAAGCTTGTCGACCCCGCGAACTATCTTGGCGTCGCCGGCGAGATGGTCGACCGCGTGCTTAAAATGCGGAAATAGATCACTCAGCCTTCGGCATCGTTCGCCAAATTGCCAATGCCACAGCAAGCGTGGCGATGCCAATCAACACAAACAACGCCGGCACGGTCGCTCCATATTTCTGCATGACCGCGACGATGACCGTCGCGCCGGTCATAAAGGCCGCATTGAGGACATTGACCGCGGCAATCGTGCGTGCGCGATGATCGGCGCCGCTCCAGGCCTGCACGGCGGCAAAGGCCGGTACAATGAATAAGCCGCCGGCAACCGCAAGCCCGCACAGATCTATGGCCGCGCGAAGGCCCAGCGCCGATGCAAACACAAAGGCCGGACCTTGCAGCGATAGAGCAGGACCTGCACCGAGTGTCGCGATTCCGAGATCAAGCATGAAGACGCCAAGTAGCACCGCGCCAACAAGTGTCGTCCCGAGGACGATGCGACCGCGCGCGATTACTGCCGCCAAGCCTGCCCCGACACCAACCGCGATCGAAAACAGCGCGAGATAAACCGTGACGGTCGCTTCGTTGCCGCCCACTATCGTTTTGATGAGCGGCGGCAACAGCGATAACACCACGATGCCGACTAGCCAGAACCAGCTCGTCACCATTGCACCCCACCACAAACGTGGATCGGCACGCAGGTACCGGATCATCGCAGCAGTTGAGGTGACAACGTTGATTGCGACTTTCAGGCGCGGGGCGCCCTCTCCGGTCGCCGGGATGAACAGCGCCGCTATCCAGCACGCAATCGCAAAGCTTATGACCAGCGCGACAAACAGCCCCGCCTCGCTACTGTTGCGCGCGGCCAAGCCCCCGGTGAGGGTGCCCAAAAGGATTGCAACAAAGGTTGCGCCTTCCACCAGCGCATTGCCGGTGGGCAGCTGCTCACGATGCAGGTGATCCGGAAGAATTCCGTACTTTATCGGACCAAAAAGTGCCGCGAGAATACCGAAGCCGGCTAGCGCAATAAACAGCAGTGGAAGCGAGGTCTGCACGTAGCCCCACGCGGCCAGGGCAGCCACGAAGATCTCCGCGAACTTTATTCGCTGCGCTACCAATGCCTTGTCGTAACGATCTGCAAGTTCGCCACCGAGCCCGGACAAGAAAAAATAAGGCGCGATGAACACCGCGCTCGCAAATGTGATCAAGGCTTCGGGATCGCGCCTGCCCGACTGGAACAGGATGACAAAAACCAGTGCGGTTTTGAGGAAATTATCATTGAATGCCGCAAAGAACTGGCACCAGAACAGCGGTGCAAATCGTCTCGACAGCAGCAGCGGCGGTGGCATGTCGCCGTATTATTGCAAAGTTCCCGGCTGGTTGCGCTGGCCCAGGCGCAAAAAGTCAGGCGGCCTTTCGGCCGCCTGACGAATGTGTCCTGTGGGTCTGATCAGAGCCGAACTTTCTTCTCGTAGGATTCAACGGCCATTGCCCCAAAGCCGAAACAGAGCGCAATGCCGATGGCGATCGTAAAAAACGTAATCCACATGGCGTGCCTCCATGAGCTGGAATAGCCCCACGGGGGGAGTCCGGCGGTGGAAACGCGCCAATCGCGCCATGGTTCCGGAAAAAGGCACGCTCAAGATTTAAGCCTGATCGAACCCTGCAAATCGGTGAGTAAAATGCGTAAATCGAGTTCCCGGAACTCCAGATAAATTCGGCGTAACCAGCGCTGCAGTTCGACGTGCGCGGCAATCGGTATTCCGACGGCATTTCCCATATTCGAATCTGCGAATGAGAACGGCGGCGTGTCGATATACCGGCGTAAGCCAGGCGCCAGCACTGGCAGGCGCACTATTCCCGGATTTCCACCGGCAACAGGGTACTTGTCGCGGTGCTGGGCAGGTCCAAAAATTTCATTATGCACGGGCGCCAGGATCGCCCGCGCAAAGCGAGCACGCAGGTTGCGGTAAGCCTCGACCGATGTTTGATCCGGGGTCACCGTAAAAAGTATCGCTACCGCGACCGAACGCAGGCGCGCTTCGTCGATAAAACCGATCTGATGTGCGACCGAGAAAAATGATTCAAACGACTCGTGACCGATATCGACGACCTTGGTGGTGTCCTCGTCCGCGATCAGCCGATCGAACAGCGCCATTTGACCGTTGATGTCTCGAACGGTCGCGAGCGTGGTTTTTTCCGGCAGGAATTGCGCGAGCGTCTTTTCGCCGGCGTTGAGATCGAAAGTCGCAACAGAACGGCCCTCTTGCAAATAGAAATCCGCGAGCAATCGCGCAAGCAGGGTTTTGCCAACGCGAGGACGTGGCGATGCGACAATGGTGATGGAGCTGCGGAGTGACATCACCTGACCGGACGCCGCCGCTCAACCGGCGCACTTGGATTAAGGGCTAGCCAGCCACCTGACGGACGTTGCTTTCCATCTTCGGCGACACCAGATCGACAAGCTTCACCCGGTCGAACTCACCCCAGACATTGCCGAGCCAATGGCGGACATAACCGCGAAGAACGAACGAATAGTTTGCCGGCTCGCCCTTCGGGCCTTTATTTCCGACAAATGAAACGAATGGAACGCTGGCCACTTCTACCTGTTCGAAGGCCATCTCGTTGAGCTTCGGAATGGTGATTTCTTCAGCGCCCTTGATCTTCTTGAAGTATGAATTGTAGGTCGCCGGATCCCAATCGAAGAACGTGGTGTTGTTGATGAAGTTCTTCACCAGAAAATAGTTGGCGTCGCCGACAACGCGAGCGGTCTCGGCGATCTCCTCGAGTGATGCGATTGAAGAGCCGAGAATGTGAAACACCGCAAAGGTGATCTGGCCCTTTTTGGCAGATTCGAGAAAACCGATATCGGTCAGCGCCTGCAGCGTCGACGACAGCAAACCCGCGCGCACGTCGATCACGGTCACTTTGGCATCAGCGCTGCCCAGCGTGTCGAAGATCTTCATTTGATCGGAGACCGAAGTCACGTCGACGACTTCGGTCAGATCGGGATGAAAACGTTTAAGGGTACCGCGCGGCGACTCCGTATCGAAAGCACGGGTGGGCGTTTGATGGGCGCCAAAATAGTCAATCAAGGTGCGGGCGACAGTGGTTTTACCGACGCCCCCTTTATCCGCACCGACGAGAATGACAGCAGGTCTGGCCATAGCATGCCCTACAGAACGACGTGACGAATCCGGTCACCAATATCCTACGTTATCGGCGCGGGAGAATGACAGGTTTAATTCGGCAAGTCCCACCCAACCCCATGCTTTGATCATAAATTATTGCGGCATCTCAAGCAATTGGATGAAAGCAAAGCC
The DNA here is from genome assembly GCA_041500065.1 of Pseudolabrys sp. Classification (GTDB taxonomy): domain Bacteria; phylum Pseudomonadota; class Alphaproteobacteria; order Rhizobiales; family Xanthobacteraceae; genus Pseudolabrys. The sequence goes on from JBGQLL010000020.1 coordinate 5,778, forward strand.
TCAACCCCTTTAATGGGGTGACAGGCGTATTGGCTATCGGTGCCGGCGGAGGGATTTGAACCCCCGACCACCCGCTTACGAAGCGGATGCTCTACCGCTGAGCTACGCCGGCTGAAACCGCGCCACTGATATCGGCGTGGCCGTCGCTTGGCAACCGCGTTTAGCGGAACAACTGCCGAAACCGCTGCCATGCATCGCCGGAGGGCGGCGTCGAGGTTTCCGGCACGGGATCGGGATCAAGGCCTGAATCGAGCCCCGGGTCGTCGGGTGCATGCACCAGCGGGATCACCGGCTCGGCTGACTTGGGCTTGGCGGGCGTCTTGGATTTTGCCGCCTTGCGGGACCTGTCTGCCGGCGGCTCAGGTTTCGTTTCCGGCAGCGCAATTGGGCCCGGACGGGGGACTTGTGGCGGGACTTCAATGACAGGGTGGCTGACTCCGATCTCGGCCAGCGGAACTTTCCATTCAAAGCCGTCGAGCCGCCCATTTGGTGACACCGGCAGCCAGCGTTCCGATACCACGCCATCCGCAGTCCAAACGGGATCGCCAGAAGCACGCATGGCGCGCGTCATCCATTCGCGGACACGGCCTTCGTCGCCGTATTCGGTTTCCTCGATGTCTGCCATCAACGTCGCGACACGACGGGTCGGCACCGATAGATAGGGCGCAAGTGCTGCCCGCGCGGTTGAAAACTCGCGCGCATCGAGCGCTGCACGCGCTACTGCCAAAGCACCTTCAAGCTGCCCCGGAACTTTGTCGGCAAGTTTTTGCATGCGCGTCAGCCGCTCCCGCGCGCTGTCGCCGAGCCGGAGGGTAGCGTAGCTTTCCGCAATGTCGGGATGCGGATTGGCAGCCCAAGCCGTTTCCAGAATTTTTCGTGCCTTGCGCGGCTCGCCCGATTCCGCCAGGCGCCGCCCGGCCAGCGCCGCCGCCGGCACCAGGTCGGGCGCGAGTTTGACCGATTCCAGTACCAGCGCGCGCGCTGTATCGCGGTCGATATCGGCAAGCGCTTGCGCGCGGGCAGCGAGCAGTACCGCCCGCTTGCGGCGGTAGTCGGGTTTGTCCAGCGTGCGCTTCATATGGTCGAGCGCATCCAATGCGCCGGCCCAGTCGGCCGCGGCGCAGCGATAGTCGAGCACTGCTTGCCCGGCCCAAGCTACCGCGGGCCCGACCTTGGCCGCTTCCTCGGCCGCAAGCCGCGCGGCATCGGGATCGTTGCGCCGTTGCGCCTCGATGTAGAGGCCGCGCAGCCCCAGTAATTTCGTCTCCTCGTGCCGCGTCATTTCGCGAAACGCCTGCTCGGCGGCGCTCCGGTCGCCGGCCATCTGCGCGGATTGCGCGGTGAGCAATAGCGCGAGCGGATCGCCGGGCGACAAACGGGCCGCCTCGTCGGCGGCCTTGCGTGCGACGCGCAAGTCTCCGGCGCCGATCGCGATCAACCCGCGGCTTACCGCTAGATAGCCTTTGACGGCACGGCGGTGCCGGAAGAACAAGGACACCTGCTCGGGTGAATGCAGAATCGCACGCACGATCGACCAGAGGAGCATGACTACAAGCGCGAGCGCGACGACGGCCAGGGCGGCCACCATCACCGAGGTCTCGATCTGGTAGCCCATCCATGTGATGGCAACATTGCCCGGACGGTCGGCAATCCAGGCGACCCCGGCGGCGATGGCCGCGACCGAAGCCAGGAAAAGGACGACCCGGATCATCCTGGCCTCACTGTTTGCCGAGTGCGCGCGCCGTCTTGGCGGCGAATTCATGTGCGGCGGTCAGCGCAGCCTGGCGCGCTTGGGCTTTGCCAATCCAATCCTGCACCGGAGCGCGCACCGCACTGTCCAGCTTGTTAACATCGGCGAGCGCACCGGCGAGGTCCGCGTTCGCAGATTCTATTTCGATGCGTGCCAGCACGGCTGAGGCATCGTCGCCTGCCGGAGTACCCACTGGACGAATACGAACGAGTTTTTCCGCGTTGGCCTCCAGCCGCTCCAGGAAGCCGACTACCGGTGCCTGCGCTCCAGACGCCTTCAGCATGGCCGGAATCAGCCCGTGCAGTTCCTGCGCGAGCGCAGCCGCCGAGGGAACACCGCTTGCCGCAAATGGCGCCAACGACGCCAGCGTTTTGTCATCGCCGCCAAGTGATTTCGCTTGGTCGAGTTCGGCAGCAAACGGCGCTCCGCTTGCGACCGCATCGCGCAGCGCCACCGCACTGAGCGCAAGCCTTGCAGCATGGTCGTCAGTGGCCCTGCGAGTCGTTTGCTCGAGTGCCGCGAGGCGTTTTTGCACGGCGTCTACATCGGTCGAAGACATCCCGGCCGATGTATTTCTGGTGAGGTCCCGCACGCTGTCGCGCAATTCTACCAGGGCTTTTTCTGATGCAGCCTCGCGGGCGGCAACTTCGTCGCTGCGCTTGTTGAGCGCGGTCAGCGCGATGCCAAGGGACTTCATCGCGTTATCTACCGCCGAAATACGCTCCGATATACTTGAGTCATTCGGAATTTTGGCGGTGGCCGACTCGACCTTGTCAACGCGTTCGCTTAGCGCGCTGATCGATGGCGAGTCCGTAGTTGACGTGTTGCCATACCGAGCCGGCACCAGCCCGGCAGACCAAAGCGCAAAGAGCGCAACCGTCACAATCGCCCCGCCCGCAAACCCCGCGGCGAGCGGTTGCCAGCCGATATATGCCGGCCAAATCCAGTGCCGGGATTCAGAGTCGTGAGCCCCCACGGATTGCTCCTGCACGGGATCAGATTCCGGCGGCGGCGCGTCCTGTGCTTCGCCCGTTGCAACATTTGGTACATCGACCGCAACTTCGGATGCGGTCAAGTCGATCGTCGGCGCGGAGCGCTTGCTGCGGCGCGCCGCTTTTGCAGGGCCTGTTGTGCGCTTATCGGACATGCGCGTTTCCTTGGCGAATCGGCTCAGCCCCGCAGGCAGGAAATAACGCAAATGGCGTGGGCACGCCAATAATCAAGCCGGCGGTACCTGCAAAAGCTCGATAAGAGCGGCCTCGTCGGGACGCGCGGCAACGGCTACGTGGCCGGCCCCTGTAAGAGCCTCCGCCACTTGTGCCGACAGGCAAAAATGGCGCACGGCCATGGCCGCACGCGCGACGCCCGCCTTCTTGGCGCCGGCGACGTAATTATCGGCGCTGCGGCGTGAAAAATGGATAACGGCGTCAACCTCGCCGGACTTGAGCGCTTCGATCAGCGCCGAGGGAAACGGCGCGGTGGCTGCGCGGTAAACAACGCGCATCTCGGCGGCGATTCCGCGTGTTGACAATTCACCGATGAGATCGGCTGCGCGATCCTCCCCGGCCAGATAGAGCAGCGGGGCTTTGGCGTCGGCCTGACGCGCAACCAGCGTACGCACCAGATCATGCACATCTCCACCTGCCGATGTGACATTCGTAAAGCCGGCGTGTCGCGCAGCCTCGGCACTGCGCTGGCCGACAGCAAACAACGGCAACATGCACAGAGCATTGCGCGCCAGATTGTCAGCAATCGCGCTTGGCGCATTCGCGCTGGTCACGATGACTGCGCCCCATTGACCGCCAAGGTCGGCCGCAACCGGCTCCACTCGCATCAGCGGCGCCACCAGTACGTCATGACCACGTGCGCGTAACGCGGCGGCAGTTCGTTCGCCATCAGATTGCGGACGGGTGACGACAACACGCATGATCATCTTCTACTGTGCATGGCCGAAAATTGGTTCCTATGTTTCGGGATCATGCATCAATCAAAAAATCCCGGCCCGGCCCGGTGCTTCAACTCGCGCCCTGCCTCGGTGCCGATCATGGCCGCATCTTTGCGGCTTCCGGCCCCGGTAATGTCATGCGCGGCGGTGCCGTCGGGCCGCGCGATCAATCCGCGAAATTGCACGGCATCACCAGCGACGCTCGCGTGGCCAGCGATCGGCGTCTTGCAGGAGCCATCAAGTGCAGCGAGGAAAGCCCGTTCACAGGCAATCGCTGTCGACGTGTTGGAATGGTCGATGCGTACGGCGATGTCGGACATGCGCGCATCGTTTTCACGCGTTTCAATACCAATGGCCCCTTGCCCGACGGCCGGCAAAAATTCATCTGCGCTCATGATGTCGGTGGCGTGCTCGACCAATCCAAGTCGCTTCAGGCCTGCAAGTGCGAGCAGCGTGGCGTCAACTTCGCCAGCCTCGAGTTTGCGCAGCCGCGTTTCCACATTGCCACGCAGGGGCATCACGCGGAGATCGGGCCGCGCGCGCTTGGCGATCGCCTGCCGGCGCAGCGATGCAGTGCCAAGGCTTGCGCCTCGTGGCAATTCCCCGAGCGAACGCGCCTTGCGGCTGATGAAGACATCGCGCGGGTCCTCGCGTTCCAGGCATGCAGCGAGTACCAGCCCTTTCGGCAGGATTGTCGGCATGTCTTTCGCCGAATGCACGGCAAGATCAATGCGCCTATCCAGCAAAGCCTCCTCGATTTCCTTCGTGAACAGCCCTTTGCCGCCCTCTTCCGCCAGCGATCGATCTTGGATCAAGTCACCGGTGGTGCGGATGACGACAAGCTCAATCCCGTCCTCGTTCATCCCCATGGCCGCCGCCAGACGCGCCCGCACCATGCGCGCTTGCACCAACGCAAGCGGGCTGCCACGCGTACCGATACGCAAGGACGCTGTGGATTGCGCCATATAACCTCACGATGCTAGGCCGGACCGGGGGTCGGCCTCGCGGTCAGGACTAGCTATTATTTCGGCCGCCGTCACCTTGCCCCCAGGGGCCGGAGCACGGCCAAATGAGGGATTGATGATCGTCCTCGGCATCGAGACGACCTGCGATGAGACTGCCGCTGCGGTGGTCGAGCGCTTCGAGGATGGCAGCGGCAATATCCTCTCCAATGTGGTGCTATCGCAGGCGCGTGAACACGCCGCGTTCGGCGGTGTTGTGCCGGAAATCGCCGCGCGCGCCCATGTCGAAGCGCTCGATGTCGTCATCGCCAATGCCATGGCGCAGGCAGGCCTTCGCTATGACGCGATCGACGGTGTCGCCGCGGCTGCCGGACCAGGACTTATCGGTGGTGTGATTGTCGGCCTGACCACCGCCAAGGCGATCGCGTTGGTCCAGAACAAGCCATTGATCGCCGTCAATCACCTGGAAGCTCACGCACTGACCGCACGCCTGACCGACCAGACGGCATTTCCCTATTGCCTGTTCCTCGCTTCCGGCGGCCACACCCAGATCGTCGCGGTGCGTGGCGTCGGCGACTATGTCCGGCTTGGCACAACGCAGGACGACGCTATTGGCGAGGCCTTCGACAAGACCGCGAAGCTGCTTGGCCTTGGCTATCCGGGTGGACCGCAGGTGGAAAAAGAAGCCGCTCGCGGCAACGCCACGCGTTTCTCCCTTCCGCGCCCAATGCATGGGCGCAAGGACGCCGATTTCTCGCTTTCCGGTTTGAAGACCGCATTGCGGCTCGAAGCGGAAAAAATCGCACCGCTCACTGACCAGGACGTGGCGGATCTCTGTGCAAGTTTTCAGCAGGCCGTCGTCGATGTTGTGTTTGACCGGCTGCGTTCCGGCCTGCTGCTTTTCCGGGCGCGCTTCGGAACCCCGAGCGCGCTCGTTGCCGCCGGCGGCGTTGCTGCAAATCATGCGATCCGAAAGGTGCTCACTCGCCTGGCATTCGAGGTTGGCGCAACTCTGGTGGTGCCGCCACCCGACTTATGTACTGACAATGGCGCGATGATCGCTTGGGCAGGGTGCGAGCGGTTGGCACTCGGTCTCACTGATTCGCTTGATGTCGCGCCGCGCGCACGGTGGCCGCTCGACGAGGTAGCTGCCGCCGAGGGCGCGCTTCGACGCACGGCGGCATATAAATGAGCTGACTGGCAGGCAAGGCATGACCATTCAACGCATTGCGGTGCTCGGTGGCGGCGCCTGGGGAACGGCGCTGGCACTCACCTGCGCGCGCGCCGGCCGTGACGTGACGCTATGGGAATATGAGTCCGGTAATGCTGCGAGTCTCGAACAGAAACGCGAGAGCCGCTTCTTGCCCGGCGTGCGCCTCGACAAATCAATCAAGGTGACGCGCGATCTCAGCGAGACAGCAGGCGGCGACGCGATTCTTGTTGTGGTGCCGGCCCAGGCCGTTCGTTCGGTGATCACATCGCTGGCCTCGTCTGTCGCGATGCACACGCCATTGATCGCGTGCGACAAGGGCATCGAACACGGCACGCACAAATTCATGACTGAGATCATCGCTGAATGCGCGCCCAAAGCACTGCCAGCAATTTTGTCCGGGCCGAGCTTTGCCGCCGACGTCGCGCGCGGTCTGCCGACGGCGGTTACCGTCGCAGCGGCCGATGGCAGGATTGCGCTCGACTTGGCGCACGCGTTGAACGCCGGTACTTTCCGCCCCTACCATTCAACAGATGTGCGTGGCGTCGAGCTCGGCGGCGCCACCAAAAACGTTCTTGCCATTGCGGCTGGCATAGTCACCGGGAAAGGGCTCGGCGCCAGCGCTTCGGCCGCACTCACCACGCGCGGTTTTGCCGAGCTGGTGCGCTTTGGTAAGGCGTGCGGCGCAAAGACCGAGACCATGATGGGCCTGTCCGGTCTCGGCGATCTCATCCTCACCTGCGGGACACCGCAGTCGCGTAATTTCTCCTGCGGCGTCGCGTTAGGAAAAGGCGAGAAGCCGGACACCGCCGCCCATGGCAAACTCGCGGAAGGTGTATTTACCGCACCGGTATTGCTGGAAATAGCCCGCGAGAAAAACGTGGAGATGCCGATCTCGGCCGCAGTGGCTGCGGTACTGTCTGGGAAAACGAGCGTAGAGGAAGCGATCGAATCGCTGCTCACACGTCCACTTAAATCGGAATAGAGCCATGGCCTATTGGTTGCTGAAGACAGAACCTGATGAATATTCGTGGGACGACCAGGTCAAGCGTGGGTCCAAGGGCGAAGCTTGGACTGGCGTACGCAATTTCACTGCGCGCCGGCATCTCAAGGAGATGAAAAAAGGCGACAAGTTCTTCTTCTACCACACCGGCGACGAGAAGCAGATCATCGGCATCGGCGAGATAATCCGCGAGGCTTTCGCCGATCCGACGGCGAATAAAGGCGAGCCTTGGGTAGCGGTGCAGACTGGCGCCGACAAGCCATTACCGAAGCCGGTGACGCTCGCCGCCGTCAAGGCCGAGCCTAAGCTGAAAGAGATGGCACTCGTTAAATATGGGCGACTGTCGGTTCAACCGGTGACCGATGCGGAATGGAAATTGGTCTGCAAAATGGGTGGGCTGAAATAGGAGGTGGCAATGAATTTTACGCACGCCAACATGGTTTCAATTCTGGTTGCCGCCGTTGCTGCCTGGATTTTCGGTGGCGCCTACTACACTGCGCTCAGCAAGCCCTGGCTCGCGGCGCAGGGCAAAACCCTCGAACAATGCAAGGCTGAGCAGGACACCAAATCGGGTATGGCGAAAGGCGCCCCGTTTGTCCTGGTGTTCATCAGTGAAATCATCATCGGCTGGGTGCTCTATGGCATCCTGATGCACATGAACGCATTCACGGTGCGTGCCGGGATCATTTCGGCCGCCTTTTGCTGGTTTGGCTTTGTGCTGACCACGATCGCGACCAACAATGCATTCGGAGGCCGACGCGTCATGCTTACGGTCATCGATGGTGTCGCCTGGCTCGGGGCCTTTCTGATTATCGGTGCCATTGTCGGCGGCTGGGGCCCTTAACGGGCCAAAAGTAGGGGCAATCCGCGCCTTGTCGGTCGCGCAGACACCGTCGCATAATGTGCCCAAGACTGAACGAAAAACGCCCTCCGCGTAACCGGTGGGTGGGGAGGGAGTTTCGATGTCTGAAAAGACCTATGACGTGCCGGCCGACTGGCAGAAGCGCGCCTACGCAGACGACGCCAAGTACAAGGAGATGTACGCGCGATCAGTCAAGGATCCAAATGCGTTCTGGGCCGAGCAGGCCAAACGCATTGATTGGATCAAGCCATTCAGCAAGGTCAAGAATACTTCCTACGACCCACACAATGTTTCGATCAAATGGTTCGAGGACGGCACGCTCAACATTTGTCACAATTGCGTCGACCGTCATCTCGCCAAACGTGGAAACCAGACCGCCATCCTTTGGGAAGGCGATGATCCGAAAGACGACAAGAAGCTCACCTACAAGCAGCTGCACGCCGAAGTCTGCCGGTTTGCCAACGTGCTGAAAGCGCGCGGTGTAAAGAAAGGCGACCGCGTCACCATCTACATGCCGATGATTCCCGAGGCAGCGATCTCGATGCTGGCCTGCGCCCGCATCGGCGCGATTCACTCGGTGGTTTTTGGCGGCTTCTCACCCGATTCTCTCGCCGGCCGAATCGAGGACTGCAAGTCAAGCGTCATCGTAACCGCCGATGAAGGTCTGCGCGGCGGTCGCAAGGTTCCACTGAAGGCAAACGTGGACGCGGCCTGCGACAAGGCTGGCGGCGTGGCCACAGTGATCGTTGTCAAACGCACCAATGCGCCGGTCGCCATGAAGTCGGGACGCGACATCTATTACGATGAGATCGCGAAGACCGTTTCCGCCGACTGTCAGTGCGTGGAGATAAGCGCTGAGGATCCGTTGTTCATTCTCTACACCTCAGGCTCCACGGGTAAACCGAAAGGCGTGCTGCACACTTCGGCGGGATATCTTGTCTATACGTCGATCACGCACCAATACGTGTTCGATTACCACGATGGCGATATCTACTGGTGCACGGCCGACGTCGGCTGGGTTACCGGCCACAGCTACATAGTCTATGGCCCGCTATCCAATGGGGCCGTCTCGCTGATGTTTGAAGGCGTACCGAACTATCCGACCACCTCGCGCTTCTGGGAGGTGTGCGACAAGCACAAGGTCAACGTCATTTACACCGCGCCTACCGCAATCCGCGCCCTGATGCAGGGTGGCAACGATCCGGTGAAGAAAACCTCGCGCAAGTCTCTGCGCCTGCTCGGCACCGTGGGTGAGCCTATCAATCCGGAAGCATGGGAGTGGTACTACCATGTGGTCGGCGACGACCGCTGTCCAATCGTCGACACCTGGTGGCAAACCGAGACCGGCGGCATCCTGATCACGCCGCTACCGGGCGCGACCAGGCTCAAGCCGGGTTCAGCGACGCGTCCATTTTTTGGCGTACAGCCGGAAATCGTGGACGCCGAAGGCAAAGTGCAGAACGGCGCGACCAGCGGCAATCTCTGCATCGCCGATTCCTGGCCGGGTCAGATGCGCACGGTTTATGGCGACCATCAGCGCTTCGTCGACACCTACTTCAAGACCTATCCCGGGAAGTATTTTACCGGTGACGGCTGCCGCCGCGACGAGGACGGCTATTACTGGATTACCGGACGTGTTGACGACGTTATCAATGTCGCCGGTCACCGGCTCGGCACCGCCGAAGTTGAAAGCGCGTTGGTGGCGCATCCAAAAGTGTCCGAAGCTGCCGTCGTCGGCTACCCGCACGACATTAAGGGCCAGGGCATCTACGCCTATGTCACTTTGATGGCGGGCGAAAAACCAAGCGAGGATCTGCGCAAGGAATTGGTCGGCTGGGTGCGCAAGGAGATCGGCCCGATCGCCTCGCCTGACCTGATCCAGTTCGCGCCCGGCCTGCCAAAGACACGCTCGGGCAAGATCATGCGGAGAATCCTCCGCAAGATCGCAGAAGATGAATTTGGCAATCTCGGCGACACCTCGACGCTCGCCGATCCGGCGGTGGTCGATGACCTGGTCAACAACCGGCAGAACAAAAGGACTGCAAAAGCGGGAGCCTGAGTCTATTGATCGCGCGATGGCGGAGGGCAAGTGACCGCACGCCTGCGGGATGCCCGGATTTCCGGCAAATCCGGTCGTCCGCTACCTAAAGCTGTGCGTTACTGAGATTTTTCCCCGAAGTTTCGCGACGTGGACACAATTTAGCGGCAACTATCCCGGTATGGCGCGTCCGCGCACTTCCCCCCAGCCGGAAGTTCCCGGCCTCGCCGCTCGAAGAATTGCCGCCGACATGCTCGACGGCGTTCTACGGCGGCGAATTGCGCTCGACGAACTGCTCTCCGGCAAAAACGCTCACCCAGGGCTGCCCGCGCTCGCTGACCGAGACCGCGCCTTGACGCGGCGCCTCACGGCCACCGTATTGCGGCGGCTCGGCACCCTGCGTCATCTGGTTGGCGGGTTTCTTGAGAAGGGATTTCCTTCCGACGCGCCGCGCGCAGAAACGATCCTGTTGCTGGGCGCCGCGCAAATTCTCTGGCTCGAAGTCCCCGACCACGCCGCCGTCGATCTGTCGGTGCGCCTGGCGCAAGCCGATCGACGCGCCGGTCGTTACGCCGGCCTCATCAACGCCGTACTGCGCCGCGTAGCGCAGGCTGGCGCAGCTCCGGCCGACGATGGTTCAAGAGACACGCCGGAATGGCTGCTCAAGCGCTGGAAGAAAAGCTATGGCGTCAACACTGCTCGCGCGATCGCAGCCGCCAATGGGCATGAGCCGGCACTCGATCTCACGCTGAAGTCAGACGCCGAATCGTGGGCCGAACGGCTCCGCGGTCGCGTGTTGCCGACCGGCACTGTACGTACGCTGGCACATGGTGCGATCTCGCTGCTGCCGGGATTTTCCGAGGGCGCCTGGTGGGTACAGGACGCCGCCGCCGCCCTGCCGGTACGCCTCTTCGGCGACGTAGGCGGGATGAATATTGCCGACCTCTGCGCCGCACCTGGCGGCAAAACCGCACAGCTCGCATTTGCCGGCGCCAATGTCACCGCTGTTGATCGTTCGCCCGCGCGGCTTACCCGCCTGCGCGAGAACCTCACGCGCCTCTCGCTCAGGGCCGAGACTGTCGCGGCCGACGCACTGGAATGGCAAGCCGGACCATTCGACGCTGTGTTGCTCGATGCGCCATGCTCATCCACGGGCACCATCCGCCGTCACCCCGATGTGCCCTGGCTCAAGAGCGAGGCCGACCTCTCGGTCCTGACGTCCTTGCAGGAGCGGCTGCTCGACCGCGCCGTAAATCTGCTCAAGCCGGGTGCAACACTTATCTATTGCGTCTGCTCCCTCGAGCCCGAGGAATGCGAAAACCAGACCGCGGCTCTGCTCGCGCGCGACCCTCGAATTGAGCGTAAACCCATCACGGCGCAGGACGTGTTCGGCCACGGCGAATTCGTCACCGCCGAAGGCGACTTGCGCACACTGCCCCTCCATTTGCCCGATCCCGATCCGCGCTGGGGTGGCCTCGATGGCTTCTATGCTGCCCGCCTCGCCCGAAAACCCGCCTAAACCACGATTCGAATATTGGCCCTTTCCCGACCCTTCGCTATCGTGTGGCCCGCGCGCACAGAGGGGTCCGCGCGGCAGGGGACGAACGCTTTGACCATGCGGGTTTCGGTCGCGGAGCGAGCCAGGCTCTCCGTGCTCATCGGGCGCCGCGCATTTCGCAGTCTGATTGGCCGCATCAACGCGCATCCCCTGATTCGTTGGCGCTTTGCCTCCACCAAGACCGACCGGCTGGTGATCGCGCCGCAGGACCTGCGCACCGCCGACGCCACCCGTGCCAGTGAAATCTATGCCGGCCGTTTCGCCTTCGCCGGGAAGGTCGTCATCTGTGACCGCAGATCGCCTTTTGAGATGACGCCACCGTCGGATGAGTGGGCCGTCACGCTGCTCGGCTTCGTCTGGCTGCGCCACTTGCGTGCCGCCGATTCCGCTATCACGCGCGCCAACGCCCGCTCGCTGATCGACGATTGGATAAATGCCCAAGGTGGCTGGCATTCGATTGGCTGGCGCTCCGACATCCTCTCGCGCCGTGTGATCTGCTGGCTAAGCCAGGCGCCATTTGTACTCCAGGATGCCGATGCGCGCTTCTATCGTCGCTTCATCCGCAGTCTGTCGCGGCAGGTAAGCTATCTGCGTCATACCCTAAATGAGTCGCGCGACGGCTTGCCACGCCTGCAGGCTGTGATCGCACTCAACTATGCGACGCTTTGCATGCAAGGCCAGTCGGGACATCTGCGCGCCAATGTGCGCCGGCTGACCGATGAACTCCGTAGGCAAATCTTGCCTGACGGCGGACATGTCAACCGCAATCCCGGGGCATTGATTGAATTGCTGGCCGACCTGTTGCCACTGCGGCAACTATTCTCGGCGCGGCAATTGCAGCCGCCACAAGCGCTCAACAACGCAATCGACCGCATCATGCCGATGTTGCGGTTTTTCAGACACGGCGACGGAAATTTCGCTCAATTTAATGGCATGGGACCGACGCCGGTCGACCTGCTCGCGACCGTACTGGCCTATGACGATGCGCGCGGAACCCCGGTGTCGAACGCACCGCACTCCGGCTATCAACGCATCGACGCAGGACAAACTGCACTCTTGATGGATACCGGCCGGCCTCCGCCGGTTGATCTAAGTCAGGAAGCCCATGCAGGATGCTTGTCGTTTGAGTTGTCCTGGAAACAGCACAGGTTGGTGATCAATTGCGGCCTGCCGGCGGTCAATAAGGAAAATTGGCGGCAGGTCACGCGCGCAACGCCTGCGCATTCAACCGTCACCCTCAACGATCGTTCGTCGTGCCGCTTCCTTGAATCCAGCACGGCTCGACGATTGTTTGGCGGTACGCCGATCATTGCAGGCCCACGTGAGGTGCAGATCGAGAGGGAGCCCGGCGGCGGCGCGTTGCGCGCGTCTCATGATGGCTATTTGAACGACAGCGGCATCATCCATACCCGCGCCATCCAGCTCAGTCCTGACGGTCGCGCTCTCGACGGTGAGGATATCTTCACCCCGTCCGATGGCCGGGAATTTCCTGCGAACGCCACCGATGAATTCGCCATCCGCTTCCATCTGCATCCGGCGATCAAGGCGAGCCGTCTGGCAGACGGCCGCGGTGTCATCCTGCTGCTGCATGACCGAGAACTGTGGACCTTTGCGACTCTGGCCGAGTCGGTAGACCTTGAAGAAAGCGTGTTCCTGGCTGGCTCGGATGGCCCGCGCCGCACGGTGCAGATCGTGGTTTATGGTCGTGTGGGCAAGACGGCGGCAGTGCGCTGGAGCTTCCGTCACACGCCGCCGGCGGCGCCTGGCTCACGACCGGACCGGGCCCATGAGCCGGAATTGCCGCTGTGAGCGATGCTTGTGGATGCCCTGATGACGGATTGCATTCGTGAATACACTTTAGCCCGCTTGATATGCTAGCTCGTGCGCCATGAGCAGCCATCCACGCCGTATCGCCCGCGCCCTGCTGTCGGTATCAGACAAGGCCGGGCTAACGGTATTCGCGTCGGAGCTTGCCCGCTATGGAGTTGAGCTCGTCTCGACCGGTGGCACCGCCAAAGCATTAAGTGATGCCGGCCTCAAGGTCATCGATGTCGCCGAACTTACCGGCTCTCCCGAGATGATGGACGGCCGGGTCAAGACACTTCACCCGAAGGTGCATGGTGGACTGCTGGCGATCCGCAGTAACAAAGAGCATGTCGCGGCGATGGAAAAGCACCACATCAAGCCGATCGATTTGCTGGTGGTGAATCTATATCCATTCGAGGTCACGGCCGAGAAAGGCGCCTCGTTCGAGGATTGCATCGAGAACATCGACATCGGTGGCCCCGCCATGATCCGCGCGGCAGCCAAGAACCACGCCGATGTCACCGTGGTCGTCGAACCTGCCGACTACGACACAGTGCTGGGCGAAATGGCGCAGCACCATGGCACGGTGTCTCTCGAACTGCGAAAGAAGCTGGCGGCAAAAGCTTACGCGCGCACCGCCGCCTACGATGCTGCGATTTCAAACTGGTTCGCTGACACCCTCCACGATGAAGCGCCGGACTATCGCACCGTTGGTGGAAAATTGGTGGAAGCCTTGCGTTATGGCGAAAATCCGCATCAAAGCGCAGCATTCTATCGTTTACCTGGGAAGCGCTTCGGCGTTGTCACCGCGCGGCAATTGCAGGGGAAGCAGTTATCCTACAACAACATCAATGACACCGACGCTGCCTACGAATGCGTTGCCGAGTTCGACCCACGCCACTCTGCCGCTTGTGTGATTGTAAAGCACGCCAATCCGTGCGGTGTCGCAGAGGCGGATACATTGTTCGCTGCCTATCGCAAGGCGTTGGCGTGCGATTCGACTTCGGCGTTCGGAGGCATTGTTGCGCTCAACCGCAAGCTTGATGCTGAGGCAGCAAAGGCAATCACCGAGATTTTCACGGAGGTGATCATTGCGCCGGAGGCGACCGAAGAAGCAATCAAGATCGTGGCGGCAAAGAAAAATCTCCGGTTGCTGATCGCCGGCGGCCTGCCTGATCCGCGCGCGACCGGTCTGACCGTAAAATCTGTCGCCGGTGGATTGCTGGTGCAATCGCGCGACAATGCAGTGGTAGACGAGATGCAGCTTAAGACCGTCACCAAGCGCGCCCCGACCGCGGGCGAACTTGCTGACCTACGGTTTGCATTCCGTGTCGCCAAACACGTGAAATCGAACACCATCGTCTATGCGAAGGATCGCGCCACCGTCGGCATCGGCGCCGGTCAGATGAGTCGTGTCGATGCGGCGCGAATTGCCGCACGCAAGGCAGAAGACGCCGCGAAAGAGCTAAAACTGCGTGCCCCATTGACGAAAGGCTCGGTGGTCGCGTCCGACGCGTTCTTTCCGTTCCCCGACGGTCTCCTGGTGGCGATCGAGGCCGGGGCGACCGCGGTGATACAGCCGGGCGGTTCGGTCAATGATCAGAAGGTGATCGATGCCGCCGACGCACACAACATCGCGATGGTATTCACCGGCACGCGGCACTTTAGACATTAGGCCTGTGTCCCGGACGCGGTGCAGCACGAAGCAAAGCGGAGTGATGCACCGCAGATCCGGGACCGCCCCACTCCGTACGATCGCTAGTGCCGCGCCAGATCGCCCAACAGACTCGCCGCTACTGAAAGTTTTGACAGCGTCAGACCGGAGCCTGCGATCTCGTGGATGGCTGAGCGGATGCGGTCGACCTCCGCCTGCCTTGGACGGACCCACTCTTCCACGGCACCGACGCCGGCAGCGCCGTTGCCCACCATGGCGGCCGTCAGTCGGCGTTCGGCATCGCCTATGGAATCGAGAGCGCGATCGAGCGCGAGACGGTCGAAATAATCAGACACCACAATATTTGGTACGGCACTGGCGACGCGATCGAGCTGGAAGAAAGCTTCGGTTGCGAAATACGTCGCAGTCACCTCGCTCACTGGCTTGCCGGCGCGATCCGCCACCAGTGCAATATCGGGCGCGGCCTTAAGAACCGTGAGGCTGCCGATGCGGCGCGCCAGCGATTCAGGCACGCCCCCTTTGGTAAGCTCCGCGACGCGTGCATCACGTGCATTGGCGGCCTGTTTCGACAGAGCACCGTCGAGTGCGGCTGCCACCTGTGCGATGCCATCGCGGTAGTGGCCGATTATTTTTTCCAGGCCTTGCGTGAGGTCGACGTTACGCAAGAACCAGACGAGCCGATCGAGCAACAGGTTCTGTACGGCTGCATAAAGATCGAGCTGGACCTTGCCGGAAATCTTGTTATCGAGCGCGTCGATCTCGCTGTTCAGCTCGATCAGATCATAGCTGTTGCGGACGGCGGCAAAGGCAGCGGCGATCGACGATGACGCTGAGCCGGTCTGATCGGCAATACGTACGATCAGTGTTGCGCCGCCGCGGTTGATCATCGAATTTGTCAGTTGTGTCGCAATGATTTCGCGCCGCAGCCGGTGGGCGTGTAGCGCTTCCTCATACCGCTTCGACATTTCCTTAGGGAAGTAACGCTCGAGCTCGCGCCCCAGATAGGGATCGTCCGGGACCGTGCTGTCGAGCAGCTCATTGTAGAGCGAAAGCTTGGCATAGGCGAGCAGCACCGCGAGTTCCGGCCGAGTCAACGTCATGTTGCGCTTGCGCCGTTCCGCAATTGCCATCTCATCGGGCAGGAACTCAACGCCGCGATCGAGCTCGCCGCGCATCTCGAGGATCTGCATCAGGCGCTGTTGGAAGCCGAGGTCCTCAAGACCGCGCCGCTGCGCCAACGAAAGCGCGAGCGTCTGCTGGTAGTTGTTGCGCAAAACCAGTTGCGCCACTTCGTCCGTCATCTCGGCGAGAAACGCGTTGCGTGCCTCCATTGTCAAGGTGCCGGCGCGGACGGGCCGGCTGAGCGCGATCTTGATGTTCACCTCGACGTCTGACGTGTTGACGCCGGCCGAATTGTCGATGGCGTCGGTGTTGAGCCGGATGCCGCGTTGCGCCGCCTCGATGCGGCCGCGCTGGGTCATGCCAAGATTGGCGCCCTCGCCTATGACTTTGCAGTTGAGATCGTCGCCGGTGACGCGAATCGCATCGTTGGCGCGATCGCCGGCCGCATCGTCGCTTTCGCTCGATGCGCGGATGTAGGTGCCGATGCCGCCAAAAAACAAAAGATCGACTTGCGCTTTCAGGATGGCCTTCATCAGCTCCTGGGGCGTCACGGATTCCCCGACACCGAGGAGCTTGCGTGCTTCCGCGCTCAGCCGGATTTCCTTCGACGAGCGCGGGTAAACGCCACCTCCCTTGGAGATCAGAGCTTTGTCGTAGTCTTGCCAGCTCGAGCGCGGCAGCCCGAACATCCGCTTACGCTCGGCAAAGCTCGCCTTTGGATCGGGATTCGGATCGATGAAAATATCGCGGTGATCGAAAGCGGCGAGTAGCCTGATCGTGTCTTCGCGCAGCATGCCGTTGCCGAAGACGTCGCCCGACATGTCGCCAACCCCGACCACATTGAATGGCGTGGTGCCGATATTGACATCCATCTCGCGGAAATGCCGCTTCACTGCCTCCCATGCACCGCGCGCGGTGATGCCCATGGCCTTGTGGTCATAACCGGCTGAGCCGCCGGATGCGAAGGCATCGCCAAGCCAATAGTCGTGTTCCACTGAAATCGCGTTTGCAATGTCCGAGAAGGTTGCGGTGCCCTTGTCCGCCGCGACCACGAGATAGGGGTCGTCGCCTTCGTGACGCACCACATTGGCGGGCGGGATGATTGTGCCATCCGGAGCGATATTGTCGGTGATGTCGAGCAGCGTCGAAATGAACAGTTTGTAGGTCGCGACGCCCTCAGCCTGCACGATCTCGCGCGTGGCGCCCTTCGGCATCAATTTCGGCACGAAGCCGCCTTTTGCTCCGACCGGCACAATCACGGCATTCTTGACCTGCTGCGCTTTCACCAGTCCGAGGATTTCAGTTCGGAAATCCTGCGGCCGATCGGACCAACGAATCCCGCCGCGCGCCACTTTGCCAAAGCGCATATGCACGCCTTCCACGCGCGGCGAGTAGACAAAGATCTCGTAAAGCGGGCGGGGCGGCGGCAAATCGGTGAGCTTGCGGCTCTCGAACTTGACCGAGATCAGCGGCCTGAGCTGACCATCCTTGTCGGTCTGAAAGAAGTTTGTGCGGATCGCAGATTGTACGGCATTGACGAAGCGGCGCAGGATGCGGTCCTCGTCCAGACTTTCGACCTTCTCCAACTCCTCTTCGATATGCGCGACGATCGCGATCTGCTTGTCACTACGGCCGGCGTCCGCGCGCGGGTCGAAGCGGGCATGAAACAATTCGACGATATCGGCGGCGATGCCAGCATGCTTCACCAAAGTCGCCCACATGTAGTCCTGCGAATAGGGCACGCGAATCTGACGTAGAAACCGTGAAAGCGTGCGGATCAGCGCAACGTCGCGCCATGCCACACCGCCATGCAGCGTGAGCGCGTTGTAGCCGTCATTCTCGGCGGTCCCCCGCATCACCATAAGGAAAGCTGATTCCAGCCGCGCCTTGCCGGTGTCGAGATCGATCGCACCGCCGTCCGCGCGTTGCAGCAGCATGTCGTGGAACCAGACCCCGGCGCGACCTTGAGGCTCGATGTGATAGGTGCGCTCATCCACAACGCGAAAGCCCATGTTCTCCAGCACGGGCACACGCTCGGAAAGCGGCAATGGCCGCGCAAAACTCCAGACTTTCAAGCCGACCGCGCGCTGGTCCTCCTCGAGCCGGTGATGGAAATCGACGCCAAGCGGCCGTTGCCCGGAGAGCCCCTCGATCACGCGAATGTCGCCGGCCGCGATCGTGGGTGCATAAGCCTCATGGAATCCTTCGGAGAACGCGTCCCGGTAACGATTGAATAGTTCGCGCGCCTTCTCCGGTGGATTGACCAACGCCAACGCCTGGGTAAATCCATCGCTCCAGGTGTGGATGATCGCGGCAACTTCGTCTTCAAGTGTCTCGCGCCGTATAACGGGCGTTGCTCCGCCGGAGCGGCCGATGATGAAGTGTACGCGGACCAGCGGTCCTTCATCCGGAAAAAACGGATAGAATGCCGAGACGCGCCCGATGAAAGCGTTCGCCAGGTACGCGCCGATCTTCGCACGGATATCGCTGTCGTAGCGCTCGCGCGGGACGAATACGAGCACTGACACAAACCTGTCGAAGCGGTCACGGCGCCAAAGCACCCGCACGCGCGGACGCTCGTCAAGCTGGAGGATCGCTGTTGCGAAACGATAGAGCGTGTCCTCGTCGATCTGGAACAGCTCGTCGCGCGGATAGTGCTCCAGCACGTTTGCCAGGGCCTTGCCGGAATGACTGCTTGGATTGAAGCCGGCGCGTTGCTCTACCGCAGCGATCTTGCGGCGCAAATACGGGATGCTGTGCGCAGATCGCGTATAAGCAGTGGA
>JBGQLL010000021.1:0-23065 GCA_041500065.1 Pseudolabrys sp.
ACTGCTGGCCTCCCGCGTCACTGCGATCGCCACCGGTTTCCGGACACTGAAGAATTTCAATCGGCACTGGCAGAGCAAAATAACTTTCACTGGCAATCCTATTCGCCCGCAAGTGGTCGCAGCGACAGCAATCCCTTACGCTTCGCCGGCTGGCGGCGATTTTCGCCTGCTCGTTTTTGGCGGCAGCCAGGGTGCTCACGTGATGGCGGAGATCGTGCCCGCAGCCATTGAGCGGCTCGGTAACGATCTTCGCGCGCGGTTGTCGATTGTTCAGCAGGTACGGCCTGAAGACGCCGAGGTGGTGTACGCAACCTACGCGCGGCTTGGTGTCCAATCCGAAACTGCGCCCTTCTTTACAGACCTTCCTGCACGCATGGCAGCGGCACACCTGGTCATTTCCCGTTCGGGCGCATCAACAGTGGCCGAGCTCTCGGCCATTGGGCGGCCAGCCATCCTGGTGCCCCTTCCGCATGCGCTGGATCAGGACCAGTTCGCGAATGCCGGTGTTCTGGAGGCTGCGGGTGGAGCGATCCGTGTCGAGCAACGCAACTTCACGCCCGAAAATTTGGCGGCGGAAATAACGGTGCTTTCGAATGATCCGGCGCGGCTTGCGTATATGGCACAGGCGGCCAAATCGGCCGGCACCACCGATGCGGCTGACAGGCTGGCTGACCTTGTGTTGAAAGTCGCGCGAAATTAAACAGCTTCGTAAGCGGCCTTGTTTCGGCCTTGCACCTCCTGCAAGACATGGCCGATGCGCGCGCCGGCGCGCATGGGGAAGGGCTAAGGGCGACCTTTATGAAGCTGCCGCGCGACATCGGTCCGGTGCATTTCGTTGGCATCGGCGGCATCGGAATGAGCGGCATTGCCGAGGTGCTTACCAATCTCGGCTATAGCGTGACCGGCTCGGATGTCGCAGACAGCGCCAACGTCAAACGCCTGCGTGACAAGGGCGTCAAAGTTGCTATCGGCCATAAGGCCGAGAATATCGACGGCGCCGACGTGGTGGTCGTTTCTTCCGCGATCAAGCGTGACAATCCCGAACTTGTCGCCGCGCGCGCCAAACGTCTGCCGGTCGTGCGGCGCGCCGAGATGCTTGCCGAATTGATGCGGCTCAAGAGCTGCGTCGCGATTGCGGGCACACACGGCAAGACGACAACGACTTCACTGGTTGCTTCCCTGCTGGATGCCGGCGGCCTTGATCCGACCGTGATCAACGGCGGCATTATCAATGCGTACGGCACCAATGCACGGCTGGGGGCAGGCGACTGGATGGTGGTTGAGGCCGACGAATCTGACGGTACCTTCCTAAAGTTGCCGGCTGACATCGCCGTTGTCACGAACATCGACCCCGAGCATCTGGACCATTTCCATACCTTTGACGCCGTGCAGGACGCATTCCGTGCCTTTGTTGAGAACGTGCCGTTCTATGGCTTCGCAGTCATGTGCACAGATCACCCCGTGGTTCAAACATTGGTCGGCAAGCTGGAAGATCGCCGCATCCTCACATACGGCGAAAACCCGCAAGCCGACGTGCAGCTCGCCGATCTCGATCATCACAACGGCCAGTCGCGCTTCTCTGTTCTGTTTCGCGATCGCGGCGGCAAGATCTCGCACACAATCGACAAGCTCGCGCTGCCGATGCCTGGTCGACACAACGCACTCAACGCCACCGCAGCGGTAGCAGTGGCGCATGCGCTTGGACTCAAGGCCGACGCAATTCGCGAGGCGCTTGCCAATTTTGGCGGCGTCAAACGGCGGTTTACGCTTGTCGGTGAATGGAAGGGAGCGGTGGTCATTGACGACTACGCTCATCACCCCGTCGAGATCGCGGCTGTGCTGCGCGCCGCGCGCGAGAGTGCCAAGGGCCAAGTGATCGCGGTGATGCAGCCACACCGCTATACGCGACTACACGATCTGTTCGAACAATTCTGCACCTGCTTTAACGATGCCGACGCGGTGATCGTCGCGCCCGTCTATCCAGCCGGCGAGCAACCTATTCCGGGCGCTGATCGAGACGCCTTTGTGACCGGCTTGCGCGCGCATGGTCACAAGCAAGCGATTCCGCTGGAATCGCCGGAGAAGCTTGCGCCGCTTGTCAAAAGCTTGGCGAGGTCGGGCGACTATGTGGTTTGCCTGGGCGCCGGCTCCATCACGCAATGGGCTTACGCGCTACCGGCGGAATTAAGATCACTATGAGCTTTCCCGACGTCGTGCCTGACCTGAAGGCCAAGATGCCCGAATTGCGCGGGCGGTTGCTGGCCAACCAGTCGCTTGGAGAATTCACCTGGTTTCGCGTTGGCGGGCCGGCACAGGCTTTCTTCATGCCCGAGGACGAAAATGACCTTGCGTATTTCTTGCGCAACTTGCCTTCAGAGATTCCTGTCACAGTCATAGGCGCTGGCTCGAATCTAATCGTGCGTGACGGCGGCGTGCCGGGCGTGGTGGTCCGGCTTGGCCGCGGATTCAACGACGTGAAGATCGAAGACCATCGCGTTACCGCCGGAACGGCGATGCTCGACGTGATGGTGGCGCGGGCGGCGCAAGCGGCCGGTGTAGCCGGGCTGGCGTTTCTCAGCGGAATTCCGGGGACTATCGGTGGCGCCCTGCGCATGAACGGCGGCGCCTACGGGGGCGAAACCAAAGATATCCTCGTCGAAGCGCGCGGGGTCGACCGCCAAGGCAATGTGCGTAACTTCAGCAATGGTGAAATGGGTTTTTCCTACCGCCTATGCAGCGTGCCCGACGATGTGATTTTCATTGCTGCGACCTTGCGCGGACGCGCGGGCGCGCCTGAGGAAATCGCCGCCGAGATGGCCGAGATCAAGAAAAAACGTGAGGCGAGCCAACCGCGCAATCGCACCGGCGGCTCAACGTTTAAGAATCCACCAGGTCATAGCGCGTGGAAACTGGTGGATGATGCGGGCTGCCGCGGGCTCACCATCGGCGGCGCGCAGGTTTCCGAACTCCACAGCAATTTCCTCATCAATCTGGGCGGGGCCAGTGCGGCTGACATTGAGACATTGGGCGAAACCGTGCGGCAACGGGTGAAGGCGCATTCCGGCGTCGATCTGGAATGGGAAATCAAGCGAGTTGGAGCTGGGCGCTGAGGCAATGAAACACGTCGCAGTCCTGATGGGCGGATGGTCGGCCGAGCGCGAGGTGTCGCTGCGTTCGGGCAAGGCCTGTGCCGACGCGCTTGAGCGGATCGGCTACCGCGTTAGCCGTGTTGACGTCGACCGCGAAGTCGCCGCCACGCTGCGTACGCTCAAACCCGAGGTGGCGTTCAACGTCTTGCATGGCCGCCCGGGTGAGGACGGCACCTTGCAAGGCATGCTTGAGATTCTCGGCATTCCGTACAGTCATTCGGGCGTGCTTGCGTCCGCGCTTGCGATGCAAAAAGATATCGCCAAAACCGTGCTGGCGGCAGCGCGGGTGCCGGTGCCGGGCGGTGTCGTGGCCACGCGCGCGGAGGCGGCCAAGCGTCATCTCTTGCCGTTGCCTTATGTAGTCAAACCCGTGGCGGAAGGTTCCAGCGTCGGCGTGTTCATTGTGCGTGAAGATCACAAGCATCCGCCTCAGGAGCTGACGCGGGCCGATTGGGCGTTCGGCGAACGGGTTTTGGTCGAGCCCTATATCCCGGGTAAGGAGCTCACATGCGCGGTAATGGGGAACAAAGCGCTCGGTGTGATCGAGATTGTGCCCGCCGTGAAATTCTACGACTACGAAGCCAAATACGCGCCGGGTGGCTCCAAACACCTGCTGCCAGCGCCGATTTCCACCGCCGTCTACGGCGAAATTCAGTGCTTGGCGCTCGCCGCCCATAACGCGCTTGGCTGCCGAGGCGTCACCCGCGCCGACTTCCGTTATGATAACAGCCGGTCTGGTGCGGAAGGCATCGTCTGCCTGGAGGTAAACACTCAGCCGGGGATGACCGAAACCTCGCTGGTACCGGAGATGGCGCAGCACGCCGGCATAACGTTTGACGAACTGGTTCGCTGGATGGTCGAGGACGCATCGCGCGACCGGTAATTGAGGCGGACCGACCGCCAAATCCTGAAATCATTCAAATTTTACTAATCATTTACCAATAAGCCCGAAGGTTAGGGACTGGCGGCGCGCCGCGCGCTTGGCTGCCGCGAAGTCGTGCGTGCGGGCTTCACCGGTGTCGGCGGCCTCCGAGGGACGGGGATGGTCTCTTCTGAAGCCGGATATCGAGCGTGACCAACATCATGCTCGTGGTGAAGCTTGCGGCCCTCGTTGGGCACAACATGTAAAGCAGGTCTCGATGGAAGGCCGAGTACGTCTCGCTCAATCGCTGAAGCTGACACGACGTTCATCGTATCGTTGGCGCTGGCCAAGACTGGTGCGCCGTTGGGGCGGATTGCTGGTCAACTTGAAAATACCGCGTGGCGCTGGCTCGTCGGCCGCTGCCGTTCTGCTACTTGCGAGCGTCAGCTATGGCGCCGTCAAAGGCGGCCACGTTCCTCAGATTGTCGAGAACTTGCAGGATCTCTGTGACGCGGCCGCCAATAGAGCGGGCTTCCGGATATCCGAGGTCGCCCTCGACGGCGAACACGAAGTTGGCCGTAACGAAATTCTGATACTTGCCGGCATCACTGATCGTTCGTCGTTGTTGTTTCTTGACGCAGCGCGGACACGCGCGCGCTTGTTGGCCAATCCATGGATCGCGGATGCCACAGTCCTCAAACTTTACCCCGACCGTCTGCGCATCGAGATCAAGGAACGCCAGCCGTTTGCACTTTGGCAAAGAGATGGCCGAGTCGTGCTGATCGCTGCCGACGGCACCGTGCTCGAGACGGCCGTACCGTCGCGGTTCAACGCTTTGCCACTTGTCGTGGGCAAGCGAGCCGAGCAAAACGCGCAGAATTTTCTCACACTTGTGGCGCGGTACCCGGCGATCGCGCAGGCGAACGACGCTTCGGTCCTCGTGGCCGAGCGGCGTTGGAATTTGCACCTTAAAAGCGGTGTAGAGATTCTGCTGCCGGAAATCGAACCCGAGCAGGCGCTGCGGATACTTATCGATCTCGATCGCAACGATAAGCTGCTATCGCGTGATATCATGGCGGTCGATCTCAGGCTGCCCGACCGCGTTACGGTGCGCCAGTCTGATAGCGCCGCGATTGCGCGTGACCAGGCACTCAAGGAGGCTGAGAAGGCGAAAAAGGGTAAGGCGGGTAAAGGAGGCGAAGCATGACCGTGCTGCGCTTCGGCCTTACCCCGAAGATGAAGCCGGTTTCGCTTAAACGCGCAGCCGTCGTCGCCGGCCTTGATATCGGCACCAGCAAGGTTGTCTGCCTGATCGCGCGGCTTGAGCCGCAAGCGCCGCAAGACGTCTTGCGCCGCCGCAGCCACGGCGTGCGGCTCCTGGCCTTTGCCCACACCGCGGCGAGCGGAATGAAGGCCGGCTCCGTGGTCGATCTGGTCGAGGCCGAGCAGATGGCCCGCCAGGCGATCGACATTGCTGAAAGCATGGCCGGCGTGCAGCTCGAATCCGTTGTCGTGTCGATGTCCGGTGGCCGCCTAGGCAGCGAACGGTTCATAGCGAATACCGATCTCGCCGGCCGTGCGGTGACCGAAGCCGATATCGGACGGGTGCTCGCGGCGGCGAGCCGGCATTCGGTGCGCGATGGGCGCGCCGTCCTGCACTCCCTGCCGATAGGCTACACCGTTGACGCCGCCACGGGTATCCGCGAACCGCGCGGGATGCTCGGTCACCGCCTGGGCGTCGACATGCACATGGTCACCGCCGATGTAGCGACGGTGCGAAACCTGATGCTGACGGTCGAGCGCAGCCACCTGTCAGTCGAGGCGATGGTGTCTTCCCCCTATGTGGCCGGCCTCGCATCCCTTGCAGACGACGAGGCCGATCTAGGGGTGGCCACGGTCGATATGGGTGCCGGAACCACAACTTTGGCGGTCTTTTCGGGCGGCAAATTCGTGCACGCCGACGGGTTCGCGCTCGGCGGCAACCACGTGACCATGGACCTGGCCCGCGGCCTCAACACCGGCATGGCCGATGCTGAGCGAATCAAAGCGATTTATGGCAGTGTTTTGGCCGGGGGCTCGGATGAACGCGACATGATCACGGTACCGCCGGTCGAGGACGACGAGCGAGAGCCGCCGCAATTCGTTTCGCGCGCTTCGCTCGTGCAAATCATCAGGCCACGCGTCGAGGAGATTCTGGAAATGGTGCGCGACCGCCTGGCCGCTTCACCGTTCGCGGCGGAGCCGCGCGGGCGAGTCGTGCTGACCGGCGGCGCGAGCCAGCTTACCGGTCTCGCCGATCTTGCCGCTCGCATCCTGCGGCGCCCCGTACGAATTGGCCGCCCGCTTGGTTTGGCTGGGCTGCCCGAGGCGGCCAAGGGGCCGGCCTTTGCGGTGGCTGCGGGCCTGCTGGTCTATCCGCAGGCGGCACATCTCGAACACTTCGAACCGCGGCGAACGCGGCAATTGATGACAGGGACAGGCGGTTACATGGCACGGGTCGGACGATGGCTGCGCGAAAGTTTCTGACCCTTCATCAACGGAACCAACGATCGGCCGGCGGCGGACCGGCCCAGTTCGGCGGCGTGCAATTGCGATGGCGCCCAAGGCGCAACGTAAAGCCTGCTGCCCGTGCAATCATGAGGCAAACATGACTATCAACCTGACGATCCCCGATATTCGGGAAATGAAACCCCGCATTACCGTGTTCGGCGTCGGCGGCGCCGGCGGCAATGCAGTGAACAACATGATCGCAGCCGGCCTGCAAGGCGTCGACTTTGTCGTCGCCAACACAGACGCGCAGGCGCTCACGATGTCCAAAGCCGAGCGCATCGTTCAGATGGGCACCCAGGTCACCGAAGGCCTTGGTGCCGGCTCGCAGCCCGAAGTGGGGCGCGCCGCGGCGGAGGAGGCGATCGACGAGATCCGCGATCATCTGACCGGTGCGCACATGGTGTTCGTTACCGCCGGAATGGGCGGCGGCACCGGAACTGGTGCGGCACCGATCATCGCAAAGATTGCGCGTGAACTCGGCATCCTTACCGTCGGTGTGGTCACAAAGCCGTTCCACTTCGAAGGCCAGCGCCGCATGCGTTTTGCTGAAGCGGGGATCATCGAGCTGCAAAAGGTGGTGGACACCCTGCTGATCATCCCGAACCAGAATCTGTTCCGGGTAGCCAACGAGAAAACCACGTTTGCCGATGCCTTTGCCATGGCCGACCAGGTGCTCTACTCGGGCGTGGCTTGCATCACGGACCTGATGGTCAAAGAAGGCCTGATAAATCTCGACTTTGCCGACGTGCGCGCGGTCATGCGCGAGATGGGCAAGGCGATGATGGGTACCGGCGAAGCGTCAGGAGAAAAGCGGGCGCTTACGGCCGCCGAGGCGGCCATCTCCAATCCGCTGATCGATGACGCTTCGATGAAGGGGGCCAAGGGTCTGCTCATTTCGATCACCGGCGGCAAAGACCTCACACTTTACGAGGTCGACGAGGCTGCTACCCGCATCCGAGAAGAGGTCGATCAGGACGCCAACATCATCGTCGGCGCCACGTTCGATGAAAGCCTGGAAGGCATCATCCGGGTCTCGGTGGTGGCGACCGGCATCGACAATACCGGTACCGCACGCCACGCCCAGCCTGCAGAAAGCGCTCTCAGAGAACTCGCCGGCAAGATCCGCAACGACAGTCGTCGTATCGCCGATCGCATTGAGCGCAGTGCGCCGGCAGCTGTGCACGCCGCACCTTCGGTCGAGTCCGCCGCCCACGCAGCGGTTGCCGCCGCGATCCTGCCACCGACCGCGATCGAGGACGTGTCTATTCGGCCAATGCCCATCAAGCCGTCACTCTTCGAACCGGCGCAAAGCGAGGCACCGATCGCAGAGCCCCAAATGCCGGCCGCGTACATTCCACCGGCTCCCGAACGCTTCTCGCGCACACCGCGCATGCCGCGTATCGACGAGTTGCCGCTGCCCGCCCAAAATGAAATTCGGGCACAGCGCGGCGAACTCGAAGATGATCATCCTGAAAAGCGCCGTATGACGCTGATGCAGAGGCTGGCATCGGTCGGCCTTGGACGAAGGTCGGAGAGCGAAGTGCCGTCGGCCCCACCGATACCGCGGCCCGCGCGGCCAGCGCCGCAATTCGAGCGCCCACAGCAGCGCCCGACCGCTCGTCACCCCGAGGGCCGGCCCGCGGACCCTGTGTCGGAATACGCGCGGCGGGCGGCGCCCCAGGGCCTCGATCCTCATGGCCGGTCTGCGCCTGTGCATAATTCGGCCGAGGACGACCAGCTCGATATCCCGGCTTTCCTCCGCCGTCAGGCCAACTGACAATCGATCGAACGACAACGGCCCCGCTTCCCGCAAAGGAAGTGGGGCCGTCTGCCGACCGGAAGGTTCCTAACTAACTGAAACAAAGAATGATTTCTTGATCAGCCCGTGGTGGAGTAGCGAAGGGTGGCCGGTTCGTTCATCGGAGAGCATCCGCGATCGGTCAAATTGCGAGGCCGCTATCGGCCTCAACGGGCAATTACGGCAAAAAAGAGTAACAGTCGGTAAGAAAGCGTGAGTTGGAGACGACCTGGTTAATAGCCTAAGTTTCAGCCGCGAAAGGGACTTTTGAGTCCTTGGGGATCGCCGCCCAAGCTGGAAGGGCGGCTTTGACTGAAGGCGAAAATATGGCCCCGCGGGGGCCTGGGAATGGGGCCGCGCGGCACTCACACGGGCCGGCGGGGTTGGGTCGATGAAGGGCGCTAAGCAGACAACGCTACGCCACCAAATTGCCGTCGCCGGCATTGGCGTTCATTCTGGCCTACCAGTTACACTTACACTCCATCCCGCTGGCGATGACAGTGGCATCGTCTTTCAGCGCATCGCACCAAACGGTTCAGTCGAGCGCGAGATCCGCGCCGACGTGCGAGCTGTCACCGCGACAGAATTCGCCACAGTGCTGGGCGACGCCAAGGGCCCGGTGTGCTCGACTGCCGAACATCTGCTGGCTGCGCTACGCGGCCTTTACGTCGACAACGTCGTTGTCGAAGTAGACGGCCCGGAAGTGCCGATCATGGATGGCAGCGCTGCGGCTTTCGTCGATGCGATCGATCAGGCCGGCCTCACAACCCGTGCACTGCCGCGCCGTTATATCGAGGTGATCAAGCCGATATCGGTGGCGAAGGACGGCGCCTATGGTGAGCTGCGGCCTTACCAGCATGGCTTCCGGGTCGAAGCCGAAATTGAATTCGATCATCCGCTGATCGGTCGGCAGGCGCTTTCGCTCGACGTTGAACCGGATACGTTCCGGCGCGAGATTGCACGCGCACGCACGTTCGGCTTCATGCGGGACGTAGCCAAGTTGTGGAGTGCCGGCTATGCGCTCGGTGCCTCATTCGAAAATACGCTCGTCGTCAGCGAAGATCGCGTGCTCAACCCGGACGGTTTGCGTTTCGCTGATGAGTTTGTGCGTCACAAGGTTCTGGATGCCATCGGCGATCTGGCGCTTGCGGGTCAGCCGCTGCTTGCCGCATACAAGACAGTCCGCGGCGGCCACAAACTCAATCATGCCGTCCTGTCCGCGCTGATGGCCGATCCAAAGGCCTGGCGGGTGGTTGAAGCAGCCGAACCCGTGCGTCGCACACGCGGCCACGCCGACGTCGTTACCGGCTTGGTGGCTCCGGCGTATGGGCCGGAAGTGTCCTGAAAACCTCGATTTTTGCCTTAACCTTCGCCTTAATCCGGGCCGAATGTCGGCTTAGTCGCATGGCGAAATCAGCAGTTTTCGGATAGACCCGCGCGGGTAGTCGTGCAGTTTAGTTTAATGGCCTTGCGAAGCCGCCGGTCGGGGGATGCAACTTCGCCTGTATGAGTTCGTGTTCAAGATTTTCATGGTCCAGAACGTCATGCTGAAGAACGCCGGGGGCACGAGCGCGCCGCCAACATCAGTGTGCTGGAAACGTTTCACACGCACCCTGGCCATCGGACTTCTCGCCGGCAGCCTCGGTGCCTGCAGCAGTTTCGATTTTTTCGCCAAGAAAGACGACACCCCTCCGGATGAGCCTGCTGACCGGCTCTACAACGAGGGACTCTATCTTCTCAACGCCAAAAAGGACCCAAGGGAAGCGGTCAAAAAGTTCGAAGAGGTTGATCGTCAACATCCCTACTCGGAGTGGGCGCGCAAATCTCTCATCATGTCTGCGTACGCCTATTATCAGGGTGGCGAATATGACGACTGCGTCAATTCTGCCAAGCGCTACATCACGCTGCACCCTGGTGGCGCGGATGCTGCGTATGCGCAATTCCTGATCGGCTCTTCTTATTTCGACGAGATCCCCGATATCACGCGGGACCAGGCGCGCACCGAAAAGGCGCTTGCCGCACTTGATGAAGTCATTCGGAAATATCCGACCAGCGAATACGCGAACAGTGCCAAACAGAAAATAGAAGTCGCCCGAGACCAACTCGCCGGCAAGGAAATGGAGATCGGCCGCTACTATCTGAAGAAGAAGGACTACACCGGCGCCATTAACCGCTTCAAAGTCGTCGTCACGAAATACCAGACGACCCGCCATGTCGAAGAGGCCCTGATGCGGCTGACAGAATCCTACATGGCGCTCGGTATCGTCGAGGAAGCGCAAACCGCAGCCGCCGTTCTCGGGCACAATTTCCCGGACAGTTCCTGGTACAAGCACGCGTACGCGCTCGTGAAGACCGGCGGTGTCGAACCCTCCGAGAACAAGGGCTCTTGGATCAGCAAAGCGTTCAAGACAGCCGGGCTAGGCTAAAATCCGTCATATTGGGTTCACAGCGTCATGGCCGGCCTTGTGCCGGCCATCGGCGTCTTTAATGATGGCGAATCTTTAGGGTTCCTGGACCATCCCATGCTCTCCCGACTTTCGATCCGCGACATCGTTCTGATCGACCGGCTCGACATTGATTTTACTGAAGGGCTGGCGGTGCTCACCGGGGAGACGGGCGCCGGCAAGTCGATCCTGCTCGACGCTTTCGCGTTGGCTTTGGGCGGCCGCGGCGACCAGTCGCTGGTGCGGCAGGGCTTGGAACAGGGTCAGGTGACGGCCGTGTTCGACGTGGCGCGCCACCATCCGGCGCGTGCGATTCTCGCAGCTGACGATATTCCCGCTGAGGACGAACTGATCCTTCGTCGCGTGCAGCTTGCCGACGGACGCACCCGCGCCTTTGTCAACGATCAGCCGGTGAGCGTGCAGGTGCTCAAGCAAGTCGGCAGCGCGCTGGTCGAGATCCATGGCCAGCACGACGAGCGTGCATTGGTCGACGCGGCGACCCATCGCCGGCTCCTTGACGCTTTTGGAGGGCTCGAGGATCAGGCCGCGAAGATCGAAGCGCTGTGGGAGGCGCAACGGCAAGCGCAGTCTGCGGCAGATGGCCATCGTGCCGAAGTCGAGCGCGCCAAACGTGAGGGCGACTGGCTGCGCCATGCGGT
This sequence comes from Pseudolabrys sp., assembly GCA_041500065.1. Classification (GTDB taxonomy): domain Bacteria; phylum Pseudomonadota; class Alphaproteobacteria; order Rhizobiales; family Xanthobacteraceae; genus Pseudolabrys. Next base: position 11,463 of record JBGQLL010000021.1, read on the forward strand.
CGCGGAGCTTAGCAAGCTTGCGCCGCAAGCCGGCGAGGAGACTGCGCTCGCCGAACGGCGCACCGCAATGATGCAGGCGGAAAAGGTGGCGGAAGACTTGCGCGAAGCCCACGAGGTGATCGCTGGTGCCAGTTCCAGCGTACCCGCGCTGTCCGGTGTGATCCGCCGTCTCGAACGGCGGGCGGCGCAGGCACCCGGTCTCGTTGAACCCACGGTGAAGGCGCTCGACACCGCCCTTACAGCGCTGGACGAGACCCGTGGCCATCTTGAAGCAGCATTGCGCACTGCCGACTTCGATCCGGCCGAACTGGAACGCATTGAGGAACGGTTGTTCGCGCTGCGCGCGGCTGGCCGCAAATACAATGTTCCAGTGGATGAACTTGCTGCGCTGGCGCACAAGTACAATGCCGACGTTGCGCTGATCGACGCCGGCGAGGACAAGCTCAAGACGCTGGAGGCAGCTGCGGTACAGGCGGAGGCCACTTATCGGGCAGCGGCACAGGCCCTTTCGAAGGCGCGCGGGAAGGCCGCCGCTGCGCTGGACAAGGCGGTCAACGGCGAGCTCAAGCCGCTCAGGTTGGAGCGGGCGACGTTCTCGACCCAAATTGACAGCGATCCCGCTGCCGCAGGGCCGAACGGCATCGACCGGGCAGAATTCTGGGTACAAACCAATCCGGGTACCCGGCCGGGGTCGCTGATGAAGGTCGCTTCCGGCGGCGAGCTGGCGCGGTTCCTGCTGGCGTTGAAGGTGGTGCTGGCCGATCGCGGTTCGGCGCCGACACTTGTGTTCGATGAGATCGACACCGGCGTAGGTGGCGCTGTTGCAGATGCCATCGGCATGCGTCTCGCCAAGCTGGCGCGCGGTGTACAGGTACTCGCGGTGACGCATGCGCCCCAGGTAGCGGCGCGTGCCGACCGCCACTATCTCATCGCCAAGGATGCGCTGGAGAAAGGAAAACGGGTGGCCACCCGGGTCACTGAGCTGGCATCAGAGCGCCGGCGTGAGGAGATCGCCCGTATGCTTGCTGGCGCGGAGATCACCAACGAAGCCCGCGCGGCCGCCGAACGGCTGATCAAGGCGGCGAGTTGATATAGTGCGTGCATGGCGAGCCACGACGCGTCGAAGATCAGACCAACCGACCTCACCGAGGCGCAGGCCAAGGCCGAATTGAAACGGCTGGCCGAGGAAATCGCTGCGCACGATAAACGCTACTATCAGCAAGACGCCCCGACAGTAACGGATGCCGCCTATGACGCCTTACGACAGCGCAATGCTGCCATCGAGGCGCGCTTTCCTGCACTGATCCGCATCGATTCACCGTCGCGCCGCGTGGGAGCGGCGCCGACCGGAAAATTTAAAAAAGTCCGGCACGCAGTGCCGATGCTGTCTCTCGATAATGCATTCACTGATGAGGACGTTGTCGGCTTCATCGCGCGCATCCGCCGCTTTTTGAAATTGGATGGAACCGAAAAGGTCGCTTTCAGCGCCGAACCAAAGATCGACGGCCTTTCGATGTCACTGCGCTATGAGGGTGGAGAACTTGTCACGGCTGCCACCCGCGGTGACGGCGCTGAAGGTGAGGACGTCACCGCCAATATCCGCACGATCAAAGACGTCCCGCATAAACTGAAAGGCAGAAATGTGCCGCCAGTTTGCGAGGTACGCGGCGAAGTTTACATGACGAAGGGTGCGTTCCTTGCGCTCAACGAGCGTCAGAAGGCATCGGGCGAGCAGATGTTCGCCAATCCGCGCAATTCCGCGGCCGGCTCATTGCGGCAGAAGGATCCCGCAATTACGGCTTCACGCCCGCTCGGCTTCTTTGCTTATTCTTGGGGGGAAATGAGCGAAATGCCGGCGGACACGCAATCCGCCATGATCAAGTGGTTTGAATCCTCCGGCTTCAAGACGAATCCACTGACAAAGCTTTGCCGCTCGACCGAGGAGCTCATCGCCTTCCATCGCAAGATTGAGGAAGGTCGGGCCGAACTCGACTACGATATCGATGGGGTCGTCTACAAGATCGATCGCATCGACTGGCAAGAACGACTCGGTTTCATCTCGCGCACCCCGCGCTGGGCGATCGCGCATAAATTTCCGGCAGAGCGCGCTACGACGGTCGTCCGCGGCGTGCTGATCACTGTGGGCCGAACAGGCGCACTGACTCCGACCGCGCAACTCGATCCAGTCGGGGTTGGTGGCGTAATCGTGCAGAACGTCACGCTGCACAATGAGGACTATATCAAGGGCATCGGCGGAGACGGCGAACCGCTTCGAGAGGGCCGCGATATTCGCATCGGCGATACCGTCATCATCCAACGGGCCGGCGACGTCATCCCGCAGATCGTCGACGTGGTCATCGAGAAGCGCCCCAAGGATGCCAAGTCCTACCATTTTCCGACGAAATGCCCGTGCTATCTGCATACCGACATCGTTCGCGAAGAAACCGCGACCGGCGAGGAAGGGGCGAGGGCGCGCTGTACCGGCGAATTCGCCTGTCCGTTCCAGAAAATCGAGCATCTGAAGCTGTTCTGCTCACGCCGCGCGTTCGATATCGAGGGGCTGGGCGAAAAACAGATCGAGCTGTTCTTCGAGAAAGAATGGATCAAGGAACCGGCCGACATTTTCACGCTTCCGGAGCGTAACAAGAAGATCAAGCTCGAGCAGGAGGAAGGGTACGGCGAAACGTCCGTGCGCAATCTGTTCGAGGCCATCGAGCAGCGGCGCCTGATATCGCTCGACCGCTTTATCTACGCTCTCGGGATCCGTCACGTCGGTGAAACAACCGCGCTCGCGCTCGCCCGAGGTTACGGCTCTTGGAAGGCGTTCCATGATGCTGGTTTGAAAGTTGCAAAAGGCGACGAGGAGGCGATCGCCGAGATGGATGCGCTCGATCAGATCGGCGACACAGTCATCCAGGCCATCGCTGCTTATTTCGGTGAAAGCCACAATCGGGGCATCGTCGAGCGGCTCACCAAAGAAGTGAAAATCCTCGATACCGAGAAACCGAAAAAAGACACGGCCGTCGCCGGCAAGACGGTGGTCTTTACTGGCTCGCTGGAAAAAATGACGCGCGAGGAGGCGAAAGCTCAAGCCGAGCGTTTGGGCGCCAAGGCGGCCGGCTCGGTGTCGAAGAAAACCGACTATGTGGTCGCCGGTCCGGGCGCGGGCTCAAAACTGGCAGACGCCAAGAAGTTTGGCGTAAAGGTCCTTACCGAAGATGAGTGGCTGAAACTGGTGGGCGGGTAATTGTGCACTTCATTCCCGCTGGGAAATCCAGGCTAACGCCTTTTCGATCTTGGTCTGGGTCCCCGTTTTCGCGGGGATGAGCGGCGCGGTCGCTTTCGCTTACCAACGTTTAGGGCCTGCGTAGCTTTTTCCAGCCACTTGCGCGTCGGCGGGTCGACAAGACGGCCGAGCATCTCGTTTACCCGCTCGTGGTAACTGTCGACCCAGGCGCGTTCCTTGGATGTCAGCATTTGGACATCGATCAGCCGCCGGTCGATAGGTGCGAGCGTCAAGGTCTCGAAGGCATTGAGCGGCTTTTCAGCGCCGACCGGCTCTGGCGCCGCGATCACAAGCACGAGATTTTCGATACGGATCCCGTAGGCGGCGGTTTTGTAGTAGCCGGGTTCATTGGAAAGGATCATGCCGCGTCGAAGTGCGATGGTGCCGAGCTTTGATATTCGCGCCGGACCCTCATGCACTGACAGGTAGCTTCCGACGCCGTGCCCCGTTCCGTGATCGAAATCGAGCCCGGCCTGCCAAAGTGCCGTTCGCGCCAACGGGTCAAGCTGCGCGCCGCTGGTGTTCTCGGGAAATATAGCGGTGGCGATAGCGATATGACCTTTGAGCACACGCGTGAAACGGTCGCGCATTTCCTCACTTGGCGTTCCAACGACGATGGTCCGGGTGATATCGGTTGTCCCGTCTTCGTATTGCGCGCCTGAATCGATCAAGAACAGCTCATTTTTGCCGATGCGCCGGTTCGAGGTTCGGGTCACCCGGTAATGAACGATCGCGCCATTTGGCCCCGCACCAGCGATCGTCGGGAAGGAGATATCCTTGAGCGCTCCAGTATCGCGGCGGAAACTTTCCAGTGCCGCTACCGCGTCAATCTCGGTCAGCTTGCCCGACGGCGCTTCCTTGTCGAACCAGGCCAGAAAGCGAGCAACCGCTACACCATCGCGCTTGTGGGCGGCGCGGCTGCCGACGATCTCGGCGTGGTTCTTCGTCGCCTTCAACAGCGCAATCGGATCGGCGCCGCGTTGCGGCTTGCCCCCATTTTCGGCAAGGAGGCGGGTGAATGCGTCCGCCGCGCTGGCCTGGTCGAGGCGCACGGTTTTGTCTCCGAGTTTGCGGAGATCGAGAGCAAGGGTGTCCGGCTCGCGTATGTCCGTGAATTCTTCCAACGAATGATGGATATTGTTGTTGAGTTTGGCAGCGTCGATGTAGAGCGCCGGTCGGCCCTCCCGCGGAATTAATGCGAAGGCGAGTGCCAGGGGAGTATGCGCAATATCTGCGCCGCGGATATTGAACGTCCAAGCAACATTCTGGGGATCTGAAACGAGCAGCGTATCGGCGCGCGATTTCTTCAGCTCTGCGCGGATACGTTTAAGCTTGTCGGGCGCTGGTTCGCCGGCAAGTTTGATCTCCCGCAGGGTCACTGCGCCAGCGGGTGGTGCCGGCCGGTCACGCCAGATCGTGTCGATGGGGTTGTTGTCGACCGCGACCAATTCGGCGCCTGCTGCGGCGCAGGCCTTCCTCAATTTTTCCACTTGTTCGCTGGTATGGAGCCAGGGGTCGTAACCGAGTTTGGCGCCGTTTTTGAGATTCTGCTCAAGCCACTGGTCGGGTGGATGTTCCACCAGGTGCTCGATCGAGAAAATTTTTCCGTCAACTTGAGTGCTCGCCTGCACTGTGTAGCGGCCGTCGACGAACAGCGCCGCGCGATCGTCCAGCACCACTGCCGCGCCCGCCGAACCTGTGAAGCCAGTGAGCCAGGCCAGCCGTTCTTCGCTCGCGGGCAAATATTCGTTCTGCTGACGGTCAGCGCGCGGCACTATGAAACCGTCGAGCCCGCGCCGCTTGAGCTCGGTACGCAATTCGGCGACGCGCACGGCACTTTGCGCACGTTCGCCCGAATCGTCGAAAGACTGAAAGCGGGCCTCGAACATGGACAGACTCTAACGCCCCACGCAGGCGTAGCAATGCAGGTATGCGCGCAACGCTGCACGCTGCGTATGCAAGCGTTGCCCGAACTTGGTGAAAAAATCTGCTGCGCTGTGGTTAATTCGGCAACGAATCGATCGTTTGATTCAAATTTGTGCGTCGCACCAATCTGTCGCGCTGATACCACCGATCGCTCCATGTGATTGATCAATTCATGCTGGATTTACAGGGCATCTATGCATTGACCCGAATGGTCCCAGTTGCATTGAAGATTATATTGCAGTGCAGCAGTCCGAAGCAAAAGTATCACATTTCCGATGCTTCGATTTTGAGAAGGAGACATACAATGGTTGCTGTCACTTATGGGGTTGCCCGCGTCCGTGCTGCCAAAGGCGCGAAACACGCGCCATCCGCAGCACCGCGCAAGAGCTTTTTTGCCCGGTTCATGGACGCTCTGGTGGAGTCGCGCCTGCAGTCCGTTCATCGCGAAATTGCGCGGCACGCGCATTTGTTACCGCGCGGGTTCGATGAACAGGCCCGACCGTTAGGCAAGTTGAATATCGAGTAGACGCCATTCGGCGGCTGGCAGCTGCCGCTTCACCAGCGAAGCCGCCCCGGTTGTCCCCGCCCGGGGCGGTTTTGTTTTCGGAACGGTTAGCGCACTGTCTTAGAATGTCGGAACGGCCGGCGCATGACGAGTGTGACCCAAGCGTCAAGCAGGATACGGCGATCAAGTACAAAGCCCTGGGCTCGATAGATCGCGAGAATAGCATTGGCGTGACTGGGCAGGAGGCCGGAGAGCACGATGCGTGCGCCGGGGGCGGCGAGCTTGCGTAGGGGCGCCGCCAGCCGCATCAATGGACCGAGCAAGATATTTGCGAAGATCAAATGGTATGGAGCTTGCGCGGCGATCGCTCGCGTGGTGACACCGTCAGCGCGTGAGAAAGTGACCGTTGAAGCGACGCGGTTGATGCTCGCGTTGTGCTGCGCAGAGCGCACAGCAACGGGATCAATATCGCTAGCGACAACGCGCGTGTGCAGCAATCGAGCTGCTCCAATTGCCAGCACGCCGGTCCCTGTGCCGATATCGAGCACGCACCGTGCCCGCTGGCGCTTCACCAGATCGGCGAGTGCAAGCAGGCAGGCGCGGGTCGTGCCATGATGACCGGTGCCGAAGGCGAGGGCGGCCTCGATCTCGATTCCAATATCATTTGATCTCACACGCGCGCGATCGTGCGCGCCGTGAATAATCAAGCGGCCCGCGCGCACCGGTCTGAGACCGGCAAGGCTTTCAGCGATCCAATCAACAGTCGCGACTGGCTCGATGCTGAGCGCTTCCGCCGCCGCTGCACCGGCCGCGAGCCTGACCAACTCACGTAATGCAACTTCGTCTGGAGCAGTGCGAAAATGGATCGCTACGTGCCACCTTCCGTCGTGGCCTTCAAACGCGGCACTAGCGCTGTCTTCGGCATCAAGACTCTCGCCGAGGAAGGCCGCTAGCCGCCGGGCGGTGGGCTCGTCGCAAGCCAGACTGGCGATGGTGATGGGGGGGTTCATTTGGGCAAGTTTGCCCTTCGCATTCGAGCGCGCAATGGCTATCTAGGCGTTTGTGACGATCGAAAGACTCCATACCACCGAGATTGAAGCGCTTGCGCTTGCCCGCCGAAACGGCTGGCCGGAGGATCTACGCGTGCTGATCGCGCGCTACCCGCGCGAGCAATGGGATGCCCACGCCAATCTCGGGGAGATGGCGCGCTTCTGGTTATCGCGTCATGCCATGTTCCGCGAACTCTCTGCCGCAATTGAAGCGATTGAGGCACAGTTTCGCGCTGGGCGCCTGCCGCCCGCAGAATTCGCGCGCCAGTTCGTGCCGCGGCTGCAATTTTTGCTGGACCAACTCAACGTCCATCATCAGATCGAGGACCTGCATTACTTTCCGATCTTTCGGCAGGCGGATGTGCGGCTAAGACGCGGATTCGATGTCCTCGAAGGCGATCATCACCACATTCACGCCGACATGGCGCGCACGGCAGAATGCGCCAATGCGATGTTGCAGACGTTACAGGCCGGGGGCGATCCCTTGCGCCGAGCCGGTGACGACTACGCGGACGCGAGCGGCGCGCTGCTCAGGGGTCTAATCCGCCATTTGGACGACGAAGAGGATCTCATCGTGCCCCTCATCCTTGACCGTGGCGAAGAAGCGCTCGGCGTCGTGCATCACGGGGGTTAGTCGTCGGTTGCTCGCGCGTAGCCGGCGCGTGTCAGTGCCGCTTGAAATATTGGACTTCGCGCTCATGCTGCTGCGCGGCCTTCTTGCTGGAGAAGGTGCCCAGATTGCGGCGCTTGCCGGTGCGGGGATCTTTCTTGCGCGAATAGAGCCGATATTTGCCGCCGGCGAGTTTGCGGATCATCTCCCCCGCTCACCACCCGAATGGGTAATAACCGCGGCCGTAGTAGCGGCGTACATAATACGGTTGCGGGCGGTAATAATAGGAACGCGCGCTGTTGTCGTACCAGCCCCGCTGGCGGCTGCGCTGAAACGACGGATCGATCGAATCATCGCTGTCGGTGGTGTAATTGCGCACATAGTCGCGATTGCGCGATGCGTCGTTGTTGCGGCGTGCGACCGCATCGTCGTCTCTCGGAGACTGGCCGACGAGACGCACGCGCGTGTTGAACACGCCCTCTTCCTTGACGAGTGCGTATAGCGTCGCTGCGTTTTGCGTCGACAGCCTCACGCATCCGTGCGAGGCCGCCCGACCAAGATTGCGCGCCTCGAAGGTGCCGTGAATGGCGTGGCCCTCCTTGGTGAAGAAGATCGAGTTCGGCATTGGCGCGTCATCCCACTCCCGCGAGAAGTGATCGCGCTCCATACGAAATGGCTGAAAATCGCCCGACGGCGTGTCGTAGCCCGAGCGGCCTGTCGACACTGGCCACGTATAGCGATCCTCGCCGTCGACCGTGACGGTCATCTTCTGCGCGGACTTGTCGATGATGATCATGACGTTGGCGCGCACCGGTTGAGCAAGGATGAACGCGGCGAGCGCGACGGCAAAGGCTAGCGCAAGACGGCGGAGACGCATGACAACTACTCCAGTGTCCGGCCTTGACGATCAAGCCTAGCATGCTCGTGTGCGCTGAACAGAGCGATCACGCAATATTCATGAAGGCCAATGCGGTATTATCGGAGGCAGGCTCGCCAATCGCGTTGTCCCGTCCGCTCGCGAATTCTGAGGACCGAAAAAATAACGCTGCCAATGGATTCCAGTTCCAGCGGCGCCGAGGTCGGATATTTCCGACCTCGGCCACTGGTTTGAACGCGCAAAGGAGAAGCGGGCGCCTGCGTTATTTCAATTGATCGGCGACTTTGTCGATGCCTGCCTTCACGCAGGCCTCATCTTTCTCGCCTCCCGGCGCGCCGGATGCACCGGCTGCTCCGATCACCTGTTCGCCGATCTTGATCGGGAGCGCGCCCTGATTGGCAATGACGTTGGTGAGGTGGATGAGGCCCAGCGACGGGTCGTTCTTCAATCGGGTCACGAGGTCCCCCGATGGGATCCGGAAGGTGCGCGCGGTGTAGGCCTTGCGGAAGCTGTTCTCGACAGTGTGCGGGCCAGTATTGTCGCCACGGATCTGGGCGATGACCTCGCCGTTCCGGCCGACGACTGTCGAGGACACCGCGTAGCCATTTGCCTTGCAGGTTGCGATCGCGGTTGTCGCAATGGTGACGGCCATTTCGGCCGAAATATCCTTGTGTTCGAGCAGCTGGGCGCCCGCCGGCTGGATTAAAAAGCCGGCGAATAGAACTGTGGCGCTGAATTTGAACGACGACATGGTGTCTCCCCCTTACATGGCGGCTGTCATAAGGACGTCCGCTCATCATCGAGTGTAACAACGCGCGCGCGTTCCGCGTCGATCGTTTTTGTCGACATGCTGCGGCGCGAAGTTGCGGGAAGTCACCATTGCCCTTGGCGGTGTCCTGACACCGTCTCAAAGCAGTAATGCTTGTGGAATCAAAGGCTTTCGAAGAGCCCTTACCGATCGTTTTTCAAAGACGCGCGCAAAATAAGCTTGCATTAGTTTGCCTCAACTTTGTGCCGCAAAAATTGAATTGACCCTCTGTCGCGTGAGGACAAATATTTGTCTTTGGTTGACGTCCTAATCCATAAATTCCATACATTTGACGTCACTAAATTTATTGGAGGGAACGATGAAGCGACTTCTCCTTGCTGCTTTGATTACGTCGTTTGCTGTCGGGTCCGCATTGGCCCAATCCTGCGAAACCAAAGCAGTGGGCAAGGATGGCAAAGCGCTTTCCGGCGCTGCCAAGACAGCCTTCGTCAAGAAATGCAAGCAAGACGCCTGTGAGACCAAAGCCGTCGGCAAAGATGGCAAGGCGCTCGCTGGCGCGGCGAAGAACAGCTTCATGGCGAAGTGCGAAAAAGACGCATAACCGCGACAACGGCAAAACGCCAGGAGTTGAAGATGCGTAACATCGGAGTCATCAGTTCAGCCATTCTTGGCGTCTCGCTTTTAGCCTTCCCTGCTGTTGCTCAACAAAAGACAGTCAAGGCTTGCCAAGCCGAATGGCGCACCAATAAAGACGCCAATCAGGCCAAGGGAATAACGGAAAAGGCCTACGTCACTCAGTGCCGCGCTGGCGGAAGTGGCACGACGACGGCCGCTCCGGCGCCGGCACCTGAGAAAAAACCCGCCGAGAAAAAATCTAAAAAAACTGCAACGCCTGCTACTACGACGCCCGCGACTGCTCCGGCCGCGGGGCAGCAGAAGACGGCCAAGGCGTGCCGGGATGAATGGCGGGCCAACAAAGCTGACAATCAAGCGAAGGGAATTACGGAGAAGGCTTACGTAACGCAGTGCCGTTCGGGTGGGACTATAGCAGCGCCTGCACCAGCGCCGGCTCCAGCTCCTGCACCGGCTCCCGCGCCGACGCGCACGACGACGGCGCCTGCGCAAGCTCCAGCCGCGCCGCCGCCGACCGCAGCGCCTCGGCCGGCCGCGACGGCACCGACCGGTGCTAACCAGTATGCGACCGAAGGGCAGGCGAGAATGCGCTGCCTCACTGGCACCGTCGTCTGGGCCAATCTGAATTCAAAAATCTATCACTTCACCGGCTACAAGGATTACGGCAACACGAAAACCGTTGCATATATGTGCGAGAGCGACGCGACAAGTCAGGGAATGCGCGCCTCCAAGACCGAGAAACATCCCTGAGGGACAAACTGTCTGCGGGTCGGCCGGGCGTGATGCCTGCTGATGGCTCGCGCTCTGGAGGTAGGTATGGGACTCTGGGATCAGCTCAGTCCTTCGCTGAAAGCAGCTCTTGGTTCGGTAGCCGCCACTGAAGGGCCGGCTTTAATCTCGGCGTTTTTGGCGAAGACCAACCTCGGTGACCTGCAAGGCGTCGTCAATCAGCTTCAGCAGTCCGGATTGGGAGATCAGGTCAAGTCCTGGCTCAGCAACGGGCCCAACATGAAGGTGACGCCCGAGCAAATCCAGGCTGCGTTGGGAAGCCAGCAGGTCAGGCAAATCGCGCAGCAATACGGTGTGCCCGTCGACGAGGTGCTGAAACTGCTCGCCGATCACCTGCCCACGGCTGTCGATAAGGCTAGCCCCAACGGGAAGATTCAGCGGACCTGAAGGTCCAGCCCCTTTAACCAGCGTTGCCAGCCCTTTTTCTGCGCGAGCGGCGTCCCCACATGCCTGTCAGCATCCGGGAGATACCGCCGCAATGTCGGAACCACTCATCGTTGTCATTCCCCATCGCCTGGGCAAGGACGAGGCACTTCGCCGTATCAAGGACGGCCTTGGCCGCGCCAAAACCGAATTCGCCTGGCTCCTATCGCTCGAGGAAGCGGTCTGGACCGGCGATCGTCTGACCTTCCGCGTCGCGGCACTGGGCCAGCACGCTTCCGGCATCATCGATGTCTATGAGGCGGGAGTGCGGCTTGAGGTCACGCTGCCATGGCTGCTCGCGCGCTTTGCCCACGCTGCGCAACGCGTGATCGGGCAGAAGGGCCAGCTGATGCTGGAGAAGAAATGACACGTGGCCCCACGGCCGGGGCGTCTTAATTTCCCAATTCCAGAACCCAGTAACGGCGGCCATTGCCACCGTCCGCGGAAGCGATTCCGTAACTGGTGACGTCCCGTCGCAACATGTTGGCCCGATGGTGGCCGGATCTCGCCCACATCCGGATGACGCAGTCTTCCGTCGCACATCCGAACGCGACGTTTTCGGCCGCCGAACCGGACGCCATCGACGCACGCTCGTGAAAGCCGGCATGGTCGAGCCGCTGGCGCGCGGCGAGATTGTGGGCGTGGCTATAGGCGGCGCTGGTGAGCGTGCCGCTCGCGGACAACGGGGGAAGGCCGTGCTGCGCTCGGAAGGAATTGAGATCAAGCGCGAGGGCAG
>JBGQLL010000022.1:0-22076 GCA_041500065.1 Pseudolabrys sp.
CGAATATCTTCAGATTCGGATGGCGTTCGAGGACGCCGTCGAAAATCAGATAGTGAAGGGCGAGCGTGGTTTCGAACGGGTTGCCGATAATATTGTTGAAATAGAACCGCGATAGACGCTGACCTTCAGTGAACCCATTAGGGTGGATGATCACCAAAGCTCCCAGTTCTCCAGCCTTTTTCCAGAACGGCGCAAAGGCCGGGTCGGACAGTTCCTTGCCTGCGACATTGGTGAGGATTTCGACACCCTTGAACTTGAGTGTCTTTATGCAGTGCTCAAGTTCTTTTGCTGCCTCGTTGCCATCCTGCATCGGTACTGTGCCGCACGGGATGAACCGATCCTTGTGACGCGAAACGAATTCGGCAACACCCTCGTTGATCATGCGTGCTGCCGGTACAGCGTGCTCGACTGCAACGGTGTGATAACACTGCGGTGGCGGCGGCATGACGAGCTGAACGTCGACGCCCATTCTGTCCATAACCGCAAAGCGCTCGTCATAACCGGTCATGCAACCACGGATGTCGGCTTCCTGCTTGGCGTTGATCGCCTTGGTTTCGGCCGAGGCGAAGTGCGCGAGCGGAATGGTGCTGACGTCGAGGTGAGGCTTGATGAATTCGGCGGCCCGCGGCACGGCAATGTGCGTATGAGCATCGATGGTCGTGCTCTTCGGCCTTACGTCGCGCCCCGGCTTGCCGTGCTTGCGCGCAGCCGTGTCCGCATATTTGTTCCAGATGTCAGCCATTTCGCGTGCCTCTGTTGTTGCGTCATGCCCGGCCTTGTGCCGGGCATCCACGTCTTTCCACAAAGAAGTCGTGGATGGCCGGGACGAGCCCGGCCATGACGATGTGGAAATCCCCTAAAACACCCCAAGGTGCTGGCGCAAATCGACGCCATCCTTTTCCAGTTTTGCCGGGGTGGAAACGACCGCGACACGGCCGGTATTGAGGATAACGATATCATCCGCAACATCGAATACCAGTTTTGGATTTTGCTCGACCAGCACAATCGACAGCCCGCTTTCCTTCAGCTTGCGGATGGTCGCCATGACTTCAGCGACGATCTGCGGCGCCAGCCCTTCCGATGGTTCGTCCATCAGCAGCACACGCGGATTGCCCATTAATGCGCGGCCGATGGCCAACATCTGCTGTTCACCGCCCGACAGATGCGCGGCGATTTGATTACGGCGTTCGGCAAGGCGCGGAAACATCCCGAACACAGTGTCCGTAGTCCAGGGCGCGTGTTTGCTGCCGGGATCGGGTTTGCGAGCAGCCACCGCCAGATTTTCCCGGACGGTCAGGCTTTTAAAGATGCGCCGCCCTTGCGGTACCAGCGCGACGCCGCGCGCCGCAATCATCTCGGGCGACAGGCCGCTCACCTGTTCCCCGAATACTGCCACCTCGCCCCGGCGCGGCGGCAGCAGGCCCATGGTGACGTTCATGCAGGTCGACTTACCGGCGCCATTGCGGCCGAGCAAGCCGAGCATGCGCGCTTCGCCGAGTTCGAACGACACGTCGCCCAAAACGTGGCTGTCGCCATAAAAAGCGTCGATGTGACTGAGACTGAGCGCGCTAGTGGCCAAGATAGACCTCCCGTGTGCGCGGATCGGCAACGACTTCGGCGCGGTTGCCTTCGACAATGACCTCACCGAAATGCAGAAGTGTGATGCGTTCGGCGAATTCCAGCGCCACGTCCATATTGTGCTCGATCATCACGATGGTGACATCGCGCGGGATAGCCAGCAGCAGTTGTTTCACGTCACGGCGCTCATCGATCGACAGGCCAGCAAATGGCTCGTCGAGCAGCAGTACCTTCGGGTTTTGTGTGAGCGCCATCGCAATCTCGACGCGCCGGCGCTCGCCATACGAAGTCTGCGCCAATGGACGATTCGCAATGTGGCCGAGACCGACCCGATCCAGCGCCGTTTGTGCGTGCTCGACGAAGTGGCCTTGCCGCTTGAGATCGATCAGCGGGTTCCAGCGCGACGGTGACAGGCCGAGCAGTGCCAGCGTCACATTGTGGATGATGGTATCACGTGCGAACAGCGTGATGATTTGGTAAGTCCGCGCCATGCCGAGATGGGCGCGACGGCGGCTCGGCACCTTGGTGATGTCCTGTCCAAACAGATGAATTGAACCGGAGTCGGGCGTGAGCTCTCCCGTGATCAGATTGAACAGCGTGGTCTTGCCGGCGCCGTTGGGGCCGATGATCAGCCGGCGCTCGCCCGGTGCGACATCGAGATCGACCCTGCGGGTCACGTGAAGACCGCCGAAGGATTTGCTCAGGCCGGAAACGGTCAACGCGGTCATGGCTTAGCCTCCGCGCCGCCCGCAACTGCATTGGTGCTACGGTCGCGTTTGCCCCATGCCAGTCGCCAAAGGCGTGCGCTGCCTGGCACCAGGCCTTCAGGCATCAGGATGACGATAGCGACGAAAATGGCGCCGAGCAGGAAATTCCAACGCTCAATGAATCCGCTCACCACGGTTTTGACCGCCACCACCAAAGTAGCACCGACAATTGGCCCGAGTAGCGTGCCGGCACCGCCAGAGATCACCATCAGCAGGACCTCGGCCGAGGAGGTGAGGGCGAGCGTCTGCGGACTGATAAACTGCGTGTAGTACACGAACAAAATGGCGGACACCGAAGTCAGCAGGCCAGAGAACAAGCAGGCAAAAAAGCGGATCGCCCAGACGTGATAGCCAAGCGCGTTCATGCGGCGCGGTTGGTCTCGCGTGCCCATCAGCGCGGCGCCGAACGGCGAGCGTACAAATACCGCTACCGCTGCGAGCGACAACAGGAAGATGATAAGTGTCGCATAGTAGAATGTATTTACATCGGACAGCGAATAGCCGAAGGGCTCTGGCCGAGTCTTCAGGCTCAAACCATTGTCACCACCCGTCAGGCTGATCCAGCGATAGGCGAGTCCCCAGAGGATTTCACCGAGCGCTAGTGTAATCATGATGAAGCCGATGCCGGTCGAGCGCAGCGAGAGTGCCGCGAAAACCGCCATCGAAAGCATGCTGATCACCAATGCGATCAGGATCGCGATGGGGTGACCGAACCCAAGCTGCAACATGTAGCCGGTCGCGTAGGCGGTCACGCCAAACAATCCAGCGTGACCGAGCGAAACCAGCCCGGCGTAGCCAACCAGCACGTTCAGCCCGAGCGCAAATACAGCGTAAAAGAGAATCTGACTGGAGACGTTGATGTAATAGATGCCGCTCATCCAGAACGGCAACGTCGCAAGTGCCAGGAGCGCGACACCAAGGGCGAGCATGCGCGCGCTCATGGTACATGCCTGCCGAAAAGACCTTGTGGCCGTAGCAACAGAACCAGCAACATCGGAAGAAAGAGCACGAAATACGCAAGTTCAGGCAAAAGCGCCTGACCGAAATTGTAGATGAATCCGACGATGATGCTGCCGACGAAAGAGCCAAGCAGGCTGCCCGTCCCGCCGAGAATGACGACCACCAGCGCTAGCGGCAGCATGTCCTGGTCGAGACCGGGATAGACCGACAATATTGGCCCGCCGATGATACCGGCGAAAGCGGCAAGGCCTGCGCCGAGCGCGAACACAATCGTGAAAAGCTGCGATACGCGGATTCCGACCACGCGTGCCATGTTGGGATCGTCGACGCCGGCGCGGATCATGGCGCCCAGACGCGTGCGCTCGAGCAACAGCCAAAGGGCGCCGGCGAATACAGCTGCGATCACGATGATCGCAAGACGATATGCAGGAAACACCAACACGCCGAAGCGCACGAAACCTTCAAGTTCGGGGGGCGTCGGGACCGAAATCGGATCGCCGCCCCATATCATCAGGCAAAGGTCTGCGGCCATGAACGACAGGCCGAGAGTCACCAGCACCTGCGCCAGTTGATCGCCTGGCATGCGGCGCAGCAGCAACCGCTCGGCCAGCGCGCCAAGGGCCGCCACCGTCAGCGTTGCCAGAAGCGCCGCAAGCCAGAAATTCAGTTGAAAACCACGGACACCCAGAACGAAAGTGACGCCAACGTAAGCACCTAGCATGAACAGCGAGCCATGCGTCAGGTTCGGAATACGCATCAGCCCAAAGATCAGCGAGAAGCCCGCCGACAACAGGAACAGTAGTCCGCCAAAAGTGATGCTGTTGACCGCCAGCACCAGCCATAAGTTCATGGTTGCCGTCGTCCCGCGTTCGCCATGTCAAAAAATTGCAGGCGCCTGTGCGGCGCCCGCGCAACGTCATGCATCACGACTTGAGCGGCGGGAAGTCGCGCGAATAGACGGGCTGCTCGAGAAATTTTTTCTCGTCGTAAGTCCAGAACTGGCTCACGTTCGTGTAGGTCTTTATGGTCTTGTTGATGAGCTTGCCGCCGGCTTTTTCGCACGTACGGATGTAGAAGTTGCCGACCGCGTTCCCGAGATGATCGAACTTGACCGGTCCGCGCGGGGTATCGGTGAGCGACACCGACCTTAGCACCTTCATGAACTCGGCTTTGTCGTCGCTCTTGCCGTCGGCTTTTTTCAGTGCCGCGTCGATCACCATGCAATTGATATAGAGACCGGCCGCATAGAAACCGGGATCTAGATTGAAGTTCTTCTGCATGCCGGCGACGAACCGCTTGTTTGCTTCGGTCTCCGCGTCGAGGGTGTAAGGGCAGCAACTGACGAGGCCGATAGCCTCATCGCCATAGCTGCGCAGCAGCGCGTCATCTCCGCCGGTCTGGCCGGTGACTACGGGAAACTTAAGACCTGCGCTGGCGTACTGTTTCATGAACTTCAGCGGATTCCCGCCTGCGAAGCCCTGACACACGCCATCACAATCCGCGATCTGGGCGAGATACGGCGTGTAGTCGGGTGTGGCGAGTGGCGGCCACAGCTTCTTGAGAATCTTGCCGCCGTTGTCTTCGAATGTTTGCTGGAAGCCTCCCATCTGTTCGTAGCCGAAGGCGAAATCCTCGGTGATGGTGATCATGCGTTTTAGCTTCATTTCTTTTGACGCGTAGTCCGCCATCGGATGCATGGCCTGTGATGAGCAGGCGGATGCGCGCAGGAAGTATGGGTTTGGCCGGCGCTGGGTCAGATCCTCGGCAGCGGCCAGGCTGAGCAACGGTGTTTTTGCCTGGGCGATGTAGTCGGTAATCGCCAGCAGTTCGAAGGCCGCGAGCGGTCCGATGATGGTATCGACCTTGTCGCGTTCGACCAGCTCCTGCGCCTTCGTTTTTGCGCCCGCCGGACTGCCGCCAGTATCGGCGGAGACGAAGTCGACCTTGCGGCCGGCGAAGGTGTTGTCCTTTTCCTTCAGGTAGGTGATGACGCCCTGTTCCATCTGGATGCCGCCCTGCGCGAGCGGGCCGGTCTTGATGGTGAGAAGGCCGAGCTTGAACGGCGCCGCCTGTGCGATCGCCGGTGCGGGAAAGTTGAAACTCGCCGCAACTGCTCCAGCGGCCGTGCCGGCCATGAATTTACGACGGGTGACTTTACGAGACATTATGTTTCCTCCCTTTACCCCCTGCCGGGGCTCATATTTTGGCCGCCATACCCCACCGCGGCGGACCAAATTTCGCCCATCATCTGCCAAGCTATTCCATGATGTAAAGCCCGATCACGACATTACGCCGTGCTCGCCCAACTGCGGTGATGGGCAGACTGCTGCACCATCGGAATTGCGACGATCGGCCGCTAGATGCCGAGATAACTGGATTTAATCTCGTCGTTGGCGCGCAATTCATCGGGCTTGGACGAATAGACCACCTGGCCTTTACTCATCACGTGCACATAGTCGACGAGTTTGAGTGCCAGATGCGCATTCTGCTCGACCAGTAGAATGGACAGGCCCTCTTTTTTCAGCGTTCCGATAGCTTCCCAAAGGCCCTGGATGATGATCGGCGCTAACCCTTCCGACGGCTCGTCCATGATCAGGCAATCGGGGTTGGTCATCAGCGCGCGCCCGATCGCCAGCATTTGTTGTTCGCCGCCGGACAATGTCTTGGCGCGTTGATAACGGCGCTCGTGCAAGCGGGGAAACAATTTATAGACGCGGTCGAGATTCCACTTGTGCCGGTCTGGACTGCGCTCGGCCACCAGCAGGTTCTCTTCAACGCCAAGTGTCGGGAAAACGCGGCGGCCCTGCGGCACCAGGCCCATGCCGCCGCGCACGGTTTCAAATGACGCCTGGTGCGTGATGTCGTCGCCCTTGAATACGACCTTGCCACGGCGCGGCGGATTGAAGCCGACAATCGAATTCACCAGCGTAGTTTTGCCAACGCCATTGCGGCCGAGTAAACCGAGGATCTGCCCTTGCTCGAGTTGTAGCGATAAGCCCTGCAACACGTACGCGTCGCCGTAATAAGTATGAATGTCCTGGACTTCGAGAATGGCCATGGCGTCAGTCGGTCCCCAGATAGATTTCCTGTACGCGACGGCTTTTCTTGATGCTCTCGGGTGATCCTGTTTCCAGTATTTCGCCGAAATGCAGAACCGAAATCTCGTCGGCGACGTCGAACACCACATCCATGTCATGTTCAATCAGGAGGATTGCCAGCTTGGGATCGAGCTTCATCAGGAATTCGGACATCTCCGTGGATTCGCCTGACGACAGGCCGGCAGCCGGTTCATCAAGCAAAAGAATTTTCGGATCGCTGGCGAGACCCAGCACGATCTCAAGCTGGCGCTGCTCGCCGTGCGAGAGGTTGCGAACTTCGGTGTCCTTGCGGTCGAGGAAGTTTGCTTGTTCGAGCAGGTGATAAGCCTTGTCGTAGACTTCTTTGTACGAGGACAAGAAGCGCCACATCACGAATTTCGACGGCCGCAGGCCCTTGATTGCCAGCAGCACATTGTCCAGCACGGTCAATTTCGGAAACAGGCTGGTGACCTGGAATGTGCGCGCCATACCGAGCGCCGTGCGCCGGTGGCTCGGCCAGCTGGTGACATCCTGGCCGAACAGCAGCACTTTTCCGGATGTTACGGGATAGATCCCCGTGATCAGATTGAACAGCGTGGTTTTGCCGGCTCCATTCGGACCGATGATGGCCTGCCGATCACCCGGCATCACGCGTAGGGTCACTTCGCGCGTAGCCTGAAGGCCGCCGAAACTTTTGCACAAGGCTTTGAGCTCAAGCGCCGGGACTTGGCTACCGTTCGTTTGAGGGTCGGTACTCACGCGCACTTCCTAAAGATTTCAGTAAAGTGCCGGGGCTCCGTTGCGGGCCCCGGCGTTTGTCCGTCATTCACAGTATTTGCAGGGCGGGAAATCGCGATCATAGACCGGCTGGGCAAGGAATTTTTCTTTGCCGTAGGTCCAGAACTGGCTGACCTTGGGATAGGTCTTGATCACGGTGTTCCAGAGCTCGTCCTTGTCGTAGCCGAACATCTTCTTCTTCTCGACCTTCTTGATGTAGACGTTCTCGATCGGATTGCGGTTTTCGTCGAGCTCAACCGGACCCCGCGGAGCGTCGAGCTTGATGCTCGCCATGATCTTGATGAACTCCTCCGGTCCCGGATACTTACCGCCGGCTTTCTTGATCGCCTCGTCGAGCCACATCGCGGTCGTATAGTTATTTTCCGAGTAATAGCCCGGCACCTTGCCGAACTTCGCGCGATAGGCCTTCACGAAGGCCTGGTTCTTCGGGGTGTCGATCGCAGCGCTGTAGTGCAGCGCCGACACGTCCCCTATGACTTCGTCGCCCATGAACGGCAAAACGAACTCATCGTAACTGACGCCGCTACCCAGGATCGGCAACTTGACACCCGCACCGCGCAGCTGTTTGGGGAACTGCAATGCCATCGGGCCAACCATGGTGGTGAAGATCGCGTCAGCATCCGCTTTGAAAGTCGGGATGTAAGGCCCAAAGTCCTTGGTCCCAAGCGGTGGCCAGATTTTCTGGACGACCTTGCCGCCGCAGTCCTCGAACACCTTCTGGAAGCCACCTGCCGTTTCGTAGCCGAAGGCATAGTCGGCCGCGATCACGATGACCTTTTTGAAACCATTATCGCAGGCCCACTGGCCGAGGGGTTGATGCGGCAGAGAGCTTGTCCAGCTGGTGCGCAGGAAATACGGATACTTGCTGAGCTGACGCTGTGTCAGGTCGTCTGCCGACGAGACCGAGGATATGTAAAGCGTCTTTTCGCTGGTCGAGATTGGCGCCAACGCGTAGCCGGTGGACGCGAGCAAGCCACCGATGAACATGTGTACTTTGTCTTGGAGAATGAGCTTCTTCGCTTTGGTGACGCCGGCGTCGGGTTTGCCCTGGTCGTCTTCCACGATGAACTTTACGTCCATGCCGCCGAGCTTGCCGCCATGCTCATCAAGATACATCTGGAATCCGTCGACCATGTCCTTTCCGACCTGGGCGAAGATGCCAGTCACCGGCGAGATGTAACCGATGCGCAGCTCTTCCGCGGTAGCTTGGGCGGTCAAACCCAGACCGAGGGCAAGACAACTGCCCAGCAACACTCTTTGCAGTTTGTTTGTCATCGAAATTCCTCCCTTGTTGTCATGACCTTCCCGTTGTGGCTCAGGAAGGCTTTGTCGCGAGTTTCTTCAAGCCTTCTTCCTTGCCTTGAGACCCAAATCGCTGGCGTACGCCGGAGAGCAATCCCATCAGGCCCATCGGCAGATAGAGAATTGTGAGCACGTAGACACCCCCGAGCACATACTGCCACCAGGGGACCAGCGTGCTGAGATATTCGCGCAGACCGAAGACAATCGCCGTGCCGATCGCGGCCCCCACCAGCGTACCCGAGCCGCCCAGCACAACCATCAGTAGGGAATCCACGGATGTCGTCAGCACCACCGTTTCCGGGCTGACGTGACCGTTGGTTTGAGCCCACAATACGCCCGCAAGCCCGCCGAAGCCGCCAGCAATGATGAAGGCGATATATTTGTGCAGCCAGGTATTGTAGCCGAGAATTTGCATGCGCAATTCGCGCTCGCGGATACCGGCGAGACTCTGCCCAAATGGCGAGCGCACCAGCACGTACATCAGTGCCATCGAGACCGCGAAGAAGGCGAACACGAGATAGAAGAAGGTGACCTCGTTACCGAGGTCGAGGCCGAAATTTGGCCGACCACTCATATTGATGCCATTGTCGCCGCCGGTGAGTGAATTCCAACGATAAGCAAGGCCCCAGACGCACTGGCCGAGCGCGAGCGTGATCATCAGGAAATAGACGCCGCCGGCGCGGATCGCGAATAACCCAAACAAAGCCGCCAGTGCCGCACCGAGCAGAATTCCCAGGATCACGACTATCCAGAAATCCCAACCGAGTCCGAAGTGAAACTTGGTGGCAAGAACGGCCGTCAGATAAGCGCCAACACCGAAATAGGCCGCCTGTCCCATTGAAGACAGCCCGGTGAAGCCAAGCAGAAGGTCGACGCTCATGGCGAGGATTGCGAAGGCCATCGCTCGTGTCGCCAGTAGAACGACGAACGAGCCGGAGTGCGGAACGATCAAGGCAAGCGCTGCGAGGGTGGCGGCGACAATCAGGATCTTGATTTGTTGGTTTGTCATGGGTCCGCTCAATCTCGTCCGAACAGACCGGTCGGCTTGATAGCCAGGATCAGAACCATCGGCGCATAAAGTGTGAAATAGGAGACCTCCGGGAAGAGTGCTTTGCCGAAATTATCGGCGAGACCTACTGCGAGCGCTCCGATGGCCGCACCGCCCAAGCTGCCCATGCCGCCGATGATAACCACGGCGAAGGCGAGTGGCAGTATCTCGAAGTCGAGCCCCGGATAGATGCCAAGGAACGCGCCGCCGATTACGCCGCCGAGCGCGGCAAGAAAAGCGCCAAGCGCGAAGATGAACATGGAAATGCGATTGGTATCGATACCGACGCCGCGGGCCATCTGCGCGTCGTCAACGGTCGCGCGCACCGCTGCACCCATCCGTGTCTTTTCCATCACGAGCCACAACACGATGCCGAAAGTCAACGCCATCCCGATCATGAACACGCGGTAGAGTGGCAAATAGGTGCCGCCGACGACGATACTCTGCGTGAGCACGCTTGGCGGATTGATATCCATGTTGTTACCGCCCCAGATATCGAGTGCGCCTTGCTGGAATAGAAAGGCAAATCCGACCGTGAGCAGAACCTGTCGGAGGACATCCGTTTCGATCGGTATGATCGAAACGCGACTGAATACGAAAAAGAAAACTATTGTGACGAGCGCAGTGACTACTGTGAACTGAACCCAGCCTGCGCCGATAAAATGACCTCGAACGGCGGCCAATGCGGCCAGCAACCCCAATCCGAGCCCGATAACGGCATTGCGGATGAATTCGAAACCTTCAGATCGCAGAAACAGGCGCTCCATCGCCAAACCGATGAGAGCGACGGCTAGTGCGGCAAGGGGAAGCGACAGTGCCCATGATCCGGTTGCCGCTATAATTGATAGGGCAATGTACCCGCCCCACAGAAAATAGGCACCATGCGACAGGTTGACGATACGCATGACGCCAAAAATCAAAGACAAGCCGCTGCCCACGAGAAACAACAACGCGCCATAGGACACGCCATTGAACGCCTGGACTACCCAGAATTGCGTATTCATTTCCCCCCTGATCCTTCTGTTACGTCGAAGGTTGGGCGAAGCTTACATGAGGTTCGATAGGAATGAACACCCCAAATGGCCGCAGCTTCCGCGTGTAAGGTTGCGTTCGTTCCCATCCGCACGTCGCGTTATTTTCGTCCTGCCCGTTTTTTCGGCGGAATGATCGGCAACAGCAAATAAGGCGTCTTGCCGCGGCCAAAATGCAGGCTGGTAATGCCGTTAAAAATGGCGGGCGGACGATCGCGCGGGTCGTCATGAAGAAATGGGCCGCAGCCCTTCAGCTCATTCTTGAAGTTCGACAGCTTGCCGCCGCTCGCCCCGCCATATTCGTAGTCTTTGCCACGGATCGACAGCCCGACGCGATATCCGGCGGGCACGGCAATCGAACTCGGCCAAATTTCAATATCGAGCTCCACTGGCTGGCCCTTCTCCAGTGGCTGCTTCTCGTCGTGCGTGTGATAGGGGCGGTAGGGCTTCGACAATTTCTTATCGAGCTTGCGGTGCGACGCACGCAGCCATCCTTGCGCGATTGGCGTGTGCGGATCGATGGCACCCTGGAATACGATTTCCTTCAGGTCACCGGAGAACACGCGCAGGACGATGAAGAAATCAGCGTCGGACGTCGAAGAAGAAACGAACAACTTAAGCGCCGATGGACCGGTGATCTCGGTCTCCTTCGCAAGCGGCGGCGTGAGGAACGTGAGGCCATCGCCCATGGCGGCAAATTTCAGCTCGGCCGAGCCCGACGGTTTTTTGGTCGTCAGCGTAATCGCCGACGGATCAAGATAGAACTTTGTCCACCTGGTGCGCTTGAGTGGCCATTCGTTCTCGGCGCGGGCCACGAACTTGTCGATGTGACGCACTTGCAGCAATACTTTCGGCTGCTTTGCCCAATCTTCCTTTTTTCCGTGCAGGAAACGGTCGAAAAACTGCAACTGCTGCTCACGGCCATAGTCTGTATAAAAATGTGTCCAATGCTCGATGCCATGCGCCTCCAGCCACTTCTGCTTGGCGGCGGCGCGGACGAAGCCTTCAAAATTTCCGCGCGGATGTAGGCCTTGCCCGCCCCAATTCGCTGCCGAAAATAACGGTGTGGTGATCTTGTCCCATTTCGGCGAGCGCGCTTGGTGGTAGTGGTCGTCCATGGGATGGGACGCGATCTCGGCGCCGAAATCGGCACGGTTTCTTGCGAGCTCGGCCTCCGGCAATGTTTCCGGTCCGCACACCAGTTCGCCATGGACGCGACTGCGCTCGCCACGCTCGCCGGCGCCGTATTGCACGGTCTTCACCTGCATGTCGTACCAGTTCTCCCAAAACGTCGAGAGAATGCCGCCATGATGCGTCATGTCGCGGTACCAATCGGCGGCGCCTTCCCAGATGCACATGGCGGCGAGGTGCGGCGGTTGCAGAGAGGCTACGTGCCACTGATTGATGCCGTAGTAGGAAATGCCGTTGAGGCCGACTTTACCATTCGACCAAGGCTGCTCGCCCGCCCATTCGATGCAGTCGTAAAAATCTTTTGTCTCGCGCGGCGAGAAGTGATCGATGAAACCGGGAGAACAGCCGGTGCCGCGTGAGTCCACGCGCACGCAAGCGTAATCGTGCGGCACCCATTTCTCCGGATCGACCACTTCCCAACTTTGATAGAGGTTGCTCGATCCCGCGGTGACGTCCGGATGCTTTTCTGCCATGCGCTGCCATGCGCTTGGGTAGCCATCCTGAAAGGCGAGATTCTTGGCGTATGGACCGTAGCTCAGGATGACCGGAAATTTTCCCTCTTTCACTGGGCGAAATAAATCCGCGCGCAGCACCAAGCCGTCGTCCATGGTGATCGGCACGTCCCAATCTATCCGCATGCCGTCGCGGATTTCCGTCCGCTGCTGCAACGCCGCCATCACGCCCTCCAACTGACACCCTTAGTCGGGTTGGAAGGCTACAGAAGGGGAAGCGGGACGCAAGAGTGAAGAGGCCCGCGCATGCAAACAGCCGCTATCGTTTGCGCCGTTTAACCTTGGCCATTTTTTCCAATACCGCGCAGACCGCGGCAGTATCGCGGCCGCCGAGGCCACTCTTCATCGCCTTGAGATAGATGCCTTTGGTGGCGTTGAACAACGGAGTCGGCACGCGGATTTTGCGGGCATGATCGCCGATCACCCGCATATCCTTGTCCCATACCGAGATCTTCATAGTGACGTCGTCGTAGCGCCCCTTTGCCATCATCGGCGCGCGTAACTCGAATACGCGTGAATTGCCGGCACCGGCCTTGATCAGTTCGACAATCATGCGCGGATCGAGACCGGCCTTCATGCCGAGCACCATGGCTTCCGCAGCAGCGACGTTGTTGATGGCGACCAGTAGGTTGGCCACGTACTTCATGCGGCTGCCATTGCCGAACGGGCCGACATTAAAGACATTGCGGCCGAATGCCGTGAGGACCGGGCGCAGCCGCGCGATGGTTCTGGCGTCACCGCTGGCGTAGAACACCAGATCGCGGTTCTTTGCCTGGGAGCCGGTGCCGCTGACCGGGCAGTCGATCATGACATGGCCGGCTTTGCGCAACACACGCTCGGCTTTTTCTTTATCTGAAATTGAGAAGGTGCTCATTTCGACCAGCACCTTGCTCTTGAGTTTGGCCGCGGCGATTTTTCGCACCGTGTCAGCGAGTGCTTGAGGCTTGGGCAGGCTTGTGAGAACGATTGGCGTGGCGGCGGCCACTTCGACAGCGCCGTGTACGACCTCGACGCCGGCACGCTTTGCCTCGCGGCGTCGCGCGGGATTTGTGTCGAAGCCGACGACACGCCAACCGGCCGCCACCAGGTTCTTGCCGAACGCGCCACCCATAATGCCGAGGCCGATCACACCAACCGTGCCCCTGGTCCGTCTCACTGCCATTCATCGTCTCCTCGATGCGGAATCGCATCAATGTTTGCCATCCCCGTCTTATGCGTTGGGTGTGGGGCTGTCGAGTCGCGCTAAGGTGCAAGGCCGCTTTCAAGCGCGGCCATGATCGCCTATCGTCGGCGGCAGAAGATCGAAGGAGGAGTCATGCGAATTGGCGTTGCAGGTCTCGGCGTCATGGGCGCGGCAGTTGCCGCTCGGCTCATGGAAGTCGGCCACGAGGTGACGGTGTGGAATCGCACACCCGAGAAGACCAAGCCATTGGCGGAGGCCGGTGCCAAGGTGGCCGCGACGCCCGCCGATCTGATGAGTGCGGTCGATGCGACGATCACAATGCTCACTGACGGTGCGGCGATCGATGCAGTTTACAATGGCCCAAAAGGCCTTTTGTCGGGCGACGCCAAAGGCAAGCTGCTCATTGAAATGAGCACCGTGCCGCCGAAGGTGCCGCTCGCGCTTGCACCCAAGGTACGCGCCAAAGGTGCTGCGATGGTGGAATGCCCGGTCGGGGGATCGACCGCACCAGCCCGCCAGGGAAAGCTGCTGGGACTGATGGGCGCCGAGCCGGCAGACGCAGAACGAGCCAAGCCAATCCTCAATCAGCTGTGTCGCAGGCTCGAGCATTGCGGGCCGGTCGGCACCGGCTCATCAATGAAACTCGCGATCAATCTGCCGCTGATGGTTGCCTGGCAGGCCTATGGCGAGGCTTTCGCCATCGCGCGCGATGTCGGCTGGGAGCCGAAACGCTTGCTTGATTTGTTCGTCGACACCAATGGCGCCAATCCGGCGCTGAAGAATCGCGCCGACATGATCGTGACTA
The DNA here is from genome assembly GCA_041500065.1 of Pseudolabrys sp. Classification (GTDB taxonomy): domain Bacteria; phylum Pseudomonadota; class Alphaproteobacteria; order Rhizobiales; family Xanthobacteraceae; genus Pseudolabrys. Next base: position 14,253 of record JBGQLL010000022.1, read on the forward strand.
TGTTCGAGGGGCGCGATCCGGGCCCGACCACGTTCAGCATCGCAAACGGTGTGAAGGATTTGCGCACGATGATCGAGACGGGCGAATCAAAGGGTGCGGACATGCGTGTCACAAAGGCGGCACTGACGGGTTTCGAGGACGCAACCCAGCATGGCTTTGGCGGCGGGGACGGTTCGCGCATGTCCGTGTATTGGGCCAGTCGAAAGAAATCCTGAAGGAGTACGTGTATGTCTGTAACGCTCGCTCAGGCCTCGAGTATTGTCGATGTCGCCCTGAAGAAGGCGCGCGAACTCAAGCAAATGCCGCAGACGGTCGTGGTGCTCGACACGGGCGGTCATCTCGTCTGCGCCAAGCGCGAGGACGGCTCCGGCATCATCCGCTTCGAAGTTGCCGTCGGCAAAGCCTATGGCGCACTCGGCATGGGTTGGGGCTCGCGCACCATGATGGAGCGTGCGGCACAAAACCCGAATTTCTTCGCCGCCATTGCGGCAGCGAGCGGTGGGCGGCTGGTGCCCAACCCGGGTGGAGTGTTGATTCGGGGCGCCGACAACCGCGTTCTCGGCGCCATCGGCATTTCCGGCGATACTGGCGACAACGACGAGATCATTGCGGTCGCCGGCATTGAAGCGGCGGGACTTAAAGCCGATCCAGGGGGTACTAAGAAATAATACGCCGATCCGCCGGTCTGGCGGAAAAATCAGGGAGGCAATCGTGAAACTGTTTTCGTTCTGGCGCTCACTGGCAACCTACCGGGTGCGCATCGCGCTCAATCTCAAGGGCCTCACGCCCGAGGTGATTGAAGTCAATTTGTTGAAGGGTCACCAGCGCGATCCGAAATTTCGTGCGGTCAATCCGATGATGGCTATTCCGGCCTTGGTCGACGGCGATGGTCCGGCGCTATTCGAATCGTTGGCAATCATCGAATACCTCGACGAGACTCACCCCAATCCGTCGCTGATGCCGAAAGAGCCGAAAGCTCGCGCACGCGTACGTGGGCTCTCGCAAATTGTGGCCTGCGATTCGCATCCGTTGATTGTGCCGCGCGTGCGCGAATATCTGGCGCATGAATTTAAAGTCGATGAGGCAGGCGTGATGAAGTGGGCCCAGCATTGGCACCAGGCCGCGCTGAGTGCACTGGAGGAGCATCTTTCGACGGAGAAAGAAACTGGTACGTATTGCCAGGGTGACCAGATCACAATGGCAGACATTTGCGTGGCCAGTCAGGTCGCCGGCGCGAACTTCTTCAAGGTCGACCTGACACCATATCCGACAGTGGCTCGCATTGCTGGAGCGTGCATGAAGAACGATGCATTCGCGCGCGCACATCCACTGAAACAGCCCGGCGCGCCGGCCGCAGCGTAATTCGGGTCAGTATGCTCAGCACGGCAATCGTCGGTCTCGGGTGGTGGGGCAAGACGCTGGTGAAGGCGGCGCGCGACTTCGGCGCGCCGTTGCGCTTTACGCGGGGCATCACGCTTGAACTCGATTCAGTACGTGACTTCGCCGCGGAGCATCAAATCGTGCTCGGGACTTCGATCGAGGAGGTTTTGGCCGACCAGTCGATTCAAGCGGTGGTGCTCGCGACCCCGCACACCAAGCACCGCGCACAGGTAGAGGCGATCGCTGCGACGGGCAAACATATTTATTGCGAGAAACCGTTCGCGCTCACGAAGGCCGACGCGCAGGCTGCGCTCGACGCCTGCCGGCGGGCCGGCATTGTGGTTGGCGTCGGCCATCATTTCCGGTTGATGCCGTCGATGCGGGTTTTGGCAGAGCTAAAGGAGGCCGGCGATTTCGGTACGATCATGCACGCGGAGGGCAACTATAGTCACGACTGGCTCGCGGATTATCCGGCCGACAGTTGGCGGCTGCGCGCGGAAGAAAGCCGGGCTGGCGGCATGACGGGCATGGGAATCCATGTGCTCGACTGCTTCCGGGATCTTGTCGGTCCAATGAAGCGCATCAGTGCCCTATCAAAGGCGCGCGCGCTCAAGCTCCCGACCGGTGACACGACCGCGGCACTGGTTGAGTTCGAGAATGGCGCTACCGGCACGCTCGCCACCACCATGAAGACGCCCTTCGCCTGGCGCATTGCGGTTTTCGGCGAGAACTGCTGGGCGGAGAGTGTCAGCGAAACGCGCGCGATTGTGCGGCGTGCCGGCAAGGAACCCGAAATCATCGACCGGCGCGCCGACAATCATCTCGGCCGCAATCTCGATTATTTCGCGAAGGCCGCGCTCGGGCAGGGCGCGTTCCCAATCTCCGCGACAGGCATCTTGCAAACCGCCGCGGCGCTGGAAGCGGTGTTCAAGTCAGCCGACGCGAACGGAGCCTGGATGGCAGTCTGACATGACTGCCTCATTCATTCGTCAGGATCGGTGTTCCGAGACGTAGGTTTCTTCGTCATGCTTTCGGCGGCGATTATTTTGGAGCAATGGTTTTTTGAGCTGGCTCTATCGAGGTTACATTTTGCGTGCTATCCGCGGCTTCGGTAACTGCATGTGGACTGGGAAACCCGGTAAAGTTCACGATGCACACAAATGCAATTCCGGCGGCGAGGCCGGCTACTGCCGCAAAGCGGATGGCGAGGGCAAGCACCTGATTTTTTCGGGCACGTTGGCTTGCACGCAAGAGCGATTGCATGGCGTCCGGTTCCGGCCTGCGCAAGACCTCAGGCAAGCGATCTGAGAGGGAGCCTCTGTCATAAGGGAGCGGTCCCCTGTCATAAGCTCGCGGCTCGAAAGAGGGTCGTTCAAGAGAGGCGGTCGGTATCGACTGCTTGCTTTCTCCCGAACGTAACCGTGTTACGCGCAAAGTGCTGACACGATTACTCGGACGACGCGGCGCGTAATAATGCGGATTGTTGGGATCGTTCTGTTGGTTTGAACCACTCATACTGAACTCCCTGCACTGTTAGCCAACTCGACACGACAAATACGAACGAGCTCTGGTGTTGCCGAACCAGTAGACCTCTTTCAGATGCTGGGATGATCAGGAGCAGGTAGCGACCACGACCCCCACGCGGCGACATAAAAAGCGTCCATCGGCCCGTCCCCAGTCGGCAAATGTCTCGCTGGACGAATTATGGATTAGGTCAACGGGCTTTAGTTGGTCGGAAGCTAGTCGAAAATGTGGACGACGAATGCCGCTAACGGTAACGAGAGACCACCGGAATTGCGGCTAATGAATACCACCGAGCTTGTGCGACAACTCGCTATGAATTTGCTGCGCGCAAACTACCGGGTCGCACCGGGGCGATCGCCCGATTCCAAACTTGATGAATATGCGCGACCTCCGCTTCGAAGCGTTTCAGAAAGAGGCGTGCTTGCGTTGACAACGTGCGCCGGGTCGGCTGCACGACCACGAATTCGGCGTGCAGTTCCGGATCAGCAATCGGATTGACGATCAACTCGCCACGGCCAATGTCATTGACCGAGATCACACTTGGAAGAATTGTCACCCAATCGGAGCGCGCGACGAATTCAAGCGTTGCGATCATCGCGTCCATCTCCAGCATTGCGGCAATCTCGACGCCGTGCGCCTGAAAATAGGTTTCGAGATTGCGGCGGCGGATGTTGTCCGGCCCCGGAACGACGATCTTGAGGGGAGGGGATTCGGCCAGGCGCAGCGGCGCAAGCGGAGTAAATCCGGCGCGCGGGCCGGAAATCATCATTTCGCGATCGCGTACCAACATGCGCGATTTCAGCCCGATGGTGCCTTCGAAGGCTGGTACGACTGCGAAATCGAGTACGTCGTCGAGCACCATTTCCGTAAGCAGCGCGCTGTAACCTTCGACGATGTGCAGCCTTACTTCCGGGCAGCGAGGCACGAAATCGTCCAATACCGGCGCCAGCACCGCGCGCGTGAATGTCGGCATCAGCCCGATGCGCAGGTCACCGGTGACTTCCCCGGCGAACGAGCGCGCTTCCTCGGCGGCATGCTCGAGCGTGCCGACGGCCTCCACGCAGCGTTTGTAGTAGCGCAGGCCCGCCGGTGTCGGCGTAATTCCGCCGGTGGTCCGCTCGAACAGCTTGACTTTGAGGGTGCGCTCGACCGCTGCGACGTGCTGAGAAATGCCCGATTGTGTGGCGTTTTCCCGCTGTGCTGCACGCGTGAACGAGCCTTCTTCGCAGACCGCGATGACGGCGCGGATTTGCCGCAGCGGGATATTCGCCATGGGCACCCCAAATACCGGCCTATTAGAAAATCTAATGGTCGAACGCAGAATATATTATTTCGGCTTTAGGTGCCAACCGGCTTAGGATTTCGACCAACAGTAACGGGCGCGCGAAGGCGCCGGTCGGGGAGGGACGGCCATGGGAGCAAATTTCGGCATTGCCGGCATGGATTGGCAGCAGCGGGTCAATTGGGACCGGCTGCGCGAATACCGCATCGAGCGTGCACGCACGATGATGAAGAAGCACGGGCTCGGCGCCATGCTGTGCATGTACGACGAGAACGTTCGCTACATCACCGGTACGCTTACGCCGGGCTGGAATCGTCTCAAGCCGGGTTTGCGTTACGCCATGTTGTGCGGCGACGGGCGGCCGATCCTTTTCGAGCAAGGTGACCTCGGCTTCCAGATCGAGCGGCATTCGCCGTGGCTGCCAAAAGAAAACGTGCGTCATTCATTCGCCTGGATCAAAGGCGCTGCCGGCCCCGCCTCGACTCAGCAGGTGACAAAATTCACCAAGGCGGTGTTGCAGGCGATGAAGGAAAACGGCGTTGCCGGCCAGAAGCTCGGCGTCGACTTCATCGACATCAACATGATCAACATCTTCAAGGAGAATAACATCAACTGGGTCGACGGCATGACTCCGATGATGGAAGCACGTGCGGTCAAGAGCCCGGACGAGCAGGAATGTTTCCGAATCGTCGGAGCGATCGGTGATGCCACGCACTGGGAATGCATGAAATTTCTGCGCCCGGGCATCACTGAAAATCAGGTGACCGCGCATCTGATGGAATATCTCTACAACATTCCCGGCATGGAAGACGTCGAGGACGTGATTGTATCATCGGGTCCGAACACCTGGCCAAATTGGCGTAACTTTTCGGACCGTATCATCCAGCCCGGCGACATCGTGTTCATGGATTTGGCTGCGCTCACCTGGAATGGCTACAAATCCTGTTATTACCGCACTTACTGTGTCGGCAAGGAGCCCAGCAAAGAGCAGAAGGATACTTACGCCACCGCACTTGAATGGCTTTATGACTCGATCGGCGCGGTGAGGGTCGGTGCCACCACGCGTGACATCGCGTTGAAGTGGCCTTCCGCAATGGAAACCTGGGGCTACGAGGACGAAGACCAGGCCGCCGCCAACCTTTGGGGCCACGGCCTTGGGCTTGCGCAATACGACCCACCGGTGATCTCGCGCATCTGGTCGCTCGACCATCCGGTCGAAATCTTGGAAGGCATGACTTTCGCGCTCGAGACGCAGCACGGCAAGCGCTTCCGCTACGGCGTGCGCATCGAGGAAATGCTGATCGTGAAGAAAAACGACATCGAGATCGTTTCAAACTTCCCTGTGAAGCAGATCACAGTTGTCGACCCACTTCCGGGTTATGGGGATCATGTGAAGTAGCGGGCACTTGCACGCCGAGGCTGTGTGGCCGCCGAGACGTTGAGCGAATATGACCGCATTCATTCTTCCGCTTGATGATCCTTTTGCGGTCGATCCCGAACGGGTTGGCCCGAAGGCAGCCAATCTTGCAGGTTTGACGCAGGCCGGCCTGCCGACGCCCGGGGGCTTTGCGCTGACGGCCGATGCCTATCGACATCAACTGCACCATCTCGGCATCGACGATTTACTGCAACAATACAATGAGGCCGACCTGCCGGCCTCGCGCCGGATCTCGATCCAGATCCGGCTCGCTCTTTACGAGCGCCCGATCGCACCCGAGGTTCTCGAGCCGCTGCTCTTGGCTTGGCGTAAGCAGCGGGAGAAAGCCCCGCTCGGTGTCGTACGCTCGTCAGCACTGATCGAAGATCGCAAAGGCGCCAATTTTGCCGGCCAGTTCGAAAGCTTTCTCGGCCTTTCCGATGAAACGGAGTTTCTGACCGCCGTGCGCGCTTGCTGGGCGGCGCTATGGACCTCGCATGCGCGCCGTTACATGGACAACCACGGACTCTCTCCAGCGGACACGGCGATGGGCGTGCTGATTCAGCCGCTGGTTTCGGCCCGTGCATCTGGCGGTGGTTTGAGCGAGACAGCCGAAGGCCAAATGCTGATTTCCGCCACCTGGGGCCTCGGTTCGGCGATCGCGCAGGGTGAGGTGGTGCCCGATCGCATCGTGCTCAGCAAAACGGGCTTCCTGCGTACGATCGAAGCGGGCCGCAAGGGCCATCGCGATACCTGCGAACACGGGGTCGCGGCGCCGCAGCTCGTGCCTGACAATCTAGTCAGCGAGCCATGCCTCAGCGCAGGCGAGGCTGTGACGCTAGGTCGCCTGATGCGCAAATGCGAGCAACTGGCCGGCGGTGCGGTTGAGATCGAATGGGCGATGGATGAGGGCGGCTTCCGGCTCCTGCAATCGCGTCCACTTCATATGGAGCCGGCAATCGTGCCGGATCAAATCTGGCTGCAGCACCCCGGCCTCAACGGCCATCCCGCCGGCATCGGCTGGGGATCGGGACGCGCCGTGGTGGTGAATTGCGAATGTGAGCTGTCACGCGTTGCGCCCGGCGACGTGCTGGTCACACGCGTGGCGGGCCCGGCCCTCAGCCACATCCTGCCTCGGGTCTCGGGCGTCGTTGCTGAGCTTGGTGGTTCCACTTCACATCTTGCGTCGCTTGCGCGGGAGCGTGGAATTCCGATGGTACTCGGCGTGCTCGACGCCACTCGCAAGATTCCCGACGGCGCCCAGTGCGCCGTCGATGGAGTCGCTGGTATCGTGCGGTGGCTGCGGTGATGGCCAAACCGCGCGTCTTTGTCAGCCAGCCGATTGCAGCCAGTGCGCTCGAGCGCCTGCGTGCCATCGCGAACGTCAAAATCAACACCGATTCGAGCAGGATCATCGCCAAGCCCAAACTGATCGCGGCGGTGAAGAAATGCGATATTCTGTTTTCTCTGCTTCATGACCGCATCGACAGAGCTGTGCTTGCCGCCAATCCAAAATTGCGTGCGGTTTGCTCGATGGCGATCACACCGGACAATATCGATGTCGCGGAGGCAACCAAGCGCGGCATTCCGGTCACCGTGGTGCCGCCGATCGTGGCGGAGGCGACCGCCGACATCCATTTCGGACTGATGATTGCGGTCGCTCGCCGCATGATGGAAGGCGATAAATTGGTGCGCGCCGGAAAATTTCCGGGTTCGCAGTCGAGCCACCTCGCCAGCAGTTATGTTTACGGCAAAACACTCGGGCTTATTGGCGCGGGTCGTATTGGCCAGGCCACCGCGCGGCGTGCGCGGGGCTTCGGCATGAAAATTCTATATTGGGGTCCGCGGCGCAAACCCGAAGCCGAGCGGGAGCTCGGTATCGAGCATGTGACGCTCGAGCGCCTTCTGGCCGAATCTGACTTCGTATCGCTGCATGCCGCGCTTAATGCCGAGACGCGTCATATGATCGCGGACAAGCAGTTTGCGCTGATGAAGCCAACGGCTTTCATAATCAACACTGCGCGTGGCGCCATTATTGATGAAAAGGCGCTGGTGCGCGCGCTCAAGAAAAAGCAAATCGCGGGTGCTGGGCTCGACGTGTTCGAGCATGAACCCAAGCTATCTCCGGCGCTGAGAGCGATGAAGAACGTCGTGCTCACGCCGCATCTCGGCAGCGCAGTGAAGGAAGTGCGCGACCAGATGGCGAATATCGTCGTGGACA
>JBGQLL010000023.1:0-22025 GCA_041500065.1 Pseudolabrys sp.
GAATTTCATCACCAGCCGAGCCATGACATTCCTGAATGCGCAGAAAGGCGCTAACAAGCGGCCGACGTGAAACGTTAAAGCCCCGAGCGCCAGCCCCAAAAGGCGCGTATACATACCGGTGGGGTGCGGCAACCGCAACATCGCCGCCACGACGCAGCTATAGTCCCGAAGAATTAAGGCCCCTCGATGCGGTACATCGATCACATCCTGCAGCCCGGTGAGACTGTGGCCTATACGACTACCCTGCATTGGATTGTTTATCTGCCGGCAATAGGCCTATGGCTATTGGCCTTCATCGTGCTTGTCGCTGGCGGTGCTACCGGGCCGGTCGCGCTTTTGGTCGCTTTCGTTTGTGCGTTGACTGGCCTGGTACTGGCTTTCGGTGCCTGGTTCAGGCGCTGGACGACGGAGATAGACGTCACTGACCGCCGCATCGTGTACAAGCGGGGCTTCATCCGTCGGCACACAGTCGAGATGAACATGGACAAGGTTGAGAGCGTGGATGTCGACCAATCGATACTGGGACGGATGCTCAACTATGGTGACATCACAATTCGAGGCACTGGCGTTGGGATCGAGCCGCTGAGCAATATCGATGCGCCGCTCGAATTCCGAAATCAGGTAACCGCCCGCTGACGTCGGGACGGCCGGAGACAGATATGGCGGGTAAGCTTCACGCATCATCGGTCGATCAAGCCGAAATCGAGCGTTTCTCGCGCCATGCGGCCGATTGGTGGGACGCGCGCGGGCCAATGGCGGCACTGCACAAATTCAATCCGGTAAGACTTGGCTATATCCGCGACCAGGCGGCGGCGTGCTTTAACCGCGATCCAAAAAAGCTGGACTGCCTGAAAGGCTTGCGCATGCTGGATATCGGCTGCGGCGGCGGCATTCTGTCGGAGCCGCTGGCTCGGCTCGGCGCGGAGATGGTCGGTGCCGATCCGTCGGAAGACAATATCAATGCCGCCCAGGCGCACGCCGAGACTGCAGGGCTCGCGGTCGACTACCGCGCCATCACAGCCGAGGAATTGGCCGCCGACGGGGAGCGCTTCGACGTCGTCCTGGCCATGGAAGTGGTTGAGCACGTCATTGACGTTCGAGCATTCGTTGCGAGCTGCGCCACAATGGTCAAACCCGGCGGGCTTATGATCGCTGCCACACTCAATCGCACCTTGAAGAGCTTCGCGCTTGCCATTGTCGGCGCCGAATATGTGTTGCGCTGGGTGCCACGCGGCACGCATCAATGGGACAAGTTCGTAACACCGGTTGAGCTTGAAAACGCGATGGAGCGCGCCGGCTTGCGGGTGACCGGGGAGCGCGGGGTGATCTACAATCCCTTTGCCGACCGTTGGCAGTTGTCGTCCGATATGGATGTCAACTATATGCTCGTGGCGCAGCGCCCAGCCAAGAAGGAGAGACGACATGATTCTCGAACTGGTTGAATTTAATTCGCCGAAGGGCTGGAGCCGACAGCAGGTTGCTGAAGAGGCGCGCAATGTTATTCCGAAGTGGCGCGCCAACAAGGAATTGCTTCGTAAACATTTCCTGCTCGAACTTAACGGAAAAACCGGCGCCGGCGTCTACATCTGGCCATCAGTAGAAGCTGCGCGAAAAGCTCACAACGAAGAATGGCGACAATCCATAATCAAGCGCACCGGGGGCGCGCCGACCATTCGCTATTTCGATCTGTTTCTGCTGATCGATAACAAGAACGGGTCAGTGACCGAATTCCCTGAAGCGGCGGAGATCCGTTCGGCCGCCGCCTGAGCACACAGCACGCATCGACGCAATGCTCTGGGCCGTCTTTACGCTAATTGCTGCGGCGGCGCAGACCGCGCGCAATGCCATGCAGCGCGAACTGACGGCGACCCTTGGCACGGTCGGCGCAACCCACGTGCGCTTTCTGTTCGGCTTTCCGTTTGCAATGCTGTTCCTCGCCGGCGTGATGATCGTGACGGGGGCGGAACTGACAAACCCGCCGGGCATGTTTTGGCCCTGGGTGCTCGTCGGTGCCTTCACCCAGATCGCTGCCACGGCGACCATGCTCTCCGTGATGGGCCAGCGGTCGTTTGTGGTAGCTTACGCCTACATCAAGACCGAGCCGGTGCACGTGGCGCTGTTCGGCTTGATCTTTTTGGGCGACAAAATCACGCCGCTTGCAGCTGCAGCCATTCTCGTTGCCACAGCGGGCGTGATTGTCATTTCACTGAAAGATGGTGCGCGGGAGGCCACCAGCACGCGCTCGACCATCGTTGGTCTCTTCTCGGGCGCTTTATTCGGGCTTTCCGCAATCGGATATCGTGGCGCCATCTTGTCACTTCATCTACCCAATTTCGTGGTGGCCGCGACATTCACTGTGACGGTGGGGCTGGTGATTCAAGCGGCAGCCTTGTCGCTCTATCTCGCACTGCGAGACGCCAAGGTTCTGCGCGCGATCGCCCGAGCATGGAAGCCGTCGCTTTTCGCCGGCTTTATGGGCGCTTTCGCTTCCGAATTCTGGTTTCTCGCCTTCGCGATCACCACCGCAGCCAACGTGCGGACGCTGGCGTTAGTCGAAGTTCTGTTCGCACAGGGTGTGACACATTTCGTGTTCAAGCAGCCGACCACTACGCGCGAGAGCATCGGCATCGTAATGGTCGTGGTCGGAGTCGCGCTGCTCGTGTGGGCGTATTAGTTCCGTTCGTCGGGCAATGGAGGGAGCGGGTGAAATTCAACCCCTTCCTCGGACAGCTCTTTTGCTTCCTCGGGAGAAGCAACACCGTAGATCGAGCGATGCTCGATTTCGCCGTAGTGCATCTTGCGCGCTTCTTCAGGGAACTTCGCGCCGACATTGTCGGCGTTCTTGACGAGGTGGTCGCGCAGCTCTTTGAGCTTGGCACGAACCTCCTGCTCCTGTGGCGAGATCATCGCTACCGGTCCAGGTGCTGCCGGGCTCTCGGCGACTGGGGCCGGTGCATCGATAGGCGCGCGCTGCTTCTTTGCGGCCGTGGATAGCCTCGGTGCCATGATTGCCTTCTCGACCTTGGCCGAGCCGCATTGCGGGCAGGTCACCAGTTCGCGCTTGACCTGTTTGTCGTAGGCAGCGGAATCCTGAAACCAGCTTTCAAAGTCGTGGCCCCGTTCGCACACGAGCGCGTAGCGTATCATTCTGCACTCCTCACGACGTGCAGGTGAGCCGGTTCCACCATTGGCTCAACGACTTCAAATCGCCGGCCATGTTGCAGCGATGGGATGCGGGCGCGCGCATTGGCAATTTGCGCGGCATCGATCTCGGCCATGACTACCCCCGGCTCGGTGCCACCTTCGGCAATGATGCGCCCCCAAGGGTCAACGATCAGTGAATGACCATATGTGTCTCTGCCGTTCTCATGTTTACCACCCTGTGCGGCGGCGAAAACAAAGCTCCCGTTTTCGATTGCACGCGTGCGGATGAGGACGTGCCAATGCGCTTCACCGGTTTGTTTGGTGAATGCTGACGGTATCGTAAGCATGGTGGCGCCAGCTTCGGCCAACGCGCGATAGAGCGCTGGAAAGCGTAGATCGTAGCAGACGGTCAGGCCCAGGCGTCCCCATGGCAGATCCGCCAGGACGGCAAGCTCACCGGGACGGTAATTGCGAGACTCGCGATAGCTCTCGCCGTCCGCAAGGTCGACGTCGAACATGTGGATCTTGTCGTATCGGGCGACGATGTTGCCCTTTGGATCGACAAGGAACGAACGGTTGGCGGCCCGGTCGTGCGAAACTTTGATTGCCAGCGAGCCGATATGGACATAGATGCCAAGCTTGCGAGCAAGCTCGCGCAAGGTCGCAAGGGAGGCATCGGCTTCTTCCTCCATGACCACAGCGAAAAGCTGCTCGCGCTTAGCCGCCAAGATATTGGTCATTTCGGGAGTGAGCACATAGTCGGCACCGGCCGATCTTGCCTCGCCGATCAAGCGTGCCGCCTCATCGATATTAGTGCTGGGCTTAAGGCCCGAACGCATCTGGATCATCGCGGCTTTAAAAGTGCTCGTGCTCATGCTGATGCCCCGTCACCCGCCGTCAGTAATGGGTCAAGTTTGCCGGCGCGCTCAAGAGCGTGAAGCTCATCGCTGCCTCCGACATGGACCGTTCCGATGAAAATCTGCGGCACACTCATGCGTCCGTTTGCGCGTTGAAACATTTCCTCGCGGCGATCCCCGTCACGGCTGACATCGATTTCGCTGTAGTTCACGCCTTTCCGCTTCAGCAAAGCCTTGGCGGCATTGCAATGGGGGCAGTAGCGGGTGGTGTAGATTTCGACGGGGGGCATAACAGGGGTTTCTGCGCCATGTGGCCATCTTTTATATGGGAGCGCGTGCGGGCGCTACAACCCGCGCGAACACCAGCACGTCGATATGGGCGACCCCGGCCCGTAATAGCGCCCGAGCGCAGGCATCGACTGTTGCGCCGGAGGTAAGCACATCGTCAATCAACACCACGCGCCGTCCGGCAATGTCCGCTTTGTGCTCGGCCGGTACACGGAAGGCGCCTTGCACATTGTCGGCGCGCTCGGTTTTTGACCGCCCGACCTGCTGCGGCGTGGCACGGACGCGCTTGAGCCCATGCGCAACAGGTACGTTGCAGATGGCTGAGATCGCACCTGCAAGCGCTGCCGACTGGTTGAAACGTCGTGTCCATTGCCTGCGCCAATGCAGCGGTACCGGGACGAGCGCGTCGGCATCGGCTAACAGCTCGCGGCCGGCGCGCGCCATCCACCGCCCCATCATGGGTGCAAGATCGAGCCGGTCGCTGTATTTAAAACCTTGGACCAGCGTGCGGGCGATATCGTCGTAGCGCACGGCGGCGCGCGCTCGGTCGTAAGCCGGTGGGTTGGCAATCGCCTCCATCGACAAAAGGCCTGGGCCCGGATCGTAGACAAAAGGGATGCCGAGTCGCGCGCAGTAAGGTGGTTCGATAAGCGAAAGTTTCGACCAGCAGGGCGCGCAAAGACCTGCACCCTCGCTGAGTGGTTCGCGGCAGGACGGACATAGCGGCGGCAGCGCAAAGTCGAGTACAAGCCGCAAAGCGGCCCGCACACCGTCATGAAAGCGAGCGATATGCGATCGTAGTCTGTCCGGCCTTGCCGAAACGAGCTCGTTCATGCTGCAACGGTAGCATATCAAGGATGGACGCGACAAAATCGCGTAGGCGCGACAGGACAAAGCAATGTCGTCAGGTCCTCAAATCTTTGACCGCTCCTTGCTCCGTGCGCGCCAAAAACGCGCGCGCGCCCTAGGACCCGCGACCTTCCTGTTGGAGCACGTTGCCAGTGAGTTGGGCGACCGGCTATCCGCCGTGCTGCGCCGGTTTGATATCGCCGTTGATCTCGGCACATTAACCGATGTGGTACGGCGAGGGCTTGCCGCGAGTGGTAAAATCAACACGATCATTGCCGCCGAATTCGGTGCGTTAGAACTGGACAATGCGTTTCCACGCGTTGTTGCTGACGAAGAAGCACTGCCGTTCGCCGGCAGCTCGCTCGATCTGGTGACGTCGGTATTGGCATTGCAGTTTGTCAATGATTTTCCGGGAACGCTGATACAAATTCGCCGGGCGTTGAAACCCGACGGGTTGTTGTTGGCAGCGCTGGTCGGCGGGGAGAGTCTGGCTGAACTGCGCGAGGCTATCGCGATCGCTGAAAGCGAGATCGAGGGAGGGGTCTCGCCACGTGTTGCTCCGTTCGTCGATGTAGGCGAACTCGGCGCGCTATTGCAGCGCGCTGGATTTGCGTTGCCGGTCATCGATAACGAGCGGCTGGTCGTGCGCTATGAGTCCGCTATCGCTTTGATGCACGATCTGCGGCGCATGGGCGCAACGAATGTGCTCTTTGAGCGCCGGCGTAAACCACTCAAACGTGCAACGCTGGATCGCACGGCGGCAATCTACGCCGAACGCTTTGCGGACGCGGACGGTCGTCTGCGCGCCAGTTTCGATATCGTCTGGTTGTCCGGCTGGGCGCCGCACGAAAGCCAGCAGAAGCCGCTCAAGCCCGGCTCGGCTGCGCGGCGACTGGCCGATGCGCTCGGAACCAGGGAAATATCGACGGGAGAAAAACCGCCGCGCTCCAGCTAGAGCAGCGCCATCAGATGAGCAATCAGCGGCACGTCCGCCGCCGGCATTTCGTAGTCACGCAACTTGTTCGGTTTCACCCAAGACAGGCGTTGGCCTTCCGTAGGGTTGATCGTTCCGTCCCAGCGCCGACAGACGTAGAGCGGCATCAAGAGATGAAAGTCCGAATAGCTGTGGCTTGCGAAGGTGAGGGGGGCGAGGCAGGCCTCGCTAACGATTATTCCCAATTCCTCCCTCAATTCCCGGATTAGTGTCTCCTCGGGTCGCTCACCATTCTCGACCTTGCCGCCGGGGAACTCCCACAATCCGGCCATCGGCTTGCCTTCGGGCCGCTGCGCGATCAGGACACGGCCGTCGGCGTCGACCAGAGCGCAGGCGGCAACCAAGACGATTTTAGTAGCCGCCACCCTTGAGCCTCGACGTTGCTAGGATCGGTAATCGCCGTTGATGGCGACATATTCCTTGGTCAGATCACAAGTGAGCACTCGATCACGGCCCTTGCCCAGACCGAGAGCAACTTTCAAACGAATCTCCGGCTCTTTCATTGCCGCGCTCACGCGCGCCTCATCATAGCCGGGATCGCGCATGCCCTTGTGTGCGACGCGAATGCCGCCAAACCAGATCGAAAGCCTGTCTCGGTCGGCAGGCTCGCCGGCCTTACCGACAGCCATGACAACGCGACCCCAATTTGCGTCTTCGCCTGCGATCGCTGTTTTCACGAGCGGCGAGTTGGCTATCGACATCGCAATGCGGCGAGCGGAAGCTTTCGATACTGCGCCTTCGACCAGGATCTCGACCAGCTTGCGCGCGCCTTCGCCGTCGCGAGCGACCTGTTCGGATAGATTTGCGAGCACGGTATGCAGAGCTTTCTTGAAGTCTTTCAGGCGCGGATCGGCGGCGCGAGCAACGCGCGGGACGCCCGTCGCCTTGCCGGTAGCGAATATCATCAGCGTATCGGAGGTCGATGTATCGCCATCGATCGTCACAGCGTTAAACGTGTCGGCAACGCCTTCCCTCAACAGCGACTGTAGTGCGGCAGCAGAAATCGCTGCATCAGTGAATATGAAGGAGAGCATGGTCGCCATATCGGGCGCGATCATGCCCGCGCCTTTGGCGATGCCGTTGATCGTGACCTTGGTCTTGCCGATCTTTGCCGTTGCAGTCGCAACCTTCGGGAATGTGTCGGTTGTCATGATCGCGCGCGCCGCAGCGAGGAAATCGCCGGGCTGCGCATTCGCAACCAAGCCTTCCATGACGCCATCGAAGGCTTGAGCTTTTAGTGGTTCGCCAATGACACCAGTGGAAGCGAGAAAGATATCTTTGGGCTTGCAACCGATCGCGCGGGCAGCAATTTCTGCGGTAAATTTGCAGGCATCGCGGCCGCTTTTGCCGGTGAAGGCGTTGGCATTGCCGGAATTCACCACGAGAGCACGCGCCGTTCCCGGCTTCAGGTGCGCACGACACCATTCGACTGGCGCCGATGGGCATTTCGAACGCGTGAAAACTCCGGCCGCAGTCGTGCCGGGTTCGAACAGCGCAAGCAAAACGTCGGTGCGCCCCGCATAGCGGATGCCTGCTGCGGCCGTCGCGAGCCGCACACCGGCAATTGTGGGTGTGTCCGGCACGTGGACCGGGGCGAGGGGGGAAACCGAAGAGCTCATGGGCGTGTTATGCTTGTGTAGGCATCCATGTGCCTACCTAAGCGAAATGGCCGGCACAAGGCCGGCCATGACGAAATCATTTGATGAATACGATCGACGCTACTTCTTCGCCGGCGCGGTGGGCTTCTCCTCGGTCTTTGCCGGCTTGTCCATGCGCTCGATTTTGGCGTCGGCCCGCAGTTTCGTGACCAGCTCAGCTTGCGCCTTACGAACCACAAAATTTTCGATCTGCGCCTTCACATCCTCGAATTTCGGCGCCTGTTTTGTGCGCTTGTCTTCAACTTTGATGACATGCCAGCCGAATTGCGTTTTTACCGGCTCCGAAATCTGTCCTGTCTCCAATTTGAAGGCAGCGTCGGAGAATTCCGGCACCATTTGCTCCTTCGTGAAATAGCCAAGGTCACCGCCATTGGCCTTTCCGGATGGGTCCTCGGTGACTTCCGTCGCCACCTTGGCGAAGTCCTCACCCTTTTTCAGCCGGACAATCACAGCTTTGACCTTATCCTCGGCTTCCTTTGCGGCTTTGTCGTCACCGGCAGGCGCGCGGAACAGGATGTGGCGGGCGTGCACTTCCTTTTCTTCCGCGATCTGTTTGACCGCTTCGTCATAGACTTGGTGCATCGCCGCATCGGTGACGGCTTCTTTGCCGACCGACTGCAGCAGCCCTTCCATGAGCAGCTTTTTGCGAGCGAATTCGAGCTTGCGTTTGAAGTCGGCCGAATCTCCTAACTTCTTATCCTGCGCGGCCTTCGACACCAGAATCATGTCGGCCACAAACTGCACCAAGTAATCCTGCTTGGCCTCCGGCGACATCGGCGGGATTTGCCCGGCCTCATCTTCGGCGACAGTGAGGTCGCTCTGGTGAACTTCAACGCCATTAACTTTGGCCACAAGCGGGTCCTTGTCCTGGGCATAGAGTGGCCCGGTCGTAAGGATGAGCAGCACCACGATGGCGGCAATGAAACCGGCCGGGCCTGATCGGACCGGAACGCCGGTAGGTACAAAAATCGTCATAGCGTTGTCCTTGGATGAATGGACCGCCGCTTTAAAGGCGGTGCGCGGACTATTCGCCCAACAACCGTGGCTTTGCAATGGCCGGCCGGCACACGGGGCTTAACGTCCACGTGACCGCGCCTCGTTAAGGCCGTGGCAAGCCGCCGATTGACAACAATCGGACCCCCTCATATCTCTCGCTCAGCTTTAGCTGTTCGCTATTTGCCGGCGTGTTTCGCGTCAAATTTGCCCGAAAAGTGCCGCATTCCGGAGCGCCGGAAGCAAATCCGGTCGCGGCGGCATGATATAAGCGCCCGGCCTACGTTAGGAGCTCCCGAATGATCGGCGCCGTCGCCCGCAAGCTGTTTGGATCCGCCAATGAGCGGCGTATCCGCAGCTATCAACCCCGGGTGGACGAGATCAATGCGCTCGAGAAGGAACTGGAAGCGCTTCCCGACGATGCGCTGAAAGCCCGTACCGACGACTTTAAGAAACAAGTCGCCGCGGGCGCCTCTCTCGATGACCTTCTGGTTCCAGCTTTCGCCACCGTGCGGGAAGCTGCCAAGCGGACCCTAGGCCAACGCCACTTTGATGTTCAGCTGATCGGCGGAATGATCCTGCACGAAGGCAAGATCGCCGAAATGAAGACCGGTGAAGGCAAGACGCTGGTCGCCACGCTTGCGGTTTATCTCAATGCGATCGCCGGTCGTGGCGTGCATGTCGTCACCGTCAACGACTATTTGGCCAAGCGTGACGCCGAGTGGATGGGGCAGATTTACAATTTCCTCGGACTTTCGGTTGGCGTCATTGTGCACGGGCTCGACGATGAGCAGCGCAAGAAAGCCTACGATTGCGATATCACCTACGGCACCAATAACGAACTCGGCTTCGACTACCTGCGCGACAATATGAAGTACCGATTAGAGGACATGGTCCAGCGCGGGCATATTTTTGCAATCGTAGACGAAGTCGACTCAATTCTCGTCGACGAGGCGCGTACGCCGCTGATCATTTCCGGCCCGCTCGACGATCGCTCGGAATTCTACAACACGATCGACAGTTACATTCCGCAGCTCGATAAGACCGATTATGAAGTCGACGAAAAGCAGCGGACGGTGACACTGACCGAAGTCGGCATGGAAAAGCTTGAGCAAAGGCTCCGCGCAGCCGGCCAGCTCAAGGGCGAGTCACTCTACGACGTGGAAAACGTGTCCGTCGTCCATCACGTCAATCAGGCCCTTCGGGCCCACAAGCTGTTCCAGCGCGATAAGGATTACATCGTTCGCAACGGCGAGGTCGTGATTATCGACGAGTTCACCGGTCGTATGATGCCGGGCCGGCGCTACTCGGAGGGCCTGCATCAGGCGCTAGAAGCGAAAGAGCATCAGCCGATCCAGCCCGAGAATCAGACGCTGGCCTCGATCACTTTCCAGAACTACTTTCGCATGTACGAAAAACTTGCCGGTATGACGGGCACGGCGCTGACCGAGGCCGACGAGTTCATGGACATCTATGGCCTCGAAGTGCTCGAAGTGCCGACCAATATGCCGTTAGTCCGGCTTGACGATGACGACGAGGTCTACCGCACCGCGGCCGAGAAATACCGGGCAATCATCACGTTGATCGAGGATTGCAAGCAACGTGGCCAGCCCGTGCTGGTTGGCACCACCTCAATTGAGAAATCCGAACAACTTGCCGAGATGCTGCGCCAAGCAGGCTGGGAACAGCATGACTTCTCTGACCCGAATGCGTTCGCCGCGCTTTATTCGGGCGATGACGGCGCCACCAAGACCAAGGTATTTGCGATCCTTAACGCCCGCTACCACGAACAGGAAGCTTACATCGTCTCACAAGCTGGTGTGCCGGGCGCGATCACGATCGCGACCAACATGGCCGGTCGTGGCACCGATATTCAGCTCGGCGGTAACGCCGACATGCGCATCCGCCAGGAGATCACCGACATTGCGGACCCGCGCGAACGTGAGAAAAGCACGCGCGCCGACGAGATTCGCAAACAGGTTGCGCGGCTGAAGGAAAAGGCGCTCGCCGCCGGTGGCCTCTACGTGCTCGGCACCGAGCGGCACGAGAGCCGTCGTATCGACAACCAGCTGCGCGGCCGCTCAGGCCGGCAAGGCGACCCGGGCCATTCGAAGTTCTTCCTGTCGCTCGAAGACGACCTCATGCGTATTTTCGGCTCCGACAAGCTCGATGGCATGTTGCAGAAGCTGGGTCTGAAGGAGAACGAGGCGATCGTTCATCCGTGGATCAACAAGGCGCTAGAGAAGGCGCAGCAGAAAGTCGAGGCGCGCAACTTCGACATCCGCAAAAACCTGCTCAAATTCGACAACGTCATGAACGATCAGCGCAAGGTGATCTTCGAGGAGCGGCTTGATCTCATGCGTGACGAGGCCGTCGACGAGACCGTCGCCGGCATGCGCCATTCGGTAATCGACGAGCTGGTCGCCAAGCATATCCCTGCGAACGCCTATGCAGAGCAATGGGACGTCGACGGTCTCGATCAGGCGCTGCGCGCAGTGCTGACCCTCGAGCTGCCGGTCCGTGACTGGGTGAAGGAAGAAGGCATCGCCGACGAGGAAATGCGCGACCGCATCGAGCGGCGCGCCGACGAGTGGATGGCGGGCAAGGTGGCAAAGTGGGGCCCCGAGGTCATGCGCTATGTCGAGAAGTCAATTCTGTTGCAGACGCTCGATCATCTCTGGCGCGAGCATCTCGTCATGCTCGAACACTTGCGCCAGGTGATCGGCTTGCGCGGCTACGGCCAGCGCGATCCGCTCAACGAATACAAGGCGGAGGCCTTCAGCCTGTTCGAGGCGATGATGGCGCACCTACGTGAAGCGGTCACCGGCCAGCTCATGCGCGTGGAGATAGTGCAGGCACCGCCGGCCGAGGAGGCCACTAAGCTTCCGTACATGGAAGCGCACAAGGTCGATCCGACGACAGGCGAGGACGAGATGGCGCCGGCCCTGGCGCCGGCACTGGCTGGCAATGGCAACGGCGCGCAGATGGAACGCAATTCGAACGACCCGTCGAGATGGGGCAAGGTTGGCCGCAATGAGCTGTGCCCTTGCGGCTCCGGCAAGAAATTCAAACATTGCCACGGCAAATTTGCTTAACGACAAGAAAAAAACCGGCACACCGCCGGCGTTATTTTTTCAACGCACGTGCCAAATCTTTACGGAATGCGCGGTCGCGTTTAAGATGCCATTCGCGGCTCATCGCGTGACGCTTGCTCGCGCAACGTTCTGAATAGAGCAGCACCCATGCGCGGCCGCGCGTCGAACGCGCGCCTTTCCCGGCATTGTGTTGTGCCAGTCGCCGCGCGACATCGTCGGTCCACCCGACGTAGGTCAGGTGGCGGTTGTTCGCGAGGGTACCGAGAACATAGACGTAGCAGTCCATGCTTCGTCCGGCTGTGTCGCGTTGAGAATAGTCAGCGGAAACTGTTGAACGAACCAGCCGGGACCACCGGCTGTGCGCCTGTCAGCAGGCCATTGCTGCTCGCCGGCGGTGTGGAATAGGCGGTACGAATTTCTGGCGCTTGCGGTTGCGGTGGTTCGGCTTTGGCAGCTTGCGACGGCGGGACCGACGCGGGCGCGGCCTTTGCCGCCGTCGGCACTGGCGCAGCCCCGGCGGAAGCAGTGTGCACTGGCGTCGGCACCGAAGCCGTTGCAGAAACAGCGCGTACCGGGGCGGCCTGCTGCTTTGGCTTGGGCTTGGCTGCCAAGTCGGCATTGGCGCTGCGTGCAACAACATTTTCAGGCGCTGACGCAGCAGCTTCCGCCTTCGAGCCACTAAACCAACTGCCGATCAGCCCGGCAATTGTGGTTGGCTGCGAAGCGGGGGCTTCGCCTTGCTTTGGCTGCGGCGCGGATCGCGGCATCGGCACACTCGCCACGGCGACAGACTCGCTGGTGGTCACGGCAGGTTCCGGCCGTGCGGGCGCTTCTGCGCTCGGCGCCGGCGGAGTGACTGTAGCGGCGCGCGGCAGCGCGCCCGGAGCGTTCGCCACGCGCGGCAGTGCGCCAGGCGCGACCGCATTGCTGGCCGCCTGATAACGGCCGTTGTTGTCGAAGTCATTCTGCGGCGAAAGCTTGGCGAGGAATATCGGGTTCATCCCACCATCGACACCCGTGCGGGATGGGACGGTCGATACACCATTGGCGATGTATTCCGCCATCTTGCGCTGCTCTTGCCGCTGGTGATCGTTGATTGCGTCAGCGAGATTCTTGTCGAGCTGATATGCCGGACAGGCGGCTTTCGCATTGAACGATAGCGGCCTTGAGGAATTGTCAGGGCTGGCCGCATCGAAGACGTAACGCCTGTCGCAAATTGCGACCTTCGGCTCCTGACGCGTTGCGTTGAAATGGTCATAGCCCTCTTTCAGCATTTTCCAGAACGCGAAGTTCGGATTGTTGCGGTGCTTGGCCATATTCATTGCGGTCATGCGGAACGGGTAAGCTTGCAGCTGGAAAGATTTCTGTCCGCCGAAGAACGACTCGCGCGCCAGGGCGTAGATTTCCTGGATCTGCTCATCGGTCATGGCGTAGCAGCCACGTGAAGAGCAGTCGCCATGCACCATCAGTTCCGAGCCCGTGTAGCCCATCGCGCGGTCATAGGCGTTCGGGAAGCCGGTGTTGAAAGCGAGGTAGTAATTTGAGTTCGGGTTCATCTGCCCAGGGGTGATCGTGTAGAAGCCCTCCGGCGCCTGGCGGTCGCCTTCTTTCTTCTTCGGCCCTAGATCACCTGACCAGCGGCAGATCGGATAGGTTTTCAGGAGCTCGAATTGGCCGTCGCGAGTCTGTTTCCAGATCTCCAGCTCCGACTCTTCCTTGAAGATGCGCGCAAGGATCGGAGACTCCTTGTCCATATTCTTCGCCGTCATCTCGGCCAGCGTCTTTTCGGAGAGCGGGGCGTGCGAGCGGCCTGTCGGGGCAATGCTCTCGGGATCACAGCCAGCGAGAGCAATCGCAGCGGCCACAGCCGCGGACGCCAAAAGCGTACGAGCGAAGGGTCGGTTCAAGCTTGCTGCTCCCCGAGAAGGCGGGCCCTCATTGCGTAATCGTTATCCTTAGGATGTGGCATCTGCAAGGCGGTCCACACTATCCCAGACTACCGCTAACCCTATGGTATAGCAAAAGTAAATGAAATCTTAATCAGCTAATAGTACGACCCATTGTGAGGAACTTCTCGCGCCGCTGGTTGCGCACGGCCTCCCGATCGAGTCCCTGCAATTCCTTGAAGGCATTGGCGATAGCCTCGCCGGTCGCGGCGATTGCAGCCTGTGGATCGCGGTGGGCGCCTCCGGTCGGCTCTGCCACCACGCTGTCGATCACGCCAAACCGCACCATGTCCTGAGCGGTGATCTTCATGCTGGTCGCGGCCTCCTGGGCCTTGGCTGTGTCACGCCACAGGATCGAGGCCGCGCCCTCCGGTGAAATCACGCTATAGATGGCGTGCTCCAACATCAGGACGCGATTGGCGGTGGCAATCGCGATTGCGCCTCCGGAGCCGCCCTCGCCCAGGATCACAGCGACATTCGGTACGCCGAGCGACAGGCACGTCTCGGTTGAACGCGCAATGGCTTCTGCTTGACCACGTTCTTCCGCGCCAATGCCAGGGTAGGCTCCGGCGGTGTCGACCAGCGAGATCACCGGAAGGCCGAAACGGTCGGCCATCTCCATCAGCCGAACGGCCTTTCGATAGCCTTCCGGACGCGCCATCCCAAAATTGTGTTTGAGACGACTCTCAGTATCAGCGCCTTTTTCGTGACCGAGGACGCAGACGCTTTCGCCGCGGAAGCGGCCGAAGCCACCGACGATTGCGGCGTCGTCGCCGAATTTTCGGTCACCGGCGAGCGGGATGAAGTTGCTGACCAGCCCCGCAATATAGTCGAGACAATGTGGCCGTTGCGGATGCCGGGCAACCTGAGTTTTCTGCCAGGGTGTGAGCTCCGCATAGAGCTCTTTCAGCGCCAGCGCGGCCTTCGACTCGAGCCGATTGATCTCCTCGCCGATAGCGACGGCGTTCCCCGTCTCGCCCATTGCACGCAATTCTTCGACCTTGGCCTCGAGTTCGGCCACCGGTTTTTCGAAGTCGAGATAACTGCGCATTGGGTCCGGGCGGGATTGGTTTCGGGGCGAACTGACGCGGGCATAGCCTCTAAGTCAAGCAAACGGGTTAATTTGGCTTTTACGCGCGTTTTTGGCTAGCTGTCCGCCAACGGGTGCAGATCGCGCACTAGCGTCTTCAGTCGTTCTTCCAGAACATGGGTGTAGATTTGCGTTGTCGAAATATCTGCATGTCCGAGCAAGGTTTGGACCACACGCAGATCCGCGCCATTGTGCAGCAGATGGCTGGCAAACGCGTGTCGCAGCACGTGGGGGCTCAAGCGCTCGGGGCGGATACCGCAGCCTTGGCCGAGCGCCTTAAGCTCGCGCGCGAAATGCTGGCGGCTCAGATGGCCCTTCTCGCCAAAGGAAGGAAATAGCCATTTTGACTTCGCGTCGCGTTCGGCTGCGGTACGCAGCTCAAGATACTCGGACATGGCGCGTTTAGCCGGGTTGTTGAGCGGGACAAGCCGTTCCTTGCCGCCCTTTCCGCGTACAACCAGCATGCGCTGGTCTCGTCGCGCCGCCGATGCCGGCAATGTCACAAGTTCGGACACCCGCAACCCAGTGGCGTAGACTACTTCGAGCAGACATAGCAGGCGCGTAGCCCGCAGCCGCTGAGCCAGTGGCTGCTTCGCGTTCTCGCTATTCGCCCGCGCGTTCTTCAAGAGCGCGTCAACATCCGCGATTGAAAGAACCTTGGGTAGCGTGCGTGCGCGCTTTGGTCCTTCCAAAACCGCTGCCGGGTTGTCAGATCGCTTTCCTTCCGCGTAGAGAAATTTGTAGATCTGGCGTACCGCCGACAAGCGACGTGCTAGCGATGACGCCTTGAAGCCGCGCTCGGACAGGCTCGCGATAAAGTCCCGCAAATCATCGGTTGTCGCCTTGATAATTGTTCGGCCTGCTGCGCGCAGATGCGCCGACAGATCATCGAGATCGTGGCGGTACGCAGTAAGCGTATTCTCGCCAGCACCGCGCTCGGCTGCGAGCATGTCGAGAAACAATTCGACGAGCAATTCGTCGGATGCTCTTGGCCGGCGCATCATCGCCTCGCCTTGTCTCCGGCGTTAGCGATTTTTGAGAAATTTGTCGGGCGGTATAGTCACGATGATCTCGCGTGGCTGATATTTCACAAAGGTTGCGAGTGAGAACACCGTACCGTAACCCAGGCCGACGAGCAGGCCGAGAAAAACCAGAAATCTGAATAGACTCGGCATGATCGAACCCGGCAAACGTCTGTGCGCCAGCGCCTAGCGATTTTAGGCGAGTTACGAGCACGTTCCGGAACCGCTGACAAGACCGCCCTCGCGGTTGTCGCGATTACTGGTATATGGAACCGTGGATTCGCTTCGGAACCATAGCATGGTTAACGGTGCCATTCAAAAACCCGCAGAAAATGGCTTGGAATCCGCGGTGGTCCGCGCGCTCGGCAGTCGCTCTATTGTGCTTGTCGGAATGATGGGTGCGGGCAAATCTTCGATCGGCCGAAGACTTGCCGGCCGGCTTGGAATTCCATTCATTGACGCCGATTCCGAGATCGAAAGCGCTGCAGGTATGACAATCCCGGAGATCTTTCAAAAACACGGAGAGCCATATTTCCGTGCCGGCGAGAAGCGCGTGATCGCACGCCTCCTCGACAACGGCCCGCAGGTATTGGCAACCGGCGGCGGCTCCGTAATGGATCCACAGACTCGTGCGCTGATCGGCGAAAAAGGTGTTTCGATCTGGCTGAAGGCAGATATCGACGTTTTGCTCAAGCGCACCAAACGCCGCAATGATCGGCCGCTGGCGGAAAAAATCAAAGATCTGCTACCCGAGCGCGAACCGCTCTATGCCCAAGCCGACATCATCGTGCAATCGCGCGACGAGCCGCACGATACCATTGTGGATGAGATCATGGCGCAGTTGCCCGCTCGTCTCGGTATCGGGACGGAGAAATCGTCATGACTGCGCTATTGCGACAGACCGAGCCGAGCGTTGTGAGGGTCGCGCTGGATGCGCGGGCTTACGACATTGCGATTGGCCGTGGTCTGCTCACGAATTTGGGTGAGAGTATCAAGACATTGCGCCCCGGGGCGCGGGTCGCAATCGTCACCGACGAGACCGTCGCCAAACTTCATCTTGGCTCCGCGGAAACAGCGCTTAAAACTTCCGGCATCGACAGTGCGCGTATCGTCGTGCCGGCGGGCGAAGGTTCTAAAAGCTATGCGACTTTCGAACAAACCTGCGAGGCGATCATCGCCGCGCACGTCGAACGAAATGACCTCATCGTTGCGCTAGGCGGTGGAGTGATCGGTGACCTCGCGGGCTTCGCGGCAGCCTGCGTGCGGCGTGGGCTCGATTTTGTGCAGGTTCCAACGACGCTCCTCGCGCAGGTCGATTCATCAGTCGGGGGCAAAACAGGCATCAATTCCCGCCAGGGCAAAAATCTGATCGGCGCCTTTCACCAACCGGTGCTGGTGATTGCCGACACCGCCTTGCTCGACACACTGCCCAAGCGCGAATTTCGTGCCGGTTATGCCGAGATTGCAAAATACGGGTTGCTTGGCGACGCGGCGTTCTTCGCCTGGCTTGAGAAGAACTGGCAGGATTTGTTCGCTGGCGGTCCCGCGCGCGAGCACGCGATTGCGGTTTGCTGTCGCGCAAAGGCAGGCATTGTCGCGCGCGATGAGCGCGAAACGGGTGAACGCGCGTTGCTCAATCTGGGTCATACTTTCGGTCATGCGTTGGAGGCCGGTTGTGGATTTTCCGATCGGTTGTTGCACGGCGAGGCGGTGGCGCTGGGCATGGCGCTGGCATTCGATTTCTCCGCCCGCAAAGGCCTTATCGCGGTTTCTGAAGCTGCGCGGGCGGCTGCGCATCTTGCGGCGGTAGGTCTGCCCACCCACTTAAGGGATGTTCCCGGCGGTGCGCCGGGCGTTGATGTTTTGATGGATCTGATTGCTCAAGATAAAAAGGTTAGGCGCGGCACGCTCACATTTATTCTGGTGCGCGGCATTGGCCGGGCCTTTGTCGAGAACGATGTGAATTCCGCCGAGGTGCGGACCTTTCTCACTGACAAACTTGCCGAGCGATGACCGCGAACGACTGGCTTTCCCTTGTCGTCGTACTGATCTGCCTGCTGCTCTCAGCCTTCTTTGCCGGCAGTGAGACCGCACTGACCGCATCGTCGCGCGCCAGCATGACGCGCCTGGAAAAACATGGAAACCGGCGAGCCGGAATCGTCAATCGCCTGTTGCAGCAACGGGAGCGGCTGTTAGGTGCGCTGCTTTTCGGCAATAACGCGGTCAACATTGCCGCGTCGGCACTCGCGACCGGCGTGTTGCTGACCTGGTTCGGCAATGCTGGCGTGGTCTATGCCACGGTGGCCATGACTATTGTCGTCGTCGTATTTTCCGAGATCCTCCCGAAGACAGCGGCCTTCAACGCCCCCGACCGGATCGCGCTCGCAGTTGCGCGCCCGATATACCTTTTCGTCAAATTGTTCGGCCCGGTGCTGATGGCGATCGAGGCACTGGTGCGCTGGCTGCTCAAGCACGTGGGGATGACTGTGGGCGAGGACCAGCAAGTTCTGTCCGCGCGGGAGGAGTTGCGCGGCGCAGTCGATTTGCTTCACCGCGAGGGCGATGTCGAGACGCTCGACCGCGACATGTTCGGCGGCGTGCTCGATTTACGCGAACTGGCGGTCTCCGATGTGATGATCCATCGTACCAATATGATCACGCTCGACGCCGACGACGCGCCTGAGGATGTGGTCAACGCAGTTATCGGTTCACCGGTTACTCGCCTGCCTTTGTGGCGCGGGAATCCTGAGAACATCATTGGCATTTTGCACGTCAAAGATCTCTTGCGGGCGCTACATGCGGTCGATGGGGACGCGACCAAAGTCGATATCGGCTCATTGATGACTCCGCCCTGGTTCGTGCCCGATACGCGCCCGGTTGCAGAGCAGCTCAAGGCATTCCGTCGTCGTAAAACGCCGTTCGCGCTGGTGGTCGACGAATATGGCGAAGTCGAAGGCTTGGTGACATTGGAAGACATTCTCGAGGAGATCGTCGGTGACATCACCGATGAGCACGATGTCGCTATGCCCGGTGTTCGGCGTCAGCCAGACGGTTCGGTCAATGTCGATGGTGCGGTGCCGATCCGCGACTTGAATCGCGTGATGGACTGGAATCTACCCGACGAAGAAGCAACCACGATCGCCGGTTTGGTGATTCACGAAGCGCGCTCGATCCCGGAAGTGGGACAGAGCTTCACCTTTCATGGATTCCGTTTCAGGGTATTGCGCCGCGCACGCAATCGCATCACCGCATTGCGCATCCAGCCGCTGCCACGGACACGGCATGCTGAAGCCTAAACGCCGCCTTCGCCCGGCGCGGCGGCATGAATGGCGAGCGCATGGATGCCGCATTCCATTTCGGCTGAAAGCAATTGATTAATCATCCGGTGCCGTTCGAGCCGGCTCTTTCCTTTGAAAGCTTCGGACACAATATAAACCCGAAAGTGGGTTTGCCCGCCCGGCCGGTGCCCGGCATGGCCTTCGTGCTGGTGAGATTCGTCCAGCACCTGGAGGCTTACCGGCATGAAAGCCTCGGTCAACTTCTTTGTGATGAGATCGGCGGTCCGCATGCTGCCCGCTTAAGAGAGGGCCGCGCGGCGGTCAATGGCTGGCGATAATATCTAGTCTTGAAGGCGTCACTGGCAAAAGCGCATAATGATCGGTCATGAAATTCGACTCACCCCTATTTGACCGCATCCGCGTCAAACCGGAGAAGGATCGTCGTCCGAAAACGGGCGGCCCCGGCTGCGAATGGCATGGCTGCAAGGAGAAGGCGACCCACCGGGCGCCCAAGGGGCGCGGGCGCGAGAGCGAATATTGGCGATTTTGTCTCGATCACGTCCGTGCTTACAACCAGTCATACAATTTCTTCACCGGCATGAGCGACGCCGCGGTTATGGCCTACCAGAAGGACGCGCTTACCGGCCACCGTCCGACCTGGAAGATGGGAACCGGCAAGGGCACGGCCCGGCCGGATATGCGCGCTTTCGGCAGTCACGCCGATCCGTTCGGATTATTCGGCGAAGGCGTGCGGGCGGAACAGCAGGCGCGCGCTGAAACCCGCCCAATCCGCAATGCCGAGCGAAAGGCTCTCGGAACGCTCGGCCTGGAAGTTGGTGCCACGTCCCAGCAGGTGAAGACGCGCTTCAAGGAACTCGTGAAACGCCACCACCCAGATGCCAATGGCGGTGACCGCTCCACGGAAGATCGGCTGGTGGAGATCATCCAATCCTACAATTATCTGAAATCGGTGGGATTCTGCTGATCGGCTGGTCATTGCCCCGGGCAACCCAGCCCTGCCTTCCGCACGGGGTGGATCGCGCCTATCTTATTGAAATAATTGATGGTGCCATTCCGCCGCGGCGGGTTTTTCGCCGCCTTGGCCTCTGCTAAGTTGCCGCCCGCCATCAGCCGGACCGTATGAGTCGGACCAAAATCAGGGGCTTCGGCGTTCCGAAGCCACGGAGGATCAATGACCGCCGCAGTACAAGAAGTTGCCGGCCTGCCCGACATGAAAGTGTCGGTCCGGCAGGTTTTCGGAATCGACAGCGACATGGAAGTGCCGGCTTATTCGCAAGCCGATGAGCACGTGCCGGATATCGATGCCGACTATCGTTTCGACCGCCCGACTACGCTTGCCATTCTCGCCGGCTTTGCCAAGAACCGACGCGTGATCGTCACTGGCTACCATGGTACCGGCAAATCCACTCATATCGAACAGGTGGCGGCACGTCTGAACTGGCCCTGCGTGCGCGTCAATCTCGACAGCCACATCAGCCGGATCGATTTGATCGGCAAGGACGCGATCGTCATCAAGGAAGGTCAGCAGGTCACCGAATTCCGCCAAGGCATTCTGCCGTGGGCGCTCCAAAACAACGTCGCGCTGTGCTTCGATGAATACGACGCCGGACGGCCTGACGTTATGTTCGTCATCCAGCGCGTGCTCGAAGCCTCCGGACGACTCACGTTGCTGGACCAAAGCAAGGTGATCAAGCCTCACCCGGCCTTTCGTTTGTTTGCCACAGCTAACACTGTCGGCCTCGGCGATACGTCCGGCCTCTATCACGGGACGCAGCAGATCAACCAGGGCCAGATGGACCGATGGTCGATCGTCACCACGCTGAATTACTTGCCGCACGACAATGAAGTCGAGATCGTATTGGCCAAGGCGAAGCACTATCGTAACGAGCAGGGTCGCGACATCGTCAACAAGATGGTGCGCGTCGCCGATCTCACGCGCAACGCGTTCATGAACGGCGATATCTCGACCGTGATGAGTCCGCGCACTGTGATTACCTGGGCGGAAAATTCCGAAATCTTCAACGATGTCGGTTTTGCCTTCCGTCTTACGTTCCTGAACAAGTGCGATGAGTTGGAACGGCCGATTGTCGCCGAGTTCTATCAGCGCTGTTTCGGGGTCGAACTGCCGGAATCTTCGGTGAACGTGGCACTGACATGAGTTTTACCTCTCCCGGGAATGGGGAGAGGGAGATGCCTTATGGCCTCTAACATCAAAACCAAAGCGTCGTCGAAAGAATCGCCGACTGAGCCGTTCAAGCGAGCGGTCACCGGCTGTCTGCGTGCGCTTGCACGCAAGCCGGAACTCGAAGTTGCCTTTGCCGCTGAGCGGCCTGGTCTGATGGGTGGCAAGGTCCGTCTGCCGGAGCCGCCGCGCAAGCTCGGCAAGACAGAGGCCGCAGTCGTGCGCGGACATGCCGATTCAATCGCGTTGCGGCTTGCCTGTCACGACGCCGCCATGCATCGCCGCCTGCAGCCCGCCGGCCAGCAAGCTCGAGCCGTATTCGAGGCGGTGGAACAGGCGCGCGTGGAAGCGATTGGTGCTCGGCGCATGGATGGCGTCGCGCAGAATCTCACGGCGATGCTCGACGAGCGTTTTCATCGAGGCAAGTTCGATCAGATCACCGAGCGCGCCGACGCACCGAACGAGGACGCATTGGCGCTCATGGTGCGCGAGCGTCTGACGGGCATGGCACCGCCGCCGGCGGCCAAAAAACTGGTTGATCTGTGGCGGCCTTTGATCGAGGACCGCGCTGGTCGTGACCTCGACCGTTTGGAAAATCTCGTCGAGGA
>JBGQLL010000024.1:0-21856 GCA_041500065.1 Pseudolabrys sp.
GTTGCGGGTTTCATTCGCGTGCCGAACGTGATGGAGGTGCACCCGTCGGTGCCGGCGAAGACCGTCGCCGAATTCATCGCCTACGTTAAGGCCAATCCGGACAAGGTGAACGTTGCCTCGTCCGGGAACGGGACCTCGATTCATCTGTCCGGCGAGCTTTTCAAGATGATGACCGGTACTAAAATGACGCACGTGCCGTACAAAGGTTCCGCGCCGATGCTCACCGATTTGCTCGGGGGCCAGGTGCAGGTCACGTTCGATAACTTGCCGTCGTCGATCGGGCACATCAAAGCCGGAAAGCTGCGCGCTCTGGCGGTTACGACCGCGAAACGCTCGGAGGAGCTACCCGATGTTCCGACCGTCGGCGAGACCGTCCCGGGATACGAAGCGAGCGCATTTTTCGGCTTTGGCGTACCGCATGGAACGCCGAAGGAAATTGTCGATCTTCTCAACAAGGAGATCAACTTGGCGCTGAACGATCCGACGATGGTCGCCAAGCTTAAGGATCTCGGCGGCACTCCGATTCCTGGAACGCCAGCCGATTTCGGCAAACTCGTCGCTGACGAAACGGCAAAATGGGAAAAGGTCGTGCACGCGGCCAATCTTTCGATCGACTAGGATCCGCGCAGCGCCAAGAATGACCAAACGTAAAAGTCCTGAAGAGCTGCGCAGCCATCGCTGGCTTGGCGTAAGTGATCTGCGTGCGTTTGGCCATCGTTCGCGGCTTCGTCAAGGCGGCTATGACGCCGCCGATTGGGTCGGCAAGCCCGTCATCGGCATCATCAATACCTGGAGCGACATCAATTTCTGCCACACGCATCTGCGCGAACGCGCCGAAGATGTGAAACGAGGCGTGTTGCAGGCCGGTGGATTCCCGATCGAACTTCCGGCGATGTCGTTGTCCGAACCATTCGTGAAGCCGTCGACGATGCTCTATCGCAATTTGCTGGCGATGGAGACCGAAGAGCTCCTGCGCAGCCATCCGATCGATGGCGCCGTCCTGATGGGCGGCTGCGACAAGACCACGCCCGGCCTGATCATGGGCGCGATCAGCATGGGGCTGCCCGCTGTCTATGTGCCGGCCGGGCCGCAATTGCGCGGAAACTGGCGCGGCCAACAGCTCGGCTCCGGCTCGGATGCCTGGAAATATTGGGATGAAAAACGCGCAGGCCGCATCAGTGATGCCGACTGGGCCGAGCTTGAAGGCGGCATCTCACGCAGCTACGGCACCTGCATGGTGATGGGCACAGCGGCGACCATGATGGCAATCGCCGAAGCACTCGGCATGTCGCTGCCTGGCGCATCGTCGATTCCCGCCGCTGACTCTGGTCATCCGCGCATGTGTGCCGCCGCCGGCCGCCGCATCGTCGAGATGGTGTGGGATGATTTGACCCCGCAGCGCATCCTGACGTCGGCCGCCTTCGACAATGCCATCCGCGTGCACATGGCAATGGGCGGCTCGACCAATGCCATTATTCATGTGGTGGCGATGGCGCGCCGCGCCGGGCTCAAGCTCGACATGAAGCGGTTCGACGAGATTTCGCGCGAGGTTCCCGTGCTTGCCAACGTGCGTCCCTCTGGCGAATTTCTGATGGAGGATTTCTTCTATGCTGGGGGTCTGCGCGCTTTAATGGCAGAGCTCAAATCCGCGCTCGACCTGTCTTGCCTCACGGTGACCGGCAAAAGCATAGGCGAGAATATCGCCGGCGCGCAGGTCTACAAGCCTGACGTCATCCATCCCCTGTCCGATCCGGTCTCACGTGAGGGCGCGACCGCCGTGCTGACCGGCAATCTGGCGCCGCATGGCTGCGTCATAAAGCCCTCCGCTGCCGAAAAACGCCTGCTACGCCACCGCGGCAAGGTGATCGCTTTCGAGGACTACAACCACATGGCCCGCGAGGTCGAACGAGACGATCTCGACGTCACTGCTGATCACATTCTGGTTCTCAAGAATGGCGGACCCAAGGGCGGGCCCGGCATGCCGGAGTGGGGCATGCTGCCGATTCCGAAGAAGCTGGTGAAACAAGGCGTACGCGACATGCTGCGCATTTCCGATGCGCGCATGAGCGGCACAAGCTACGGCGCCTGCATTCTCCATGTGGCTCCGGAAAGTTTTGTCGGTGGCCCGCTGGCTTTCGTGACAACCGGTGATGAGATCGAGGTCGACGTGCCGGCACGCCGCATTCATCTGCACCTTGGGGACGAGGAGATTGCCCGCCGGCGCGCTGCATGGAAGCAGCCCGCGCCGCGTTATCCGCGCGGCTATGGCGCACTTTATTCGCAGCACATCGGCCAGGCGGACGAGGGCTGTGATTTTGATTTTCTTGCGCCGCTCGGCGCCGTTCCCGAGCCGGAAATTCATTGAGTGCGTGTTCGAACGCGTTCAACTTAGAAAAGTTCTTATCTGCCAGATTAGAAAAGCTCCTATTTATAAAATTCTAAAGTTTGCCACGCGCATTGACGCGCGGGCGAAAATTTCATGAATTGCTTTCGCTCCACGCAGTGTGTGGGTCACCTGATTGTCGGGCCTTGAACCCGGCGTATGAGGAAAAAAGAAAATGCTTAACGCTCGCGTTGTGCGTGCAGTTATTCTTGCGGCGCCATTTGTCACAACCGGCGTGGCCGCGCGTGCGCAGGACAACAATCCGACTGTCTATCGCGACGTCGAAACAAAATACATTTTCGGTTTCACCGAAGGATCGGGTGTCGGCCTAGAAGGCGAAAGAGAATTTTCCTGGGAGAGCGTCGCGCGATTCGGAAAGGCGGATGGACGCTATTGGGCCAGCGAGACCAAGCTCGAATATGAATTCACGCCAAACCAATATGTTCAGTTCGAGTTCGGACCGCTTGTTTCAACCCACTACATCAAGAACGTCACCGACATGGATAACCGCAACCAGGTGGCGTTCGCCGGGTTGTTCGGTGAAATACGCTATCTGTTGCTTGATCGAGGCCCTTCGTCGCCGCTCGCGATCACTCTTTCGATGGAACCGAACTGGCGGCGGAGCGACGAGACGACCGGACAGCGTGTCACGAATTTCGAGTTGGAGTTTAAGGTCAATGCCGATCTCGAATTGATTCAGAACCGGCTCTATCTCGGCAGCAATCTGCTCTACGAGCCGGAGGCGACTCACGATCCTGATCATATTGGGGCAGGTTGGGAGAAGGAATCGACCGGCGGCGTGTCGGGTGCCCTGTCTTATCGCATTATCCCTCCGGTGTTTGTGGGCGCGGAGGTTTGGTATCTGCGCCACTACGATGGAATCTGGTTCAACACTTACACCGGAGATGCCGTCTATCTTGGCCCCACCATCTACGTGCAACTCAATTCCAAAGCGTCCATCACTGCGGCCTGGAATACACAAATCGTAGGCCACGATGTCGACATTCCAGGCTCTACGCTCAATCTTGCCGAATTTTCTCGCCAACGCGGCAAATTGAAATTGGCTGTCGAATTCTAGCTGGGAGCACCACTATGATTTCCAACATTGCAAAGAACGTTTTTGCCGCTCTTGTCCTCGCTGCGGTCTGTTTGCCCGCAAATGCGCAACAGGCGGCGAGTGTGACGGTCAGCGTGAAGAACCATCGCTTTCAGCCGGCGGAAGTTCAGGCTCCGGCCAAAGTGCCGATCGAGCTGCGCATAAAAAATCTCGATCCGACACCGATGGAATTCGAGAGCGTTAGGTTGCGCGTAGAAAAAGTCGTGAGCGGAAATAGCGAAGGAGTTATCCGGCTACGGCCATTGGAGCCGGGCCGCTATAACTTCTTTGACGATTTCCATCAGGAAACCACAGGCGTTCTGGTGGTGCGCTAGCGCCTAGGAATTGCGAGCAGAATCAGCCCGGGACCTTTGGTAGGCGCGCGCATAGGCCTCGCCGAATGGCGTCGACAGTGGTAGGTCGTTTCCCTCAATGGGAAGCCCCGGCATGAGCGACGACATTCCCTTCGACAAAGATCTCAATCTTGCGCCCGATGTGGTCGACGAGCCGATGCCCGGGGTGCGGCGGATCATGGCCAACAATCCAGGCCCGTTCACGTTCAAAGGCACCGTCAGTTACATCATAGGACGCGGCAAGGTGGCGATCATCGATCCGGGCCCGGACGATGCGGCCCACATCGGCGCATTGCGTGATGCCGTGCGTAACGAAACGGTGACGCATATTTTCGTCACTCATACCCATCGCGACCACTCACCGGCCGTGCCGGCAATCAAGGCGGCGACCGGCGCTGCCGTCTATGCCGAAGGGCCACACCGGGCGGCGCGGGCGCTGCACATCGGCGAGCACAATCCGCTCGATGCCAGCGCCGACCGTGACTTTAAGCCCGATGTCGCGCTGAAAGATGGTGACGTGGTAACCGGCGACGGCTGGGCAATCGAAGCGGTCACAACGCCCGGACACACGGCCAATCATATGGCTTATGCCCTCAAGGAGAAAAACACGCTGTTTGCGGGCGATCACGTCATGGCTTGGGCGACCTCCATCGTCGCGCCGCCGGACGGCGCCATGAGCGACTATATGGATTCACTGGCAAAGCTGGCGCGGCGCAAGGAGACCATTTATTTCCCTGGCCACGGACCCGCCATCGCCGACGCGCCGCGCTTCGTCAATTATTACATTCTTCATCGCAAGGCGCGCGAAGCCTCAATCCTGCATCGCCTGTCGAAGGGTGAAACGGACATTCCGACCATCGTGCGCGCGATCTATATCGGCATCGATCCGCGTCTGACTGGCGCCGCCGGTCTTTCGGTGCTGGCCCATCTCGAAGATCTGGTCGCTCGCGGTTTGGCCGAGACTGACGGTCAGCCTTCCATCGACGGCGTCTACCGCCTGGCCGGTTGACCCTTTTTGTCAGGCTGGCCTTTTTTCACCGGCGGCGCTTTCTTTTCGGGCAAAGAACGCGGCTCGGGGGCCGAGCTGACTGCGTCGTCAATGTCTTCGAGCAGGCTTCGGACGCGCGACGCATTGGCGCCGAGATCGTGATCGCCAAAGCGCGACGCCGACCGCATATCGATGCGAGCGCCTTGCCCGATCGGGGTGACCCGGATCACGACGTCGTCACGGAATCCCATGATCGGTGAGCGCGCGACTGCTTCGATCACACCGTCGTGGCGCGCAAGCGTCGGCGCACGCGCGTCGCCAATATACCATTTGCGTTTGGTCACAAGCGCGAGCGCGGCCTCATAGGCGACCTTGGGTGGGGCATCGAGTTCGAGCGGCGCGATATCCGGATAGGCAGCGCGCTGAAGCGCGGCTACTTGCGGCCCTGGATAGTCGTTGCGTCCACGCGGTCGCAGCCGCGCAAGCACCTCAAACCGCGGGGGATTTGCCGCGTCGGTGGTGATGTCGGAAATTGCCGGTAGCCGTAAGGCACGGGTGCCGAGATAGGCGGGATAGGCGAGAAGCACCAGCCCTAGAAATAGACCGAGGAGTGCCCGGCCGAGTCCGGGAACTCCTTGCCGCCAGATCACGACAAAAGCCGCGAACGCGAGCAAGATGGCGAGCCCGGCGAAAACCAACGCAGCGGCAAAGGTGGCGAGCGCTGGCACGATCTCCAGCAAGCCGGACCGTACGATGATGATCGAAAGCGCAGCGACGGCGAGCGCAAACCACCCCAGCCGCGACGACCAGATCGCGACTCTCGACATCGGCTCATCGTGGAAGGGACGCCGTGCCATGGTCATGACCCCGCGCAGATCTTCTTGAGTGCGGCCCATTCGCCCGCTTCGAGAAAGGGCGAGGAGGGCACCGCGGCCGCCGATTTATTGATAGCGGCGACACGTGCCCTTGTGTCCGGGTGGTCCATAAGGATTTTCATGCCAGGTTCGGTGGCGCCGCCGATCTTTTCGAGCATGGTCGCCAGCGCGCGCGCATCGCCGCCGGCCTTGTTCATGAGCTCAGTGCCATAAGCATCCGCTGCCGCTTCCGCCTCACGCGTATAGGATGATTGCAGAACGGTCTTTGCGGCAAGGACAACTGCGCCGCCACCGACAAAATCGCCGAGCAGCATTCCGAACAGGAACGACAGTCCGCCGCCCTCCAGCACTGCTTTGGTGCCGTCACGATGGGCGACATGGCCGATTTCATGCGCGATCACGCCCGCGACCTCATCGGCATTGTCAGCTTTGGCAATCAGGCCCTGAAATACATAAACCTGTCCGCCCGGTAGTGCGAAGGCATTGGCCTCGCTTCGGCGCACCACATTGGTGCGAAGGTGCAGGGGGAGAGCCGCGACGGCTTCGAGACGCCGGACCAGTTTATCGAGCGCGATCCGCCCCGGAATTTCAGCGGCGGCGATGCCGCAATCAAAGGCTGCGCCGGCCTTGCGGATGTCGAGCATGCCGCGCACCTGCGCATTGACCGCATCGCCCAGCATGCTTTCGAACGTGACCGGCAGCAGCGGTGTCAGACGCGCCGCAATCGCCGGCACACCGAGCCAGGCGAACAGCAGGAGCGATGCGGTGGCGCCAATGCTCCAGCCGATGACGCGCATGCGTTGACTGTGCCGCAATGCGCCGGTGCGGTCGACGTGGGCAGAACGTGCGTCAATCTCGGCGGCAAAGGCGGGATCCCAAATTTCAAGGCGCTCCAGAGTTGCGCTGTCGCGGCGGCCGAGCCGAAGCAGATTGTCGGGAGCGGCGAGCTCTTCAATCTCGTCATAGGCCCATTGCGCCCACAAATGGCCGTCGCGGTCGGAAATCTGCAATCCGCCGGTCACAAGCCCGACCACCACATCACGGCGAGCACTGGTCACGCCGTCGAAGTAGGTGCCGGCGCCGGAATTCATGCGTAAGACCCTTCAATTCCACGCGCCATCAATAGCTGCCCACATTGAGCGCGTCAGCAAGGCCCTCGCCGAGCGCGGAGCTTGGCCGGCCCCTGGCCTTTACCTTCTCAAGTGCAGCAAGGCCGGACAATTGCAGCGATTCCATGCCTAACTGCCAGAGCGACAGCAATACAGTAGCGCGGTAGATCGTCGAAAAGCCGAGAGCGGTGATCACATAGCCAACCAGCAGAGCGAGCGTTGCCGCGATCTCGCCTGCGGAATCGACCTTTCCGAGATTGGCCGCGACGCCCATGACCCCAAACAGGAACGCGCCGACGAATCCCATCACGATACTGAACAGGATTGCATAGCCGACGAACCGGGCGTATGCGGCGTAAACGTGACGCATGCGCAAACTTGAGCGCACTTCAACATCGTCAAAGCGCAAGCCTGAGGACCACCAGCGCAGCATCACTGCCTGGAACGCCGGATAGAGCAGGGCAGCCAAAGCGACGCTTGCGCCTGCCATGAGCATGGCGAAGACGATGGCGGCACCGAGCCCGGGGTTGCCGCCTTCAATTCTGCTCATCACGTCATCGCCGCCTTGTGCAAGCGCATCGACGAGGGCTTTCCAGTCCACCGCGACGAAGCCACGCACGGCGAGCACGAGCGGCGCAAATACTAGGAACCACATCGGAATGCCGCGAAGGAGCAGAGCGAAGCCCGATCCCTCGAAGCTGCCGCCAAGGTCGCCGTAGAACGTATTCCGCATCTTGTAGCGCTCGAGACTGGCAACCTGGAATGGGTAGGCAAGCCCGAAAGTCAGCGCCGTTATGATCCACCACAGCACCGCCCTGAAAGCGTAGCCCCAGGCCGAACCTTCCTGATGGAAGCGCAGGCCGCGATAGATCGTGCGCGTGAGGCGATAACGGCGAGCGCGGTAGATGGCGTATTGGCCAAGCAGGCCAAGCGCCGCAAAGGCGATGACGCCCGACAATTTTCCCAGAATGCCGAGGTCGAGCGCCGCCAGAAAGATTCCGCCGTAGACCGGAATCAGAAGGGAAATCGCCACCAGGAAGCCGAGCAGCAGCTCCAGCGCGGTGCCGGTATACTCAAGCGTCTCCCCGGCGATTTCAGTATTCGACCAGAGAAAGCGCCGCACATCGGTCACCAGCCAGAAGCGGTATATGCCGAGGGTGACAAACAGCATAACGGCGCCTCGAATGAGCAGCCGCCAATAGGACCGGCGCTGCCCGAGGAATCGCACGCCGCCGCTCGTTGCGATCCCGCCTGCGTCGAGGCTGGTCATAGTTTGCAGGGATAAAGGTAAGCGTGAGGACAGGCAACGTTGTTTAGTCGGATCCGCCGGTCGCCCGGGCGCGGTCCGGTCAGGCCACCAGCTGCGCCACGCTCGTTGAGGCTTCCAGCCGCGCAAGGATGACTTCGGCGGCCATCGGCTCGCCGAACAAATGACCCTGCCCTTCGTGGCAGCCATGCGCTTTTACCTGCTTCATCTGCGCTTCCGTCTCGATGCCCTCCGCGACCACAGTTTTGTCGAGGCTGGCGCCGAGACCGGCGACCGCGCCGATGATCGCCTGGGCGTCGCGCTCTTCCCCAAGCCCGCGAATAAACGACTGATCAATCTTGATCTTCTGGAACGGGAATTTGCGCAGGTAGTTGAGCGAAGAATAACCGGTGCCGAAGTCGTCGAGCGAAATACCGACGCCGAGATTCTTGAGCTGCTCCATTGTCGTCAGCGTTTCATCATTGTCTTCGAGCAGGAGACGCTCGGTGACTTCCAGTTCCAGCCGCTGCGCGGGAAGTCCCGATTTTGCCAGCGCAGATACCACCTGCAAGGCAAGCCCACGGTCGCGGAACTGCACCGGCGAAAGATTGACGGCAACCTTGACGCTCTTCGGCCACTTCGCAGCCTCGACGCAGGCACGCTGCAATGCCCATTCGCCGAGGGCGATAATCAGACCGGTCTCCTCTGCAATGGGGATAAAGATCGCGGGTGGCACCATTCCTCGCTTCGGGTGCTCCCAGCGCAGCAATGCTTCGCAGGTCGTCACCCGTCCATTGCGCAGATCGACCAGCGGCTGGAAATAAACGTGGAACTGTTCCGAAACGAGGGCTTCGCGCAAATCGAGCTCCAGCGCGCGCCGTTCTTGCGCTGCCTCCTCCATCTCCAGGGCGAAGAAACGATGGTCGCCGCCACCGCCGTTCTTGGCCGCATAGAGCGCCATATCGGCTTTCTTCAGAAGCTGGTCAGCGTCAACGCCGTCCATCGGAGCCATCGCGATACCGATCGAAGCGCCAATGTCGATGCGGTGCCCGTCGATGTCGAATGGATCCTTGAGCGTGCGGGCGAGGCGCTCCGCAAGCCATTTGGCGTCCTGATAGCGTTCCGTGCCGACCTGCAGCACGACGAACTCGTCGCCGCCAAAGCGCGTGATCATATCGCCGGGGCGGATCACAGTCTTGAGCCGTGACGCAACTTCCTTGAGCAGTTTGTCGCCAATCGGATGGCCAAGCGTGTCGTTGATCGCCTTGAACCGATCGAGGTCGATCAAGTGGATTGCGACGTGATTCTTGCGTTTATGCATTGCCGCAAGCATGCCGTTGATGCGCTCGCGGAACTGGTTGCGGTTGGCGAGGCCCGTGAGCTCGTCGTATTTTGCGAGATGCGTAATGCGTTCTTGCGCGCGTTTGCTTTCGGTCACGTCCTCGAGAATCACGACCGACCCGCCGCCGGACATCAACCGGCGCGATACGGCGATGGTGCGATCTCCGTCGGGTGACGTCTGCACCTGATCAAAGCGGTTCTGTTGAAGGCCTTGTGCCAGATCGCTGAAAACCTTCTTCACGCTCTTCGTCCGGTGATTTCCGGCACGGATGCTATGGCGGAGCAATCGCGACGCTGGCATGCCGACCCGGACAGGCATGTTCTTGAGATGAAGCAATTCCAGGAACCGGTCGTTCCAGACCTGAAGACGATTCTGCTCGTCGAGCATGCACAGGCCATGCGACATGTTGTTGAGCGCGATATCGAAGCGGTTTGCCTGTTCCTCGAAACGCGTTGCGAGCGCGGCTTCTTTGCGCGTCATCGTCAGGGCTTGAATGATGATGTCGCGAATGCTGAGCGTGATGTCGATCATGCCGTAGATGAACATCAAAATAACGATGCCCAAGGCCCGGTGTATCCAGTCGGGGTAGACGAGCAATGCAACGGCCATCGGTAGCGTGCAAAGCGTCAGCTGTCCGACCGCAATGAAGGGCCGTCCGGCGTTGCGGCCCGAGATCGCGGCGGCGTAGCCGGCTGTCGTGGTGGTTACGGCCATCTGCAACGACGCGTCTGCTGTGCGGGTGATCGCCATCCAGCACAGCAGACCAAGCATTGCCGAGAACCCCCAGGCGCCGTACTCGTAGACGTGTTCCCATAGTCTCGTGGCGGCAAGTTTTTCGGCTTCCTTCGATCGCTGATAAAGCAGCGCGGAGACGACCCGCAGCATGCCGACCGCAAGGATCGCGAGCGAGTTGGCCATGATCCATTGATCGCCGACTCGCATTGCGACCGCCGCGCCGACGATCGAGCACGCGACCGCGCCAACGACCAGCGACGCGATCGGCGCAAATAGCGAGTCGATCAGGGCGGCGCGGATCTCTTTCGGCAGCTCCGCGTCCGCCTTGCGGGTCTGAAGTAACTTATTGAATAACATACGACCTTCGCGGCTCTCTCGAGGCTCGAAATCGTACCCGCGATTGTTCAATGCGATGCAAATTGCATGGTGTTTCGGCAACCAAGATGAACGAACCGGAATCGGTTCGGCGATAATTTCAATAAAATTATC
Organism: Pseudolabrys sp.; assembly: GCA_041500065.1. Classification (GTDB taxonomy): domain Bacteria; phylum Pseudomonadota; class Alphaproteobacteria; order Rhizobiales; family Xanthobacteraceae; genus Pseudolabrys. The sequence goes on from JBGQLL010000024.1 coordinate 10,617, forward strand.
TCGATCGTTGGATCAGGCGGATGGCCTGGATATGCCTTCGGATGCGCGCGAAATCGCCTTGAACTTGGACCGGTCGTGCTGACCGGCACGTGTGCGTGTGAGTGGACGAAGGACCGCTGCTGCCTTCGTCAGACGTCGGATGTTTCTTCCAATCTTAGTTAACGTGATTTACGCGCGGATTTACGAACGAAATCGAACGCGTGACGCTGACGCAAAGCTCCAATGCCCGACGGTATCATTGTGACTTCTGCAACTGCTTGTTAAGGTAAAAAAAGTGTAAATCGGTGTGCGTAAATGTCGATGTTTGCGGTGTCGGAAGGCCATTCAGCGGTGCGGGTTGACGCCCACTCAGTGGTACCCACACAGGCAAAACTACCTGTCGATCCGCGCCTCATTGATCTGAAAAAGAGCGCCGACGCGCGCCGGTTGTTCGAACTGGAACAGCTGGAAGTATCCTGGGACGACACCACGGGCGCACTGTGGACGTTCATGCGGCCGCGCGGCCGGCCGAGCTATAACCTCGACCTCCTGGAAGACTTTCACGCCTGGCAGCGCGGCATCCTTGCCGCCTTCGAACACCGTCGCAACGATTTGCGGTATTTGTTGCTCGGGTCACGGACGCCTGGTGTATTCAATCTTGGTGGCGATCTCGATCTGTTTGCATCCAAGATCCGCGACCGCGACCGGGAAGCGCTCATTGCCTACGGCGAATCCTGCGTGCGCATTCTGCACCGGAACATGAATTGTCTTGGCTTACCAATGGTGACGATCGGGGTAGCGCAGGGCGATGCGCTCGGAGGCGGCTTTGAGTCGCTTCTGTCGTTCAATGTCATCATCGCCGAGCGTGGTGCAAAGTTCGGGTTTCCCGAAAACATTTTCGGTCTGTTCCCCGGTATGGGTGCCTATAGCCTGGTGGCGCGCCGGGTTGGAGCGGCCTTCGCCGAGGAGATGATGCTCAACGGGCGCATCTACACGGCCGAGGAGATGAAAGACGCCGGTCTGGTCCACGTCCTGGCGGAGCCGGGGCAGGGGATTGCCGCAGCGCGCGATTTTATCCAACGCGGCAAACGGCGTCACACTGGCAGCCGTTCGATCTATCGGATCGGACGCGAGGTCAATCCTGTCACGCTCGAGGAACTTGATCGCATCGTTCAGGTTTGGGCGGACGCGTGTCTGGAGCTGCGCGATCGCGATCTCAAGGTGATGCAGCGCCTCGTGGCCGCGCAGAACCGGCTGCAAGGCATACCGCTGGCAGCCGAGTAGCCGCCCAGCTTCAATTCCTGTTCGAGAAACGTGGCTAGTGGTGCGCATGCCGGGAACGGGTTAGACGCTACGCCTACCGATGCGTCGTTGCCGCAGTCAGAAACCGGCAAAATAGACTGCGTCCGTCCTCTCCGTTGTGGCCGGTTGCCACCCGGCACGCGCGGGGGAAAACGCAGCTGACAACCGGCAGTTCCACGGTGATGCGGCTTGTCAGTTCAACTGCCGTCCGGACATCAGTTCCCCGCGCTTGAAGCTCATCTGCGAAAATCGATCGCGATATTCGCCGGGCGTCATCCCCATATGGCGCTTGAACAGATTGCGGAAGAAACCGATATCCTCGTATCCGATTTTGGAGCTGACGGTCTGGATGGACGAGCTGCCGTGCTCCAGCAATTCCTTGGCGGCGGATACTCTTAGCGTCTGAATATAGGCGCCGGGCACGCGACCGGTCGCGGCCTTGAAGCGGCGGATGAAGTTGCGTGGGCCCATGCCGACACGTTGGGCGAGACCGTCGATCGAGATATCACTGTCGAAATGCTGCTGTAGATATTCTTCTGCCTGCCTGATCTTCTCGTCGGAATGCGGGCGCGACAGCTGCACCACCGAATATCCAGACTGCCGGCCTCGCGGCATGCTGAGCAGCAAGGCTTTGGCGCATTGCAGCGCAACTTCGTGACCGCAGAATTTCTCCACCAGATAGAGGCTTAAATCGATCGAGGCATAGACGCCGCCGCTGCAGAAGATTCGACTGTCCTCCGTCACGAACTGCTCGGTCTGCCAATTCACCTTGGGATAGCGCTGCCGATATATATCGGCGACTCCCCAATGCGTGGTTGCCCTCCGCCCATCGAGCATTCCACCTTCCGCTAGGAACGCGACGCCCGTGCATGCGGCGGCTATATAAGCGCCGCGGGAGTGCCACTTTTGCAGCCAGGGCACGAGAGCCGTATTTTTTGCAATGTGGTCCAGCACGTCCCAACCGGGCGCAGCAACGAGGATAATGTCGGCGTGCTTGATATCGTCGATGGCGCAGTCCGGAGTGAGGCTAAGGGAACCGGCCGCCTTCACCGTTCGTCCGTCTATCGAAGCGGTGCGCACCTTGAATCGCGGCTGCTCAGCGTCACCGTTGAGCCAGTTCCACACCACCCCCGCCGAGTGAAAGATTTCAATCGGGGCAATCGCCGTCGACGCATAGCCGTCTTCCAGAATGACGACGGCGACCTCCAGAAAACCGTCGCTACCAGCCGGCGCTTGTTGTGTATGCCGTTTTGATCGTGCTGCCGCCTTTTTAGCCATGGCCATTTGCTTTCATGTTCAGCTCGATCGGTTCCCATAGACCGATCAGCGCACCAACCGAATCTTCAATCAGTGCGATCCGCGCAACGCCGGACACAACGAAGGGATCGGCAATCATAGTCGCGCCGAAGGCGATAGCCTGCCGCACGGCATCTTTCACATTGTCCACCCGCACATATGGTGTCCAATGCGATGGAATCCCGCGATCGAGAAGCGCATCGCGCAATTGATAAAGTGAGCCGACGTCCTGATCCGACAGCCGCAAGCGGGTGAAGCTGCCGCCATTCGCCGGCTGCTCGTGCGACGTCCAGCCGAATAGCTTTCCATAAAAGGTCTTTGCACGACCGGCATCGGTCGCTGCCAGGTCGAGCCAGCAGAATCGTCCGGGATGTGTTCTGCCGAGCTGTACCATCGCAAATGCCTTCTCGCTCCGTCCTAAGTAGCTTGAGGGCACCGCCGTAGAATGCGGCGGCGCCGCTCAAATCAGCCCACGGCCGTCATAGGGTCGATGACGGTGCGCACCTCAGTTACTTTGGTCGCCGGAAAGCCGCTCAGCTTGGCGTGCTCGCGGACTGCCGCTTCGTCCTCGGCGAGATAGATGCAGAAAGTCTTGTCATCGACGACATATGAATGCTCCCACTGTGCCTTGCCGGCGAGCTTTGCCAGCGCGCCGTTGGAAGTCGCGGCGGCGCCCTTGAGCTGCGCGCCATTCATTCCGCCGATACCCGGCAAATCTCGTTCGATTACATAGCGTTTCATTGTCGTTGCTCCGTGTTCGTGTGTTACGGAGTACCAAGATCGGCCGCTTCCCACATATAAACCAGATGTCATTTTTGACAATATAGGTGGGTGATTGTGACAAGTGCCAATATGCCCCATTTCAAGGGCTGAATCGGCCGATTAAAGATCGTACGCGGCGGCTATCCGGCTATCCGGCGCAGTCCGGCGCAGATCGTTGGTTCGTGATTAAATCTCGACCTGTTATCACAACAACGGAATCCGTCAGGCTGATGTCCAGGCATTCCCGATGTTCCGGCTTGGTGTTGCTGCTGGTGGCTCTGTTTGCCAGCGGCGCTCCAAGTTATGCGCAAGACCGCGGCGCGTCCGGCAATAGCCCGTCAGAGGCATGCCTCGCATTCAAGCGCGGATTGTCGCTTGGCGCGACGCTCGCTGGCATCAAGGCGAAGCTGCAAGCGGGCAAGATCATTACGGTCGTCGCGCTCGGTTCCTCGTCGACGACCGGTTTTGGCACCGGGTCCGGCGGCGCATTCCCCGATGTGATGAAACGGGAGCTGTTGCGGTTGCGACCTTCTGCACGGATCGAGCTGATCAACAGCGGCCGCATCATGGACAATATCCCGGGCAACATCGCCCGGCTTGATAGCGATGTCCTGCGCTTCAAGCCCGATCTGGTGGTGTGGCAACTCGGAAGCAACGACGCAGTGTGGCGCGGTATTGCCGACAATGCGAAGGACATGCTCAGCGATGCCGTGAAGCGGCTTAAGGCTGCCAATGCCGACGTTGTGTTGGTGGATTTGCAGTATGCACCGGTTGTGCTCGTCGCGTCGCGTCATGTCCGCATGGAAAAAATCATCGCCGACGTCGCGCGCGAGCAGAGCGTCGGTCACTTTCCGCGGTTTCTTTTGATGAAACGAGCGAGCGAGGCGGGTGTCAAAGGCCTGGTCTGGTGGGACGGCCTCCACAACTCCGCAGAAGGGCACAAATGCGTGGGCGTCGCGCTCGCACAAATGATCGACGCTGCCGCGCGCTAACGCGGCGATCTTAATAGTTCGAACGCGCTGTCTAAATGTTGTAGGGATTTACATCCCTGCGGCCTTCTTGCGCTTGTCGCACTCACTCCAATATTTCGGCCAGGTCATCCCAGCAGGCACCTTTCCCGCCGCTTTTTCGGCTTTCCAGTCTGCACCGCAGGCTCGCTCGCGGGCGTGTTCAGCTTCCTGGGGGTCGGCCGGTTTCTTTGCGGCTGTTTTCGGCGCTGCTGCTGGTGCAGGAGTCGCTGCCGCAGGCTTTTCGGTCCCGGCCCTGCATTTCGCGACGTAGTCTTTTTCAGTGATCTTGGCCGCCTCGTTTGCGGCCTTATTCGCTCTCCATTCCTCTTCGCAGGCCTTTATTGTTTTCTTCTGCGCGAATGACGGCGTTGCGGATAACGCAAGGCCGGAGACGATAACGGTGAAGCATATGAGAAGTATGGATCGTTTCGTCATGTCCAACCTCCAAGTTTCCCAACCAGGTGTACTTTCGCTTCATTCCCCTCGAACAAGGTGTCCCATTGCCTCGACAGCGTAGCAGAATTCGAGGCGGAAATGTCTTATGGTTGCTTCCAGAAAAGCCGGGGAAATTGGGAGGGGACAATGAAGGGACGATGGATCGCGGCGGCGCTTTTTGTGCTCGCCGCAACGAGTGGCGCACAGGCTCAGGACTACCCGGTTAGGGCGGTGACGGTGATCGTGCCATTCGCGGCCGGTGGGCCGGCCGACGTTACCGGCCGGATCGTGGCGGATATCTTCTCTCGTCATCTCGGCCAGCAGTTCATCGTCGAAAATGTCGGGGGTGCTGGCGGGACGCTTGGATCGCTCCGCGCCGCACGCGCCGCGCCCGACGGCTACACCATCATTTCCGGTCACATGGGTACGCACGCCGCGGCGCCGGTGTTCTATCCCACCCTGGGCTATGACCCGGAGAAGGATTTCGAGCCAATCGGACTGATCGCCGAGCAGCCCGAACTGCTCGCGGTTCGCAAGGACTTCCCCGCCAACAACCTCAAGGAGTTCATCGCCTACGCCAAGGCGAACGAGAGCAAGCTCAATATGGGACACGCGGGCGTCGGGTCTGTATCCTACGTCGGCTGTCTTCTTCTCAATTCGGCCATTGGCATCAAGCCGACCATGGTGCCGTTCACTGGCACAGCGCCTGTTATGAACGCGATTTTGGGAGGCCAGATCGACTACGACTGTGATCCGGTGCTTGGACCGCTTCCCCATGTGCGCGCGGGCACCGTCAAGGCGCTTGCTATCGCCACAAAGAAGCGGAGCCCGCTGCTGCCCGACGTCCCAACGTCCTATGAGCAAGGCCTGCCCGAATTCGATTGCGCGCCTTTCTATGCTTTGTTCGCACCGAAAGGTACGCCGAAAGCGATTATCGACAAGCTCGCCGAAGCCCTCAACAAAGGCCTCAATGAGGAGGCCGTGCAGAAACGGCTGGCTGATCTTGGGGCCGAAATTGCTGAGCCGAGCCGCCGCGGACCAAAGGCCTTGGCCGAACTGGTGAGGAGCGAAGTCGCACGGCTTACGCCAATCCTGAAGGCTGCGACCGCCAAATAGGCTCCTGGGGGACTCGGCAGCGGCGGGCTAGGCACCCATCCTGCGCCGGTTGGCGCGCACCCGGCGACGGTAAAGCTTGTAGTTCTTTCGCGTGGCCGTCTGAACACTGCCACCGCTTGCCATGGTGGTCAAAGCGGCCAAATTGGCCTCGCCAAGGGTCATGTATTTTTCAGACAACATCCGCCAAGTTTCGAACGCAGCCGGCAGGCCACCCACCGCCAATCGCATCATGCGCAAAGCCATGACAACTTGGATGTCGCGCCCAAACCGCGCGGCCTCGAACCATGCAGGTATTCCGTTAAGCAAGTGACCCTCCGTTCTCGCAGCCGTAGAACCCGCCAGGTTGAAAGAGTGTTCCGGGATTACGCCGAAAGAGCGGATTGGCGCCGTCAAAAAAAGTTCGAGTCCACGCTCGGCCATGACAGCCGAAGGCGAGAGCGGCGACTGATATAGTACTGCAACGGACCGCGGCGGTACTCGGCAGCGGACGAGACCAGCTGACGCGCTCGAGGCCGGCGATCAAGCGCGCCGCCGGTCGTGCCGCCACAAACAGCGCCAGCAACGCGGGATCCCGCAAGTGCCGGCCGCGCCGCAAACCCGCGCGTGACGCGCCCGTTAGTTGGGCGTGCGCGTGGCGAATAATCCGGGTATAATGGGGTTGGTAGTCTAAGGAACCGCGGCGAGCAACCAGTGTACGTCGCCGCCGGAGGCGTGCGTGCTGTAGCAATGAAACAGGAAGACACAACTCCCGTGAGTATTGTTGCGTTGCGTGCGGATGCTTATTCGCCTGATCGAGCGTCCGTGATCATTTCATTGACGACCAAATTCTCGACTGCCGAACGAAAATACTCGGTGCCATTGGTCTGTCTGCGTGACCTGATTGTGGACCTGCAGCGGCTGAATGCCGAGAGCGAGGCCGGCACAACTGAGCCTGTTCCTGGGCCAACGACTACTCCCGCAGTCGCCGATTAGCTTGGCTTTCTCATCGTTCTTCAAAATCCTGCAGACGCAGCAAGCTGCTGCTCCATCGTTCTGTCTTTGTATCATTGGAGGAGCGGTGCGCATCGTCGGCCCTGAAATCGAGGTTTCACCGAAAATAATGAAAAGAAAATATGAGATTTTTACTCGCTTAGGCGGCTACAGATTTACGTCATGGGCCAGTACCTCCATTTCTTGACGGAAGATTCCACCCTGTTGGGAATGACGTTCCAAAATTGGATGCCGCTTGTCGCCGTATTCATGATTGTTTGGGTAGGCGGATTGACATCAAAACTGTAGGTGCCCCTTGCGGCGGGTCGCCGGCAATCGGAGGGCGGTCAGATTGAGGTGTTCAATTCGGACAGTTTTCTTGAGGTTTCCATAATCATATCTATTCGCCGTTGCAGTCTGTCTTTCAGGTCGGGAATATTCACTTTATCGGTGACGCGATAGGCGTTGCCGACGCGTTCCACGTAACCGTGCTTCACCATCTCTTGCAGACGTCTCACCACTGTCACGCGCGGCAGTTTTAGAGCGTTCGCGATCTTGCTGGCGTTAACCGGTGCGCACATCACGGTGCGGAGAAACACATAAATGCCGATGGTCCGAAAGGTTGCACTGTCGTTGTGGCTCGCGAATGCCGCGCCATAATCGTCGCTCATGCTTCGGATCAACCCGAGATACAGGCGACACATAAGCATGCGCTCGCGCGCCAATTCGATACGTGGCGGCGGTTGAATTTCGTCGATCAGGACAAAGTCGGCGCCCGACTCTCCCAACGCTTCGACATGCGCGCCGTGCGTTTGCGACGCCTTGTGATCCTTGTGAAGGTCCATGGGCGTTTACTCCGGCCTGATCTGCCATGAGATGTGCTTTGGTCCAGAAGCGGACACCTCAATGACAAATCATGCCCCTCCATCTCTTGGGGGCACAATTCACTCCTGCTTGAAGCCGGTATCCTGGTGTGGAGGTCCGTAACCCCAGCTGGCGCACGTCACTCCGCCGCCTGCTCCGTCGGCAACCGATAGTCCTTGAATTGCTGCCGCAGCGTAAGCTTCTGGATCTTGCCGGTCGCCGTGTGCGGGATCTCGTCGACGAACACAACGTCGTCTGGCATCCACCACTTTGCAATCTTGCCCTGCATGAAGCCGAGGATGTCTTCCTTGGTGGTGTTCTCGCCCTTCTTAAGGACGATCACCAATAACGGCCGTTCGTCCCATTTCGGATGCGACACGCCGATGACTGCGGCTTCAGCGACCTTGGGATGACCGACCGCCAGGTTTTCGAGATCGATCGATGAAATCCACTCGCCGCCCGACTTGATGACGTCCTTGGCTCGGTCGGTGATCTGCATGTAGCCATAGCGATCCATGGTCGCGACGTCGCCAGTGTCGAACCAGCCATCCTTTTCGAAGACCGGATCGCCTTCGACCTTGTAGTAGCTTCTTGCCACCGCCGGTCCACGCACTTTCAGTCGGCCGAACGTCTTGCCATCCCAAGGCAGCGGCTTGCCGCTGTCGTCGGTGATTTTCATTTCCACGCCGAACGGCGGATGACCCTGCTTCATTTCCACGTCGAGCCGCGCTTCACCGGTGAGCGCCGCGTATTCCGGTTTCATGGTGCAGAGCGAGCCGAGCGGACTCATTTCCGTCATGCCCCAGGCGTGAACGACTTCAACGCCGTACTTGTCCTGGAATGTCTTCGTCATGGCACGCGGGCAGGCTGAGCCGCCGATCACAACGCGCTTCAAGTGGGGCAGCTTGCCGCCGGTTTTTTCCAGGTCGTGCAGCAACATTAGCCACACCGTCGGCACGGCGGCGCTGAACGAGACTTTATAGGTATTGAGCAGTTCGTAGATCGACGGGCCGTCGAGCTTTGCGCCTGGCATCACCATCGTTGCGCCGACCATCGGCGTGGAGAAGGCGAGGGACCAGCCATTGGCGTGGAACAGCGGTACGACCGGCAATACGACGTCGCGCGCCGACAGACCCTTGCAGTCCGGCATTGCCGCCATGGAAGCGTGCAACACATTGGAGCGGTGCGAATAGACCACGCCCTTCGGATGTCCAGTGGTGCCGGATGTGTAACACATGCCGGCCGCGGTGTTCTCGTCGAACGTCTTCCAGGCAAAGTCACCGTCGACTTCGCCGATCCAGTCCTCGTAGGCGACCGCGTTCTTCAGCGTGGTCTTTGGCATATGCTCAGCATCGGTGAGGACTATGTAGCGCTCGATGGTCGGCAGCTTGTCCGCGATCTTTTCCAGCAACGGCACGAAAGTGAGATCGGTGATCATCACCCTGTCGCTGGCATGATTGATGATCCAGGCAATCTGTTCGGGGAACAGACGCGGGTTGACGGTGTGATAGACAGCACCAATGCCCAGGATGCCGTACCAAGCTTCCAGATGGCGCCATGTGTTCCAGGCGAGCGTTGCCACCCGGTCGCCCAACTTGATGCCGTCCTTCTCCAGCCGCTGCGCAACCTTCAGCGCGCGAGCGCGGATCTCGGCATAATTGGTCGTACGGATCGGGCCCTCGATCGAGCGCGTGATGACCTTGCGCTCGCCATGAAACGTGGCGGCATGGTCGATGATGCGATGGCACAGCAATGGCCAATTCTGCATCAGGCCGAGCATGGCATTCCCCTCCCGATTATTGAGCTTCTTGGACCGGCGCCCCTCGCTGGTCAGGGCTAAGTTAGCTGGCGGGTTGGGCGGCGCAACGGTTTCGTTTGGAGCTACGCCGCGGCGGCCGTTTCGACTTCACCGCGCGCCTTGTATAAATGCCGCAATCCCGGCCAAAATCGGCGTCATGCGGCTATTAATTGCGTTCTGGCTGGCTGTCGCTGGCGGCACCATAGCAACCGCCGAGAACGTGCCCTTGCCCAGACCGCGTCCGCCGTTGTGGGTCGAGCCGCAATCCTTCCGTGAGGCTGCCGGCACGGATTTCAATTCCGCTGACGTAACGAGCGCACCCACCGACTGCGATCAGCGCCTTCAGGCGGTTGCCGTTATCGAACCGGTGCCGCGGCTGATTGGTCCGGATGCCTGCGGCGGCGGTGACATGGTCCGGCTCAAGGCTGTGACGCTTGCTGGCGGCACGCATATCGAGCTCAAACCGGCGCCGGTGCTGCGCTGCACGTTTGCCGAATCCGTCGTCAATTGGGTGCGTGACGAAGCGGCGTCGCGAGCCGGCAAACTCGGCTCACCTCTGAGAACAGTTGAGACCTACGATGATTTCGAATGCCGCGGTCGCAACCGGGTGGCCGGCGCCAGGCTCAGCGAGCACGGCAAAGGCAACGCGGTCGATGTGCGCGCGTTTGTACTCGCTGACGGCCGCGCTCTGGCTCTTACGGATGTGACTATCGCCAAGGAATTCCGTGACGGGATACGTGAGAGTGCGTGCCAGCGTTTCACTACCGTGCTCGGGCCTGGCTCCGACGGCTATCATGAAGCGCATATCCATCTTGATCTTGCCGAGCGTCGCCAAGGCTACCGCATATGCCAATGGGACGTACGTGAACCATCAGTGACCGAGGTCGCTGCTCGCGTGCCCCTGCCGACACCGCGGCCGGCAATGCCGGGCCCTGCCGCAAATCATGACCGGAAGTTATAATTGCCACTGCGCGACGGAGGGCGAAAACAAAAACGGCGCCGCGAGGGGCGCCGTTTTTTCAAATCGTTGCAATAAACTTCAGCGGAAGGGCGTAGCGGCTGCGACCCGCGGATTGGTGGGGGAATCGCCCTGATGCGGAGCCAGCACGACAACCACCGTGCCAGGCTTTACGCGCTTGTACAGGTCGATGACGTCTTCGTTGGTCAGGCGAATGCAGCCCGAGGAAATCGCCTCGCCGATATATTCCGGCTGGTTCGTGCCGTGAATGCGATAGAGGGTGTCCTTGTTGCCCTCATAAAGATACATGGCGCGCGCGCCCATCGGATTTTGCGGGCCAGGGCTGACAAAGTTCGGCACGTCCATGCGCTTCTTGATGTCGTCGGTCGGCGTCCATGACGGCCACTCTGTCATGCGGCCGATTTTGGCAATGCCCGACCATGCCAATGCTTCCTCGCCGACCGTGACGCCGTAGCGGATCGCCTTGCCGTCGGGCAGCACGTAATAGAGATAGCGCGCGTCGGAATCGATCAGGATGGTGCCGGGCGCTTCCCTGCGGTGATATTCGACGATGTGCCGCTTGTAGGGGTCGGGAATTGTCGCCTTTTCGTAAGGGGCGGCCGCCAGCAATTTCTTGTCGCGGGGGGTCAGGTTCGCTTCCGATGCCGGTTCGATTGTCGATTGCATGCAACCGCCAAGCACAACACCGGCGCTGAACAGGACCGGTAGCAACCCCTTGACCGCCATTTTA
>JBGQLL010000025.1:0-21440 GCA_041500065.1 Pseudolabrys sp.
CGCGAACCTGATGCGCAGCTCGGCTTTCTGTGGGGCGGCGCCACCATGGGACAACTCCTGTCGGTACCGCTGTTCCTCGCCGGCGTTGGCTTCATAGTCTATGCCTTCAGGCAGCCCTCGCTGCGGAGACGTTAGTGGAGCAGCGTTCGCCGCTGGAAGCTGAAATTCGCCGGCGCATTGCGTTAGCGGGCCCAATGCCGGTTGCGGAATACATCGCACTCTGCCTGTTTGACCCAGCGCACGGCTATTACACCACGCACGATCCATTCGGTGCACGTGGCGATTTCATCACTGCGCCGGAAGTGAGCCAGATGTTCGGCGAGTTGATCGGCCTGTGGGTCTCCGCCGTATGGAAACGGATGGGCGCGCCCGAGAATGTGCGCCTGATCGAACTCGGCCCAGGCCGCGGCACGATGATGAAGGATGCACTCCGGGCGGTCAAAATAGTGCCGGCGTTCAAATCTGCGATCGTGGCGCATCTGGTGGAAGTCAGCCCTTTGCTCAAGGCGCAACAGGAAAAGACGCTGGGAGATGCAGGCGTCCCCATCTTCTGGCATGCTGCGCTTGCCGAGGTGCCAAAAGGCCCTGCCATCATTCTTGCCAACGAGTTTTTTGACGCGCTGCCGGTCAACCAGGCAATCAAGACCGAGCGCGGTTGGCACGAACGCCGGATCCACGTCAATTCCAGCGACCAACTGGCTTTTACGATCGCGCCCGAAACGTTGCCGTTCTTTCAAACGTTGTTGCCATCGGATTTACAAGCGGCGCGCGCGGGCGCGATCTTCGAGTGGCGCGCCGACACTGCGGCGATTGAGCTGGGTCGGCGCGTCGCCGACGGCCGCGGCGCGGCCCTCGTAATCGACTACGGTCACACCCACACCGGCCTTGGCGAGACTTTGCAGGCGGTGGGCCAACACGCCTATGCCGATCCGCTGACTTTCCCCGGCAGTCTCGACCTCACCGCCCATGTGGATTTCCAGTCGCTGGTGCGGGCTGTTGAGGCGATGGGCACAAATGGATTCGGGCCTATAGAGCAATCGTTGTTTCTACGCCGGCTCGGCATCGAACAGCGCGCCGCCGCACTTAAATCGACCGCGGACGCGACGGAAATCGATCAGGCCCTGACGCGCCTGATTGGTCAAAGTCGCACCGCCATGGGTGAACTGTTCAAAGTTGCCGCGTTCGCGCATCCTTCGCTGGGCGTTCCACCTGGCTTTGAGATCTAACGCGCTGGCCTCGCGCGCTTGCACGCATTATCTAAGCCACTAACCGCTGGTTGCCTGGACGGAAATCGATGCTGCAGGCCACTTCACTCGCCACACTCGCGCGCATTCGCCACGCTTTCTTCACGCGCTCCGGAGGTGTGTCGCAAGGGGTCTATGCCTCGCTCAACGGCGGCGTGGGCTCCAACGATGCGCCCGACAAGGTCGCCGAGAACCGCGCCCGCATGGCGGCGGCGTTGGGCGTGAAAGCGGATCGCCTCATCACCCCATACCAAATCCATTCAGCTGACGTTGTTGTGGCAAATGAGCCGTGGACACGCGAAAATCGCCCGCGAGCGGACGCCATTGTAACGCGGGTGCCGCGATTGGCGATTGGTGTGTCTACAGCCGACTGCGGACCACTGCTGTTCGCGGACAGCGAGGCTGGCGTGATCGGCGCTGCTCATGCCGGGTGGCGTGGCGCGCTTACAGGCGTGGTTGAGGCGACGATTGTCGCCATGGAGCGGCTCGGCGCCAGCCGCGATCGCATGACCGCCGCCCTTGGTCCTACCATCCGACAGCCGAACTACGAGGTTGGGCCGGAATTCGTGGAGCGCTTCCTAGCAGCCGATCCCGGCAATGCTCGCTTCTTCGGGCCATCGCAACGCGATGGTCACGCCATGTTCGACCTCACGGGCTGTATTGCCGAACGTGTTCAGCGCGCCGGCGTCATTCAGTTCGAAGATCTCGGCCTTTGTACCTGCGCCGAGCCGGGACGCTTCTTCAGCTATCGGCGCACAACGCTCCGCGGCGAGCCGGATTATGGACGGCATATCAATGCCATTGCACTTGCCGAGTGATAGGTCGCGCGTGCGTCTGGACTCGAAGGCGCACTTGCCGTTACGATTTGCACCGGCCGAAGAGAATTAAAGACAAGACCAGGCCTGTGGGGTGTCTATGGCGTGGAGTTGGGGTCGCCGCACGATTGGTGCGGCGGGGCGCGTCTCGCGTGTTGGGGGATTATTGGCCGCGGCCTGCACGCTGGCCCTTGCCGGCTGCAATCCCGATACTCAGGCCGTGTCGGCCGCGCAGCCACGTGGTGCAACCGTAGCTTTTGATTCCCTCGACGGTCTCCCGCCTGGCCAATTCCAGAAACTGGTAAGAGACCTCAATGAGGAAGCGCAAGCGCGGCGCCTTGCGGTGATTTCGCGCGAACAGTCTTCCGCCTACCGTGTTCGCGGCTATCTCGCTATCAAAGTAACGAAGCATCAGACCACGGTTTCCTGGGTTTGGGACGTGTTCGATCAAGAGGAAAATCGCACGCTACGCATCAGCGGCGAAGAGACTGCAAAGGTCCGGCACCGCAACGCATGGGCAGCGGCCGACGACGCGATGCTGCAACGGATCGCGCGTGCCAGCGTGGAAGAACTTGCTGCGTTCCTGACCTCGCCCGAAGTCGCGCCGGGCACGGCGCCGGCTCCGGCAAACGAAGCCCAGGTCGCCCAGGCTGGCCCGCACGAATCCTCGCCGGAAGCAGCCGGGATATTCCGCATTTCCTGGCCACAGGCCGATCCGATATCGACTGGCACGGCAGAAGCCGTCGACGAGGACAACGCCGTGCCGCTGCCGCGGCGCCGCCCGCCCGTGACTGCGGCACTCGCGGAGCGAGAGATGCTGACGCTAGCGGCTGCGAGCCGCTAACGGCCAATTCATACTGCCGGCGAAAGCTTCGGGACAATCATTCGCAGCCATATTGCCGGGCCCTGCCCGCCTTGTTATGACCACGCCGCCTGTGGCGGAGTGAGGGCGAGGATTGAGAATGTCTGGCAAGAACGGAGCGATCAAGCTCGTCGCCGGCAATTCCAATCCAACGCTCGCGCGGGGGATCGCCGACTACCTCAAGCTCACGCTGGCGAAGGCGGTCGTCCGCCGCTTCGCGGATATGGAGATCTTCGTCGAGATTCAGGAAAACGTGCGTGGTGCCGACGTTTTCGTGATCCAGTCGACCTCTTTCCCCGCCAACGACCACCTCATGGAATTGCTGATCATCATCGATGCGCTGCGCCGCTCGTCTGCGCGACGCATCACCGCGGTGATTCCGTATTTCGGCTATGCCCGCCAGGACCGAAAGCCGGGTCCGCGCACGCCGATCTCTGCCAAACTGGTCGCCAACTTAATAACCCGTGCTGGCGTAGATCGCGTGATGACGCTCGATCTCCATGCCGGGCAGATCCAGGGTTTTTTCGATATTCCGACCGACAATCTCTACGCGTCACCGGTCATGGTGCGCGACATCCGCGAGCGCTTTAAGCTCGATAACGTAATGGTCGTATCGCCGGACGTTGGTGGCGTTGTCCGCGCGCGTGGCCTAGCCAAGCGCATCAATGCCCCGCTCGCCATCATCGACAAGCGGCGCGAGCGCGCAGGCGAATCCGAAGTGATGAACGTCATCGGCGACGTCGCTGGTTATACCTGCGTACTTGTGGACGATATCGTCGATTCCGGCGGCACGCTCGTCAACGCCGCCGATGCGTTGCTCGAGAGCAAGGCCAAAGCGGTCTACGCCTATATCAGCCACGGCGTCCTCTCCGGCGGCGCCGTTAAGCGCATCGCCGCCTCACGTTTGAAGGAGCTGGTGATTACTGACTCGATTCAGCCGACCAAGGAAATCCAGGCGGCCGGCAATATCCGTATCCTGGAGATCGCATCGCTGATTGGAGAGGCGATTGGACGCACCGCTGCCGAGGAGTCGGTGTCGAGTTTGTTTGACTAGCTCGCCTGTTGTCGGTCGCACGCACGGACGCAAATGCGGTACTCACTTCTTCTCGCCACGCTCCGAGTTATCCACTGTCTAGTCATCTTGCCGCAGCTTTCGCTGTGGAGAGTCGATTCCGCGCGGTTGCCTATGACAGGCAAATCACGGCTCATTGGTACTTGACGATGCCTTTGGCGGACGGAATCAAGCAGGATATAGTCGAATCGCTTGGTGATTCGTTCTCGCCGTCAAGGCATCCCGTAACCCCTGCGTCAACTTGCGGTCCGGGCCCATCTCGGGTCTTCCCCGTACCGTGCGCGTGCGGTGGCGTGCGTTTCCTCTCGCTCCAATCGGCATAGCGGAGACGTCATGTCCCTGACTTACGCGGAAGAGCCGCGCATCAATCCCCTCGACGTGGTTGAACGCTTGGCGACCGGCAATGACTGGTCCTTTGAACGGGCCAGCGATGACGAGATCACCATTCTGGTAACCGGACGCTGGACCGACTACCAGCTTTCCTACACGTGGATGGGCGACATCGAAGCCCTGCATCTGGCTTGTGCGTTCGACCTGCGGGTGCCCGAGCGGCGGCACACCGAAGTGCAGACGCTAATTTCAATGATCAATGAACGACTTTGGGTCGGACATTTCGATTACTGGAACACCGAAGGCATCATGATGTTTCGCCACGCGCTGGTACTGGCTGGCGGAACGGAGGCCTCCGGGAAACAGTGCGAGGCATTGCTCGGCACCGCACTCGAGGCTTGCGAGCGCTACTTCACTGCGTTTCAATTCGTGGTCTGGGCCGGCAAAGGCGCTCGCGAAGCGCTTGACGCGGCCATGTTCGAGACCTCTGGCGAGGCGTGACTCTGGTCATGGCGGGGCTTATCCCAGCCATCCACGTCTTAGATCGCTGGCAAACCGAAAGACGTGGATGCCCGGCACAAGGCAGGGTATGACGCCGAGATTGTCGCTATCATTGCGCAATGATGACAGCAGTTTCCAAACCTCTGCGAAAATTCAAAGGCCGGCTTGTCCTGGTCGGCGCCGGCAAGATGGGCGGTGCGATGCTCGACGGCTGGCTTGCGCGCGGGCTCAAGCCAAAACAGATCACGGTCATCGAACCGCAACCGGGCAAAACGATAAAGGCGCGGGCCCGGCGCGGGCTCAAGCTTAATCCGAAAGGCAAAGCCGCTGCGGTCAGCGCGATCGTGATCGCGGTAAAACCGCAGACTGCGCCTGAAGCATTGCCACCGCTCGCTGCGTATGTGGACAAGAGCACATTGGTATTGTCGATCATGGCCGGTCGAACTGTCACTTTCCTGGAACGATCGTTGCCGGCGGGGACGGCAATTGTGCGCGCGATGCCGAACACACCGGCGGCAGTTGGTCGTGGCATCAGCGTCGCATTTGCCAACGCAAGGATCTCGCCCAGTCAGCGCAAGCTGGCGTCGGATCTGCTCGCGGCTATCGGCAAGGTCGAGTGGGTTACCGAAGAGGCGAGAATGGACGCAGTCACGGCTCTATCCGGCTCCGGTCCCGCTTACGTATTCCTGCTGGCGGAAGCCATGGCTAACGCCGGCATTGCGGCGGGCCTGCCGCCGGCGCTCGCCACGCGCCTTGCGCGCGAAACTGTTACAGGGTCCGCCGAGCTCATGCACCGCTCGGATCTTGACGCAGCGACGCTGCGGCAAAATGTAACTTCTCCGGGTGGCACAACCGCGGCGGCACTCGACGTTCTTATGGGGCCCGGTGGGTTTGACCATCTGTTGACGCAGGCCATTATCGCCGCGACGCGCCGATCGCGCGAGCTTGCTGGTTGAGCACCCTGCCCTAGAACCGTCGTCATTGCAGACCTACATTAAGGGGCGCACAATTTGCCAATGGAGGCCGTCATGGCCCGCAAGCCCAAGCGTCAACGCAAGACTCCATCCGCGCCGCCGCCGCGCAGCGCCAGCGACCGCGACAAAGCGATCGATGCGCTGATGGCGCTTCTGGCTGAGCATCGCTTTGAACAAATCGGTCTCGCTGAAGTGGCGGGCCGAGCCGGAATTAAACTATCGCAATTGCGTGGCGAATTCGGATCGACGCTCGCCATTCTCGCCGCGCATATCAAGGACATCGATCGCACCGTCCTTGCCGGCGGCGATGCCGACATGGCCGAAGAACCGGCGCGTGAGCGCCTTTTCGACGTGTTGATGCGGCGGCTGGAAGCTCTTGCTCCCTATAAGGAAGCCGTCCGCTCGATCATGTGTTCAGCAAGGAGCAATCCCGGCCTGGCGTTTGCGCTCAATGCAATGGCCGTGCGCTCGCAGCAGTGGATGCTGGAAAGCGCCGGCATCGGCGCCTCCGGCCCGCGCGGGGCATTGCGCGCGCAGGGCGCGGCACTGATGTTTGCGCGTGTGCTGTCCATTTGGATCGATGATGAGCAAGAAGGACTCGACCGCACGATGGCGGCCCTCGACCGTGGACTTAGCAGCGCTGAACGCTGGGCCGGATTCCTCGATGATCTTTGTGCCCTTCCCAGGTGCGTCCTGCGCGGGCCGCGCCGTCGGCGCCGCATGCGCGGCGAAGAAGGGGCGGAAGCTGCTTAGTTTTGTTGCGCCGCTAAACGGGCACTCTGACCGTTGCTCGAAGGCCGCCGAGCGGACTGTCTCCAAGCGTGATATCGCCGCCATGTGAGCGTGCAATGTCGCGCGCGATCGCAAGCCCGAGTCCGGTGCCACCTTCGTCTTGGTTGCGCGCGTCGTCGAGCCGAAGGAACGGCTTGAACACTTCTTCGCGCAAGCTTGCCGGAATGCCCGGGCCGTCATCATCCACCGTCACGGTCAGATAGCGGTGGTCGCGATGGCCGGCAATCGCGATCGAGGGCGCGTGGCGTGCAGCGTTCGACACGAGATTGGCGAGGCAACGTTTGAATGCCGCCGGACGCACGGTGACGATTGGCGGACCGTGAAATACGACGGTCGACTTGTGGCCATGACGCTCAGCGTCGAGCCGCAGTTCTTCCAGAAACTCCGCCATATCGGTCGGCGCGGAAGCCTCGCCGCTGTCGCCGCGAGCGAAGGACAGATAGGCTTCAAGCATACGCGCCATCTCGTCGACGTCCTTCTTCATCGCGTCGACTTCCCGGGAGTCATCGATCAGGGCAAGTTCAAGCTTGAAGCGCGTGAGGACAGTGCGCAGGTCGTGCGACACTCCGGCAAGCATTGCGGTGCGTTGTTCCATCGCCCGCTCGATGCGCGTTTTCATCTCGATGAAGGCAGCGGCCGCGCGCCGCACCTCTCGCGCACCGCGCGGGCGGAAGTTCGGCACTTCACGACCTTTACCGAAGCTCTCGGCGGCATCGGCCATCCGCAGGATCGGCTTGATCTGATTGCGCAGGAAAATGATCGCCACAATCAGCAGCACCGTTGAGGTGCCCACCATCCAAAGCAGGAAAATCTCCGAATTGGAGACGTAGGCGGCGCTGCGGCGCGCGAACACCCGCATCACGGTGTTGTCGAGCTGGACGCGGATCTCGAGCAGTGCCGATTTACCAACGGTATCGATCCAATAAGGTCGTCCGATCTGCTTGCGCAATTCATCCGACAGCGCCTGATCCAGTAGCGAAAAGAATGGCTTAGGGCCGGGCGGCGGCATGTCGGTCAACGGCAGGAAATCGACCACCAGCCCGAGGCGCTCCTGCGCGATACGTCGGATCTGAGCCTGATCGGCATCCTGCGGATAACCGCGGTAGATATCGATCAGGGCCGCGATGTCCTGCACGACGCTGCCCGATAGCCGCTGGGTGACGACATTCCAGTGCCGCTCCATGAACACGAAGGCGATCACGGATTGCAGGATTACCATGGGCGCGATGATGATCAGCAGCGCGCGCGCATAGAGCCCTTTCGGCATGACGCTGTTGAGCCAACGGCTGATCCTGCGCCACCCGTCGGCGACCTGTCCCAATGCACTATGGATTTTGCGCACGGGCGGAATGGCGTCGTACCATTCCCAGGCTTCGCGGAGGCGCGTGAGTGCAGTGCGAACGCCGTTTGTGATATCCAGACTGGTCATGATGTGATCACCAGCCGGTAGCCAATGCCGCGCACTGTCTGCACAAACAACGGGTTTGCAGGATTGCGTTCGATCTTGCGCCGGAGACGGTTGACTTGCACATCCACTGCCCGCTCACTCACCGATCCGCCATTGCCGGCAAGCGACAGACGCGGCACGGTTTCACCAGGCGAGCCAGCAAGGATACGCAACATTTCCCGCTCGCGGTCAGTGAGCCGTATGACGTCCTCGCCCTTGCGCAATTCGCCGCGCGCCAGGTGATAGACGAACGGCCCGAACCGCACAGATTCCACCGGTGGCGATGCAGCGGGTTGTGCGCGCTTGAGGATGTTGGCGATACGCAGCGATAACTCGCGCGGCTCAAAGGGCTTCGACAGATAATCGTCAGCACCCATCTCCAGACCCTTGATGCGGCTTTCCGCGGCATCGCGGGCCGTCAACATCAGAATTGGCACGTTGGAATCGCCACGGATCGCTTTAGCCAGGTCGAATCCGGATTCGCCCGGCATCATCACGTCAAGGATCAACAAATCGAAGCTCAAGCCTTGCAGTTTGGCGCGGGCATCGGCGGCGGTCTCGGCCGTGGTCACCCGATAGCCCTCGCCGGCCAAAAATCGCGAGAGAAGATCACGGATGCGCCGGTCATCATCGACCACCAGCAAATGTGGCGCGTCGTCGGGAAGCGTGTCGGATAACGTCATCGCCGAGACTCCTCCCATTCCGTCCTAATTTCTCTTCTGTATGATCTCGCCCGAAAACCAATTCCTATTTTTCGGGATCATGCGCTAACTCCGCGATTTCGAACGGTCCGCGCGCGCAATCAAGTGGAGCACTCCATCGCGGTTGTCGCTATCGATCATGGAGGTGAGAAAGCGCCGAGCCGCCTCGTGTGCATTGGGGCCGAGCTCTCCGAACGCACGGTTGATCCTTTGCGTCTGCAAATTGGCGAGCTTAAGAGCCAACGTTTCGCCTTTCGGGGTCACATACAAAAGGCGTTGGCGACGGTCCTGTGCGCCCTCCTTCTGCGAAACGTAGCCTTGATCGACCAATTGCTTGAGCACACGGCCGAGCGATTGCTTGGTGATGTTGAGGATCTCAAGCAAGTCAGCAACCTTTATGCCCGGATTGCGATTGACGAAATGCAGCACCCGGTGATGGGCGCGGCCGAAACCCAGCTTGAGCAAGACTTCGTCCGGGTCTCCGACGAAATCGCGATAGGCAAAGAACAACAGTTCGATGATGTCCCACACCGGCTCAGTCGATAGAGCTGTCGTCGCGCCGGCCATCGGATGATCCGCCGCGCTGGTGCCGGCGGGCCCTTTATCGGTCAGATTTATGTCAGCCATGTTGACATATTTTGTTTTTATGTTACAAAAACACGGTTACGAACGAAATGATCGTACCAAAACGGTCCTTTTTTGCCCGCGGTGCGGCCAGATAGGTCCGGTTCGGTCCCATTCATACCGGGTGTTGCCCCGAGACGTAAAGTGTTGAACTGGGTGCGGAAAATGCGCCACTAGGGGCGACGCCCCCCAGTATGGCAAAGGAGGAGACCATGGCTGCTCAATCCTATGACCGCCTCGACGGGGTCATCTGGTACGACGGCAAGCTCGTGCCGTGGAACGAGGCCAATCTCCATGTGCTGAGCCACGGCCTGCACTATGCCAGCTGTGTGTTCGAAGGCGAGCGCGCCTACGGTGGCCAAATCTTCAAATCGACCGAGCATGCCGAGCGTCTGAAGCGCTCCGCCAATATTCTCGACTTTGAACTTCCCTATTCCGTCGCGGAGATCGTCGCGGCCAAGAAGCTCGTGGTCGACAAGAATGGCAAGAAGGAAGCCTATGTCCGGCCAGTTGCCTGGCGTGGCTCCGAAATGATGGGTGTTTCGGCACAAAGCAACACGATCCATCTCGCCATAGCCAGCTGGGAATGGCCGAGCTATTTCGACCCTGAGCAACGGCTCAAGGGAATCAAACTCGATCTTGCCGAATATCGCCGTCCGGACCCGAAAACAGCGCCATCGCTCGCCAAGGCCGCTGGCCTCTACATGATCTGCACCGTTTCCAAGCACAGGGCCGAGCGCAAAGGTTACGCCGACGCCATGATGCTCGACTGGGAAGGCCGCATCGCCGAATGCACAGGTGCAAATATTTTCTTTGTGAAGGACGGCAAAATTCACACGCCAATTGCCGATTGTTTCCTCGACGGAATTACGCGGCAAACGGTGATCGGCCTGGCACGCAAGCGCGGTCTTGAGGTGATCGAACGCCGCATCATGCCGGACGAACTCACCGGCTTTTCCGAGTGCTTCATCACGGGCTCGGCAGCGGAGGTCACTGCTGTCGCGGAGATTGCGCACTGGAACTTCAATCCCGGTGGCATCACCAAGACGCTGATGGACGACTATACGGCCGAAGTGAAACCGAAAGCCGCGGCTGCCTAGGATTATTCGTAGGTAGCAATTGCGCGCGGCTCTTGCGGCCGCAGCAACGTGACATAGCGCACGCGATTCACCGCCACGAAACTGTCCATGCGCTCGTCAAGGACCTGTCGTTTGCTTTGCGAAGCATGCCGCAGCATCAGATCACCACCGCGGCCGAAGGCAATGAAGCCGACATGAAAGTAGTCCATATCCGGCCGCTGGGTGATAAAGCCGATGATGTCACCTTTGGCGAGCTGCCGCTTGTTCGCCAAAAAAACAGCGCGCGGGATTACGGTGATTGAAAACCGGCGCTTGCCGAGTTCTTTGTGCCAATAAACGGTCTTTTCGATCTTGATCGATCCGTCGAGGTTCACCGGACGGCAGGTATTATTTTCGATGTTGTGCTGACCCCATTCGAAAAAATAATGGTTGCGTTCACGCCAACTCACCACGCCGTTATGATAACGGATGGCGCGCAGGCTTGCGTCGAACTCTCCAGGGGCGCCTGCTCTTGCGGCCGCCAATACGATCTCGCAGAAAGTCACACAGTCGAACGCGTCGTCGCGCACCACAAATTGTTCTGGCCGCTTTGGTCCCCCGACGAGCGTGTAGCCCTGATAGCGCGTGCCCCGCAGCGCGCTGGAAATATAATCCAGCCTTTGCGAAATTGAGCCTTTGTTGTGGGCTTCATCGATCAAGCGGCCGATCCGCGCTTCCGTAGCGGAGGCGCGGGTAATACCGGCGGTCAAAGTCGCGCCCCCAGCGATCAGGCGCAGGATGTCTCGGCGGTTCGGGCTATTAACAAAGGACCTCGTCATCGTGCTGCCGTCAGTCCTTGACTACGACTAACCGATCGATCCCGGATTCCGCACCCCATACTTCACCCGGCCGGCCAAGCAATTGCCGTACGGAGGCGCCGCGCTTGTCGCTCGGAAAACTTTCAAACGTTTCGGTTGTCGGATCGAAACGAAGGATGGCGTTGGCGAGAAAGTCGGTCACCCAGACTTTGTCCTTATTGTCGACGTAGATCGCGTAGCACCCGCCCTTACTCTTGGGCAGACTCCAAACTTTCCATGCTTTATTCAGCGGGTCGTAGCGACCGATTTCACCGCTGTTCCAGAAGCTCACCCACAAGAGGCCCTTGGAATCCGACCAAATTCGTCGAGGCCCAACGCCGGCCCTAGGTGGCGGCACCATCAGTGCATCACCGCTTACGGTATCGATTTTGGCGATATGGTCACCCGCGAGCGAGGCATACCAGACATCGCCATTGGGTGTCGTTGTGATGCCGTAGGGCCCGGTGCCTTTCGGTGCCTTCCAGGCTTCGACTTTCCCACTCGCCGGATCGACGCGGCCATAGACCCCGTTCTGGCCGGTGAACCACAGAATGCCTTTGCGGTCGAAGGTCGCAGTATTGAGATTGGCGGCTGGGAATTCATTTGGCAACGGAAACAGTTTCACAGCTTTGGTCGCGGGATCGAAACGTGCGATTGCGTTTTGCCCGCCTTCCGTGATCCAGGCTGCACGGTCAGGACCGACGATCACCCCGTGTGGCGCGGCGCCTCTCCCGAGCGAAATTTGCGTCGCTTGTCCGGTTTTCGGATTGAGAATACCGAGTGCGCCTTGCGATTGCGCCGTGTACCAAACACTGCCGTCGGGCGCAGGCGCCACGTCGTGCGGATGCGCCCCGCGCGGCACGTCGAAGTAAGTCACTTCGGCAGAGAACGCTGGCCGGACGCCGAGCGCAACAAACGCGACTGCCGCGACCACAACTGGAACCATTTTACCTCCAGCAGACGCCGAGCGTGCGTTCATTCTGCAGCTTCATGTCCGCCGCGCGGGGCTGACCAGCGCCCGGCTGCTGTGTCATCGATGGCCTTGGCGTCGACCCAAGATTTCCCGTCTGCCTTGTCGACCTGTTTCCAAAACGGCGCGTGCGTTTTCAGATAGTCCATCAGAAATTCGGCTGCCGCAAACGCCGCCTGGCGATGAGACGATGCCGTCACCACCAGCACGATATTTTCGCCGGGTTCGATGCGACCATATCGATGAACGACTGTGACACCCAGGAGCGGCCATCGTTTGCTGGCTTCCGCGACATGCCGCCCGATTTCGGATTCGGCCATGCCGGGATAGTGCTCGAGCGTGAGCGCTGCGATCGGCTCACCATCCTCGGAACCGCGGCAAACTCCGGTAAACGTGACCAGCGCACCGATATCGGGCCGGCCATGCGCGAGCTTTGCCGCTTCCACGGCGGCGTCAAATGGCTCGCGCTGCAAGCGTACCGTCACTTTCATGCACTCAATGTAGCGCGTCGCCGACGGCGAGGCTATCCGCCTGTCATGGGCGGGAAGAACGCGATTTCGCCGGCACCTTTGATCACGGCATCGGCGCGCACGTGCTTCTGATCAATGGCAGCGCGGATTATCTTCGCGTTTTTGAATGCGTGAGCATACTCTTCGCCGCGCGAGGCAAGCCAGGTCATCAGCTCACCGACAGTGGCGATGTCCGGCGGAACCTCGACAGTTTCCTCAGGCTTGCCGACACGCTCGCGCACCCAGGCGAAATAGCGAAGTTTCAAATTCATTCATCAATCATATAGCGCAAGCCGGCACGCATGTAGTCCCAGCCGGTATAGAGTGTGAGGATTGCCGACAGCCATAGCAGTGTAATGCCGATCTCGGTGACCACTGGAGCGCCGATCTTGGTGACTGCCGAGATAATCCGATCGCCGGCCTCACCCGCGATCAGGAATCCAACCGCAACCATTTGCCCGGTCGTCTTCCATTTGGCGAGCCGCGTTACCGGAACGCCGACGCGCAGCTCAGCGAGATATTCGCGCAAACCTGACACTAGGATCTCGCGGCAGAGTATGACCACCGCCGCCAGCAGGCTCCAGCCGCGGATGGTTTCCTCTGCTGCCAGCATCAGCAAGCAGGATGCTACCAGCAATTTGTCGGCGATCGGATCGAGCATGCGCCCGAGCGAGGACTGCTGCCCCCAAGTGCGGGCGAGATAGCCGTCCAGAATGTCGGTAACGCCGGCCGATATGAAAAACGCCAGCGCCACCCATCGTAGCCACAAAGGCCCGTCAAAAATGCTCTGCCAAAACATCAGCGCGACCACCACTGGTACCGCGGCGATGCGCGCATAGGTCAGCAGGTTCGGCAGCGCGAGAGGGCGCGCCGGCAGCGGCCGGGAACTGATGGCATTCATGCGGGAAAGGAACACCCGTGCTGCGGTCAGGTCAACCGGTCGCCGCGCTTGAATCCCCCGTTGACTGCACAATCTTTATTGAATTGGCGGCTTGGGCAGGCGGCTTTTACCCGGCTCCATCACAAAAGTCTGATCGAGGGAATACCATTCGCCTTTTACGTCGCTCGCCGGCGCCGGCCCATCGTGCCGCACATAGTTCCCCACCAGTGCGCGAGTCACGCCGAACTGCACGTCGGTTTCAAGTTTTTCGTCATCATTGACATAGATCTGCGAGATCAGCGTCTTGAAGCCTTCCTTTAAGATCAGGAAGTGCAAATGAGCCGGGCGGTAGTTATGTCTGCCGGTGGCGCGTACGAGATCCCCAACCGGCCCGTCGACGGGAATCGGGTAGCCGGCCGGTTTCACGCTGCGGAAGCCGAAATGGCCCTGCGTGTCTGTCATAAACTTTCCCCGTAGATTCATTGGCGCCTGCTTGGGATCTTGCTGTTCATAAAACCCTTCCGGCGATGAATGCCAGATGTCGACTTCGGCGCCGACGATCGGTTTGCCCGTCTGGTCTTTGACCCAGCAATTGACGAAAAGCGTGGGTCCGGGTGTCGGCGAGCGCACTATTGAGGCGCCGTTTTCAGTGCGCGGCGAATTCATGCGCCAAAATGGCCCAAGCAAATTGGCTGTGGTCTCGGTCTGTCCTTTGTTGCCGTTGTTGAGAAGGCAGATCAGCGTGGAGAAACCCAGCGAGCCTGACATCAGTACGACTTCATTGTGCTTGTCGTCGGTCTTCTGTCCGAGCCTGACGACATACTGCACTGCCTTCTCGAACTCCTCCTCGGTGAGGTGTACATCGCGCGCGAACGCGTGCAGGTGAGTCACAAGCGATATGAGGATTTCCCGTAAGCGCGGAGGTTGGGTGTTTTTGAAGGCTTCCGTAACAACCGTGGTGACATCTTCCTGCCGCTGAATGATCATTATCGCTTCCCGTCTAGTGAGCCGCTGACTCGTGGAAGAACTCATATATCTTTCGTGCAGTCTCTGCATTAATTCCGGGGACCTGCGCAAGATCGGGTAGACTCGCTCGCTCTATCGCTTTCACAGTGCCAAAATGGCGAAGTAATGCCCGCTTGCGGGTTGGGCCAATCCCAGGGATTTCCTGCAACCCGGCCTCGCGAATATCTTTCTTGCGGCGGACTCGGTGCGAGCCGACGGCAAAGCGATGGGCTTCATCGCGCAGCCTCTCGATGAAATAAAGCAAGGGATCTCGCGGCGGCAGCTTGAATGGGTCGCGGCCAGCCATGAAGAAGGTTTCTCGCCCAGCATCGCGGTCGGGTCCTTTGGCGATGGCAACGAGCGGCACATCGGTGACCCCAAGCGAGCCCAGCATCTCTTGCGCAGCCGTGAGTTGACCCTGTCCACCATCAATGAGCACCAGGTCAGGCCAAGGCTGATCTTCATCGCTATCCTTGAAAGTTTCAGCAAGGATGCCGCTCACTGTCCCGCGTGGACTTTCCTCCAGCAGCCGTTTGAACCGTCGCTGTAGCACCTCACGCATCATTCCGTAGTCATCCCCGGGAGAGAGCTCGGTCGAGCGGATATTGAACTTGCGGTACTGGTTTTTGCGGAAACCATCCGGACCGGCGACGATCATGGCGCCAACCGCGTTGCTGCCTCCAATATGGCTATTGTCATAGACTTCGATGCGGCGCGGCGTACGCGGTAGCGAGAAGGTTTCGGTCAGGGCGGCAAGCAATTTCTGCTGCGAAGACGTGTCGGCAAGTTTGCGTGCCAGCGCTTCGCGCGCATTGACCATCGCGTGTTGGACTAGTTCTTTGCGCTCGCCGCGCTGTGGCGCGCTAACCTCGACCTTGCGTCCGCTTTTTGTGGTGAGCGCCTCCGCCAAAAGTTGGCGTTCATCAAAATCGTGCGACACCAGGACACAACGCGGCGGCGGCTTGTCGTCATAGAACTGCGCGAGGAAAGCGCTGAGAACTTCGCCGGGCCCGATCACGCGATCTGCTTTTGGAAAGTAGGCACGGTTGCCCCAGTTTTGCCCGGTACGGAAGAAGAAGACTTCCACGCAGGAGTAACCGCCGGCCTGATACACGGCGAAAACGTCGGCCTCTTCTATCCCGCGCGGATTGATCCCTTGGTGCGACTGGATCGCAGACAGCGCCGACAACCGGTCCCGATATATTGCAGCACGTTCAAAATCCAGCGCGGCTGAAGCCTTATCCATTTCGCCCGCCAGCTCTCCCTGCACCGACTGACTGCGTCCGGAAAGGAATTCGTTGGCTTCGCGCACAAGCTCGGTATAGCCGGCGAAATCGATCTCACGCGTGCAAGGCGCCGAACAGCGCTTGATCTGATAAAGTAGGCACGGCCGCGTCCGCGCCTCAAAATATGAATCCGAACATGAACGCAACAAGAAGGCGCGCTCCAGCGCATTGATCGTCCGGTTGACCGCACCCGCCGAGGCGAATGGCCCGTAGTAACGCCCTGGCCGCGTGCGAGCGCCACGATGCTTCAGGATTTGTGGTGCCCAGTGGTCGGATGTGATCAGAATATACGGAAACGACTTGTCGTCGCGTAACAGCACATTGAATCGCGGCCGCAGGCGCTTGATCAGATTGGCTTCGAGCAGCAGCGCTTCGGTTTCCGTTTTGGTTGTAACGAATTCTAATGCCACCGTCGCCGCGATCATGCGCGCGATGCGGCTGTCATGGCCGGTTGGCCGCGCATAAGCCGTCACCCGCTTCTTGATGTTCTTGGCTTTGCCGACGTAGAGCACATCGCCTTGCGCGTCGATCATTCGGTACACACCGGCAGCCGACGGCGCCAACTTGGCGAAGCGCATGATCGCCGCACGGCCCGCGGCAAGTGTGCCGGTCGAAACGCTTTCAAGCTCTGGCTCCGGCAGAGAAGACTCTTCGTCCTCCTCGCGCAGTTCGCTTGCCGGATCGATATCTTTGTTGGTGCCGTTCATGAATAGAAGATAGTGCGTAAACTACGCTATTCCACGACCTCGCTGTCGGCAGTACGCCAGGACAGATGCTGTCCACCGTCGACAGGAAGCGTGACACCTGTGACGCTTTTTGCCTGCGCAAGGTAGAGCACGGCGGCCGCGATGTCGTCGGGCCGAGGCCCGCGCTGAAGCGGCAAGTTTTCTGCTTGTGCGGCGAATTGCTCCTCGGTCTGGCGCGCGCTCGGCAGCGTGGGTCCTGGCGCGACCGCATTGACCCGAAGCTTCGGCGCCAACGCCTGCGCCAGCGTGTTGGTGGCGGTGTAGAGCGCACTCTTGCTCAATGTATAGGAGAAAAAGCGGGGGTTTGGCCTCAGCACGCGCTGGTCGAGAATATTGACAATTGAGGCGTCAGCACCGGCGGGCGCTTGCGAGGCAAAAGCCTGCGAAAGAAACAGTGGCGCCGCCAGGTTCACGGCAACAGCACGCTGGAAGCGTGCGTGCGAAAGGGTTTCGATATCATCAGGTTCAAATTCACCGGCATTGTTGACCAGCAGACTCAACTGGCCGAAAGCCGCCGCCGCGGGCACGAGCCCGCGCACCGCCTCATGGTCGGCGAGGTCAGCAAGCACAACGCTGGCACGTCCGCCGGCTCCTGTGACATCGGCCGCTAATCTCTCTGCATCCTCGCGTGAATTATTCGCGTGCAGTACGACCGCGTAGCCCGCCCGCGCCAGGGCAAGCGCGATGGCCGCGCCAATGCGGCGGCCCGCGCCAGTAATTAGCGCCGCGCGCGGCGCGTTCTTTATGATGTCGTCCGCCATCCTGAAAAATCCGTGCGGCTCCTCTTACGTGCTGGTGCCCCGTGCTGCCAGTGCGCCGGCACACGCGGCCTTGCCGTTATAGTAAATGCGGCCTGAGCGCACATGGTAAATGAAAGCGAAGAAAAGTCCGTAAAAATAAGGGTTCTTTAGGGATACCGGCCACCGATCCTTAGCAATTCATAACCGTTTAACTTAAAAGGCCCGATAAATCCTCCACGAAAATATCGAAATTTCGACGATGCACCGGCGCATCTGCTCCATGTTTTGCGCATCCACGTCACGCAAGAGGAGCGAAGTTGAGTGGAGGGTAAGATGAAGAAGAAGATCCTGGCGATCTCTGTGGCAACCGCAACGGCCGCCGCAGGTGCGGCCGGAGCCGCCGATCTGCCGCGTGGCCCGGCGCCTTACTATTACCAACCCCCCGCCGTGTACAACTGGAGCGGATTCTACGCCGGTCTTAATCTCGGCTACGAGTGGGGCAAGGTTACCAACAGCAGCATCGATCCGAGCGGCATCGCGGGTGGTGGTCAAATCGGATATAATTGGCAGATCGGACAATTCGTGTTCGGCGCCGAAGCTGACATCCAGGCCAGCGCAGCCGACGACACCTTCGCTCCCTACAAATTTTCCAATCCTTGGTTTGGTACTGTGCGCGGCCGCGCAGGTTATGCGATCAACAATGTGTTGCTGTACGGCACCTTGGGTCTCGCTTATGGCAACCTCGACGCGCAGCTCGGCAGCCTTGAAGAAAACAAGACTCTTGTTGGTTGGACGGGCGGCCTCGGCATGGAGGTCGGCTTCACACCGAATTGGTCAGCTAAGGTCGAGTACCTTTACATGGATCTCGGCACCCGCGCCTATACGATCACCGGTGTCGATAATGGACTGCAGGCAAGCTATCTTCGCCTCGGCGTGAATTATCACTTCTGACGCTCTCACGCGCGACCTGAAAAGCCCCGGCATTTTTGTCCGGGGTTTTTCATTTGTAAGTTCCATGTATCAAGCATTCCAACGTAAAAATTCCGCACGAATTTTTTTCTTAAGTATTCATTCACCGTGTTTGCGATGAGCGCCGATGAGTTCGCGGCAGCAACCCGTCATTTCGTCGTTTAAAGTTTGACAACACAATTCGAAACTTGTCGTCGAGTGTGACTTTGGCGCACCAGCTCTGAAAGCATTTCTGAATAGTTTTCCGGCATCAATGCCCAGGTGGGTGAGTAGTGTGACGGAGGTTTTGAAATGAAGCGTTTGTTTTTGGCGGGCGTCGCTGCGCTGGCCACGATGACGATGTTGGGGGCGGCCAATGCGGCGGACATCGCGCGGCGTCAAGCGATGCCGATGAATGCGCCGGCCTATTACGCTCCCTATAACTGGACCGGCTTCTACGTCGGTATCAACGGCGGCGGCGGCTGGGGCCGTTCGGAGTGGACGAACGCGGCAGGCTCAAGCGGCGGGTTTGATGTCTCCGGCGGCCTCGTCGGCGGCACGATCGGCTACAACTGGCAACTAAGCCAGTGGGTCTTCGGGCTCGAGGGTGACATTGATTGGAGCGACATCCGTGGCAGCGCGTCATCCGGCATCTGCGTCGGAACGTCCTGCGAAACCCGAAACGACTGGCTCGGCACCGGACGTATCCGTATCGGCTACGCGTTTGATCGCTTCTTGCCCTACGTGACCGGTGGCGTCGCCTTCGGCGACGTCAAGGGATCAGTGGCTGGCTTCGGCAGTTCGAGCGACACCAACGCCGGTTGGACTCTCGGCGGCGGCGTCGAAGCAGCGATTGCCGGTCCGTGGACGGCGAAGGTCGAATATCTCTACGTCGATCTTGGCAACAGCAATTGCTCGGGTGGAAGCTGCGCACTGTCGACCAATGTCGACTTCCATACGAATATCGTGCGCGGCGGCATCAACTATCGTTTCTGATCCGTCACGAACGAAATATCAGCGAAGCCCCGGAGCGCGCTCCGGGGCTTTTGCGTGGATGCAACTTGCAAAAACAAAATCAAATCGCAACCGCGGAAGCGGGGCGCTGCCCCGCGGGCGGTGAGGTTTGGGTCGAAATATTGGCGCGTACCGGCGGCACGCGATTTTCATCAACCTAGCCCGTCACGACCAAGTTCACGGCTTTTGGGCCTTTGCCCTTTTTGTCCGGTTCGACGTCGAAGCTGATCCGTTGCCCCTCGTTCAATCCTTTGAGTCCGGCTTGTTCCACCGCGGTAATGTGAACGAACACATCACGCCCGCCGTCATCAGGTTTAATGAAGCCGTAGCCCCGCTCGCCGTTGAAGAATTTCACGACACCCGTTTGCGCCATCGGGAAAACTCCTCTCCCCCACTGCTCCGCCGCCGGCCCCACGCACGACGGCTCGGCTGGACATTCACAATCGGGGAAAGCGTCGGCCACATAAGGCCTCAGTCAACTCCGCCGGCCCCCACAGGAGGCGGAACGTCACTGCCAGTGCGGAACTACACACCAACTGCGGCCCTGTGGAAAGAGGTCATTGGGAGCTGCGGGACCCAGGCTCGCCAAGCCAGTCGAGCTGAAATCGGCCTTTGCCCTCACGGCCAAGGATGCTGGCGAGGGCCGGCAGGAGGGTACAAAGCTCGTTTTCCAGCGTCCAGGGTGGATTGACCACGACCATTCCGGCACCGTTGAGCCGCGTTGGATCGCTGAGAGGAGCCACCAGGAGCTCGGCCCGGAGGACCTTGGGAAGCGCCAGCCGGCGTAGTCGTTTGGCAAGGGCATCCGGCCCGCGGCGTCCTTTTATCGGATACCAGAGGGCATAAATGCCGCCCGCCCATTTCCGGTGCGCCGCCATCAAGCTGCTGACAAGGCGTGAGAAGTCGTCTTCCGCCTCGAACGGCGGGTCGACCAAAACCAAACCGCGGCGCTCTTTTGGGGGCACGTAGGCATTCATTGCGGTCCATCCATCGATCGTCAGAGTCTTGATGCGGACATCACCGCGCATATTCCGGGCCAGAGCAGCTGCCGTCCTGGGCTCAAGCTCACAGGCAATGAGCCGGTCCTGCGGACGCAGCCACGCGCGCACGAGCGCGGGTGAACCGGGATAGACGCGAAGCCGATCGCGTTCGTTCAGGGCATGGATGACCTCAAGATACGAAGAAAGCAGCACTGCAACTGCTTCCGATGTTTGCGTCGCCATAAGCTTGCCGATGCCGTTCGGCCATTCGCCCCCGCGCACCGCTTTTTCGCCGGTGAGATCATAGAGACCGGCACCGGCATGGGTGTCGATCACTCGAAACGCAGCCGGTTTACCGCGCAAATAGTCCAAGATGCGGCAAAGCACGACATGCTTGAATACATCGGCGAAATTGCCGGCATGGAATTCATGGTGGTAATTCACGACGGGTCTTGCCAGCTCCGCACAGTGGCCCGTTATCAGCCCATTTGCCGGGTTAATGCCACAACGTTGGTTGGCCGACGTCTGATGCCGGGCTCGGTCATCTGCCGCGAATTGCCGGCATCGCAATTTCGCCGAGACGACAGGTGCGGCGCGCAATTTCGGGGCAATCGTGGAAAGAAAGATCCTTGCCGAGGCACACGCGCACTTCAGTCAGCCTTCTCCGGTCGCAGGAAACGGCCATCGCTCTCTGTGAAAGTCCCGGATTGGCCTTGACGAAGGCTTCAGCCACCTCGCGGGAGGTTACAGTGATCGGCCTGTTGAGATCCAAGTATTCAGACGGAATCTTCACCGTCGACCGAGCCTTGCGTACGGTCTCGAAGTAGCCGTGCGGCGGAAGGCCGGAACACGTCCCATGCTGATCCCACTCATGGAAGATCAGGTGTGGGCTCGGCATGAGATCAAGCATACTTCCGACGATCGCGCGATTTAGCCGCGGCGCAGGCACCTGGCAATAAGATGGAAAACCCCGCTCGTATTGCGGCCAGAGTCCGTGCACCACGAACGCAAAAGGCCGGCCGGAACATTGTTGGTCGGGCGCCCGATTGGGCCTGCGGCTCTGCGCCGCTTCGCAATAAGACGGC
>JBGQLL010000026.1:0-21104 GCA_041500065.1 Pseudolabrys sp.
AGCGCTCTATGCGCGACGTAAAACGTCAGCGCGGCAGAAGGGTCGAGCCCATCAGAAATTTATCGACCGCGTGCGCCGCCTGACGGCCTTCGCGGATCGCCCAGACGACCAGCGACTGCCCGCGGCGCATATCGCCAGCGGTGAACACCTTCGGCAGCGACGTCTGATACGCGTTCGTGTCTGCCGACACATTGCCGCGCTGATCGAGCGCTACGCCCAATGCCTTGAGCATTCCTTCGTGCACAGGATGCACAAAGCCCATGGCGAGCAAGACCAGATCGGCCTCGATCTCGAACTCGGTCCCGGGCACCGGTTTGAACTTCGCATCCACGTGCATGCAATGGAGCTTTTTCACGTGTCCATTTTCGCCGGTGAATTTTTGCGTGAGCACCGCAAATTCACGGGCGACACCTTCTTCGTGACTTGAGGAGATCCGCAGCTTCAGCGGCCAATCCGGCCACGTCAGCATCTTGTTCTCGTGCTCGGGCGGCTGCGTCATAATCTCGAAGTTGGTAACCGATGTTGCCCCCTGACGGATCGATGTGCCAATGCAATCCGAACCGGTGTCGCCACCACCGATGACGACGACTTTCTTACCCTTCGCAAGGATCGGTTCGGCGTCGACTTGAGGCTCGTTGCTCACGCGGCGGTTCTGTTGCGGCAGAAAATCCATAGCGAAATGGATGCCTTTGAGCTCGCGGCCTGGGATAGGCAGGTCCCGCGGCTTTTCGCTGCCCCCCGTCAGCACCACTGCGTCGTGTTCTTTGACTAGCTTGTCCGCCGGGACATTGACCCCGACATCGGCGTTGTAATGGAAGACAACGCCTTCAGCCTGCATCTGGTCGACGCGGCGGTCGACGTGGATCTTTTCCATCTTGAAATCCGGGATGCCGTAGCGCAGCAAACCGCCCGCCTTGGCCCAGCGTTCGTAGACGTGCACCTCATGGCCCGCACGGGCGAGCTGTTGAGCACAAGCAAGACCCGCGGGGCCGGAGCCGACGATCGCTACCTTCTTGCCGGTCTTGCGCTGCGGTTTATCGGGCTTGAGGCCCTGCGCAATCGCTCGGTCCGCAATCTCGCACTCAATTGTTTTGATCGTGACCGGGTTCTCGTCGATGTTGAGCGTGCAAGAAGCCTCACACGGCGCGGGACAAACGCGTCCTGTAAACTCCGGAAAATTGTTGGTCGAATGGAGATTGCGCGCGGCTTCATCCCAATTTCCGCGATAGACCAGGTCGTTCCAGTCCGGAATCTGATTGTTGACCGGGCAGCCGGTGGGTGCGCCCGTGATGCGGCTTGTGCCGTGGCAATAGGGCACACCGCAATCCATGCAGCGCGCCGCCTGCTCGCGGATTTCCTTTTCTGGAAGCGGCAGAACGAATTCATGCCAATGCTTTACGCGCTCCGCGACCGGTTGGTAGTCGCGATCCTCGCGCTCGATTTCCAGAAACCCGGTGACCTTACCCATACCTATTCCGCAGCCTGCATCGTGGCGGCCTTCTCCTTTGCCATCTCAGCGAGCGCGCGGCGGTATTCAACCGGCATCACTTTACGGAACTGCGGGCGGTAGCGATCCCAGTTGGCAAGAATCTCGGCCGCGCGCTTGGAGCCGGTGTAGCGCGCGTGATTGGAGATCAACAGATGGAGCCGCTCGGCATCCTTGCTGGTCAGGTCCGACATCACATCAACGCGCCCATGGCTTTCGAGATCGTTGTAGTGGCCGAACTCCCGCTCGGCGACTTGCTCTTCCTCCGGAATGGGCTCGAGCTCGACCATTGCCATGTTGCAACGGGATTTGAACGTACTGTCTTCATCCAGCACGTAAGCGATGCCACCCGACATGCCGGCGGCGAAATTGCGTCCGGTGCGTCCGAGCACAACCACAACGCCGCCCGTCATGTATTCGCAGCAGTGGTCACCCGCACCTTCGATCACGGCGATCGCACCCGAGTTGCGCACGGCGAAGCGCTCGCCCGCTACGCCGCGGAAATAGCACTCGCCCTGGATCGCGCCGTACAGCACGGTATTGCCGACGATGATCGATTCCTCGGGCACAATCCCGGAATCGGCCGGCGGCCGAATGATCAAACGGCCGCCCGACAGGCCCTTGCCGACATAGTCATTGGCGTCACCGTCCAGCTCGAAGGTGATGCCGCGCGCGAGCCAGGCGCCGAAGCTTTGCCCGGCAGTACCGTTGAAGCGAACATGAATGGTGTCGTCAGGCAAACCTTCATGGCCGTAGCGTTTCGCCACTTCGCCAGAGAGCATGCCTCCACAGGCACGATCGGTATTGTGGATCACGGACTGCAGGCGCACCGGCGCGCCGCGGTCGAGGGCGGCCTGTGATTCCGCAATCAGCTTGCGGTCGAGGATATCCTTGATCTTGTGATCCTGCGGCTCGCACTTGTAGATGGCGGTGCCCTTGGCCGCCGGCGGCTTCGTGAACAGCTTGGAAAAGTCGAGGCCCTTGGCCTTCCAATGCTCCACCAGCTTGCGGCGATCGAGCATCTGCATCTGCCCGACCATCTCGTCAAAGGTCCGGAATCCGAGTGCGGCCATCAGTTCGCGAACTTCCTCGGCAACAAAGAAGAAATAGTTGATGACGTGCTCAGGCTGGCCCTTGAAGCGCTTGCGCAGCACCGGGTCCTGGGTGGCGACGCCGACCGGGCAGGTGTTCAAATGGCACTTGCGCATCATGATGCAGCCGGCAGCGATCAGCGGTGCGGTGGCAAAGCCAAATTCGTCGGCGCCGAGTAACGCGCCCACCACAACGTCGCGGCCAGTGCGGATGCCGCCATCGACCTGCACCGAGATGCGGCCGCGCAGACGATTGATCACGAGCGTCTGATGCGTCTCGGCGAGGCCGATTTCCCACGGGCTGCCAGCATGCTTGATAGAGGTGAGCGGGCTGGCACCTGTGCCGCCCTCGAAGCCGGCGATGGTGACGTGATCGGCGCGCGCTTTTGAAACACCGGCAGCAACGGTCCCAACGCCGACTTCCGAGACGAGTTTCACGGAGACGTCGCCGGCCGGGTTGACGTTCTTGAGGTCGAAGATGAGCTGCGCCAGGTCCTCGATCGAGTAGATGTCATGATGTGGCGGCGGCGAGATCAGGCCAACGCCGGGCGTCGAATGGCGCACCTTGGCGATAATCTTATCGACCTTGTGCCCGGGGAGCTGGCCGCCTTCGCCAGGCTTGGCCCCCTGTGCCATCTTGATCTGCATCATGTCCGAATTGACGAGATATTCAGCGGTGACGCCAAAGCGTCCGGAGGCGACCTGCTTGATCGCCGACCGCATGGAGTCGCCATTCGGCAGAGGCTTAAAGCGGTCGGATTCCTCGCCGCCTTCGCCGGTGTTCGACTTGCCGCCGATGCGGTTCATGGCGATGGCGAGCGTGGTGTGTGCCTCGCGCGAGATCGAGCCAAAAGACATGGCGCCGGTGGAAAAGCGCCGGACAATGTTCTTTGCAGGCTCGACCTCTTCCAGCGCGACCGGCTTGCGTCCATCTTCCTCGGCTTCCTTCAGCCGGAACATGCCACGGATGGTCAGCAACCGCTGGTTCTGCTCGTTTACGATCTGTGCGAAGGCACGATAGTGCTCTTGCGAGTTTCCACGCACGGCGTGCTGCAATCGCGATACCGTCTCGGCAGTCCAGACATGGTCTTCGCCGCGTACGCGCACCGCATAGTCGCCCCCGACGTCGAGCATTGAGCGATAGATCGGAGAGTCGCTGAACGCGTCACGGTGACGACGCACGGCCTCTTCCGCGATCTCGGCGAGGCCGACGCCCTCGATACGCGTGTGTGTGCCGGTGAAATATTTGTCGACGAAGTCCTGCCGCAAGCCGACCGCGTCAAAGATCTGTGCGCCGCAATAGGACTGATAGGTCGAGATGCCCATCTTGGACATCACCTTGAGCAGGCCTTTGTCGATCGACTTTATGTAGCGCTTGATGATCTCTTTTTCTTCGAGCTTCTGCGGCAGATCGTCCTTCATGGCGATCAGCGTCTCAAAGGCGAGATACGGGTTGATCGCTTCCGCGCCGTAGCCAGCCAAACAAGCGAAATGGTGTACCTCGCGCGGCTCGCCTGTCTCCAAGACCATGCCGACCGAGGTGCGCAGTCCGTTCCGGATCAAATGATGATGCACGGCGGCGCAGGCAAGCAGCGCCGGAATCGCAATACGGTCCGCCCCAGCCTTGCGGTCCGACAGGATGATGATGTTGCAGCCGTTGCGGACTTCCTCTTCAGCGCGCTCGCACAACTCATCAAGCGCCCACCCCATGCCGTCGGCGCCGTGCTCGGCGGGGAAGGCAATGTCGAAGGTGCGCGACTTGAAATGGTCGCCGCTCATCTCCGAGATTGAGCGGATCTTCTCCAGGTCCTCATTTGTGAGGATCGGCTGGCGCACTTCGAGGCGCTTGGTTTTCGACATGCCCTCGAGATCGAATAGGTTGGGCCGCGGGCCGATAATCGAAACGAGGCTCATCACCAATTCCTCGCGGATCGGATCGATCGGCGGGTTGGTGACCTGCGCGAAGTTCTGCTTGAAATAGGTGAACAGCGATTTCGGCTTGTCTGACAGCGCCGAGATCGGCGTGTCATTGCCCATCGAGCCGACTGCTTCCTCCCCGGTGGTCGCCATCGGGGTCATCAGGAATTTCAGGTCTTCCTGGGTGTATCCGAACGCCTGCTGGCGATCGAGCAGCGAGAGATTTGAGATCGGCGCTTCGTTGGCGGTGTCGGGCAGTTCCTCTAGCACAATCTGCGTGTTGCCAAGCCATTCCTTGTAGGGATGGCTCTTGGCAAGTGTGGCTTTCAATTCCTCATCGGGAATGAGCCGGCCTTCGTCGAGGTCAACGAGCAGCATCTTGCCGGGCTGCAGGCGCCACTTCTTGATGATGTCCTTTTCAGGAATTGGCAGCACGCCCATCTCAGACGCCATGACGATCCGGTCATCGCGCGTGAGCAGATAGCGCGCAGGCCGCAACCCATTCCGGTCGAGGGTGGCGCCGATCTGACGGCCGTTGGTAAAGGCAATTGCCGCCGGGCCGTCCCACGGTTCCATCAGCGCCGCATTGTATTCGTAGAAGGCGCGACGCTCCTCGTCCATGAGCGGGTTGCCCGCCCATGCTTCGGGAATCATCATCATCATCGCGTGGGCGAGCGGGTAGCCGCCTTGCGTGAGGAATTCGAGCGCATTGTCGAAGCAGGCGGTGTCGGACTGGCCCTCGTACGAAATCGGCCAAAGCTTGTTGATGTCTTTGCCGAACAGCGGTGAGGACACTGAAGCCTGACGCGCCGCCATCCAGTTCACGTTGCCGCGCAGCGTGTTGATCTCGCCATTGTGCGCGATGTAGCGATAGGGATGGGCCAGCGACCAGGTCGGGAACGTATTGGTTGAAAAGCGCTGGTGCACCAGCGCAAGCGCGCTCTCGAAATCCGGATCGTGCAGGTCGGGGTAATACGTACCGAGTTGATCGGCCAGGAACATACCCTTGTAGATCACAGTGCGGCAGGAGACCGACACCGGGTAATAACCCGCTGTGCGCCGTTCACGACGGCGATAGATCGCGTTGGAGATCGACTTGCGCAGGATGTAAAGCCTGCGCTCAAACTCATCCTCTGAGAACTTCTTCTTGCCCCGGCCGATGAACACTTGCATGTGCTTCGGTTCGGTTGGCTTCACCGATTCACCGAGCGTCGAATTGTCGGTTGGCACATCGCGCCAGCCGAGCAAGGTCAGCCCTTCGCGCGCGATGACCTCGGCGTAGATATCGCGAACAATCTGCCGCCAGTTTGGATCCATCGGCATGAAAAGATAGCCGACGGCATACTCGCCTGCCTTCGGTAATTTGAAACCAAGCTCTGCTGTTTTCTTCACGAAGAACTTGTGCGGGATCTGCACGAGGATTCCGGCGCCGTCGCCCATGCGCGGGTCAGCACCAACCGCGCCGCGATGCTCCAGATTGCAGAGAATGCGCAATCCATCTTCGACGATCTGATGTGACTTGCGGCCTTTGATGTCGGCAATGAAACCGACGCCACAGGAATCCTTATCGAGCGCTGGATCGTAGAGACCCTGCGCGAGCGGCATGCCTGGATCGGCGGTTGAACCGCGTCCGGCTAGTCCTGCGCTGTGCTGCTCCTCGCTCATCTCATCCTGCCTCGCCGGCGCAAGTCATGCTCCGGCGTACCCACCACGTCCGCGAGGCCATGACGCTCGCGGTCAACGCGTAACTGATCTCAAGAAGGGCAACCTTGTCCGGCTTGTCGCCGCTCGTGGCCGCTCCCGCTGGGCGCCACGATGTCTGCCTCGCCTTTAAAGGCCGCCACCGAGGCCACCACTATTAGGACAGTAATACTGTCCTAATAGACCATGCCAAATTTTGCCTCGCCACACAAGGCTGGTCCACGCCGGAATGGGTGGAACCTTGGCGTTTGTTGCGGCGGGCCTCCCAAACCAAGCAAGAACAGGACCACGGACGCGCTATTCGCGCAATGCCATTGCGCCAGGCGCGCACCAAAAGGCTCCGAGCAAACGAAAGCGCCCCGGAGTTCCGGGGCGCTGCCGTCTCAAAATCAGCCCTTCGTCAGGCCGCTTTGGCCTCGACAACCTTGGCCTGGGCTTGGCCGTTGCCGATCGGGATCTGGCGCGGTTTCTTGGCCTCAGGGATTTCTCGCACGAGATCAACGTGCAGCAATCCGTTCTCGAGGCTCGCGTTCTTGACCTGGACGTGGTCGGCAAGCTGGAAGACCCGCTCGAAAGCGCGTGCGGCGATGCCCTGATAGAGCACCTCGCCGTTCTGCTCTTCCTTGACCTGCTTGGAGCCTTTGATCGTCAGCGTGTTCTCTTTCGCCTCGATCGAGAGTTCGTTGTCGCCGAATCCGGCGACCGCTACAGTGACACGGTAGTCGTTCTCACCGGTACGCTCGATATTGTAGGGCGGGTAGCCCGGAGCGGATTCGAATCCATCCAGCATTGAAAACAGCCGGTCAAATCCGACGGTGGAACGGTAAAGGGGAGCAAGATCGAAAGTTCGCATGGCATATCCTCCTTGTTGAGCGACATGCGGTGGTCCGCCGAATGGCCAGACCTAACCGTGCGCAGCCGTAAGGCCTGCGCAGGCTTGATATGGTAGCGACTTTTGGGCCTGCAAGACCCGCCGCGCCCGTCAATAAGATATTGAAATTATTTATATTTTTGCGACTCTTCGGGCGCGGATTGAGCATGCTTGCCACCCTGCTATAAGCCCGACACTCCACGCACCGCTCACCCTTCCGGCCTCATGAAACTCGTCTCCATTCCTGCCAACCCGGTGCCAGACGATATGGTCGCCGGTGCGATCAAGACCACCGACGGGGTGGGCCTGCGTTTCGCACGCTGGGCACCGCCGCCTGGCCGCAAGGGCACTGTGGTGGTCTTGCAGGGCCGCGCAGAATTCATCGAGAAATATTTCGAGACCGTTCGCGATCTGCGCGCGCGCGGCTTTGCAGTGGCGACCTTCGACTGGCGCGGGCAGGGGTTTTCGGATCGCGCCTTATCCGATCGCCACAAGGGGTACGTACGAAACTTTGCGAACTACATCACCGATCTCGAAGCCATGATGGAGCAGGTGGTGCTGCCCGATTGTCCGCCACCTTTTTTTGCGCTTGCTCATTCGATGGGCGGCGCAGTCGTGATCCGCGCATGTCATGACGGCAGCCGCTGGTTCGAGCGCATGGTGTTAACGGCGCCGATGATTGCGCTGCCGACTGGACGCCTCACGAGCGTTGCTGGCCCACTCGCGCGCCTCATGCGGATCATCGGACGCGGAGGTGCGTATGTTCCGACTGGCGATTCGGCAGCCACGGGTACCGAGAATTTCGTCGGAAACGTTTTGACGTCGGATCCGGTACGCTATGCGCGCAACGCCGCAGTGCTGGAGCAAGAGCCTGCACTCGGCCTCGGTGCACCGACCGTGGCCTGGGCCGATGCAGCGCTGCGGCAGATGAAACTATTCGCCGAACCGGGCTATTCGGCCAGCATCCGCCAGCCGATTTTGATGGTCGCGGCCGGCCGCGACGAAGTCGTATCTACGCCTGCAATTGAAGCCTTTGGGCAACATTTACTTGCTGGCCGCCATCTCATCCTCGCTGGCGCCAAGCACGAGATCCTGCAGGAACAAGATCACTACCGCGCGCAATTCTGGGCGGCCTTCGATGCTTTTGTGCCGGGGACGCCGCGTTACTAGCGACAGTCGGCCACATCGGATAGAGCTAGCTGCTCAAGATCTCCAGCGCTGCCTGATGGACGCGCTTGTCACCGGCAACGATGATGCGTCCGCCTTCCTGCGCCGGGCCGTTCTCCCATGTCGTCACAATGCCGCCTGCGCCGGCGACGATTGGTATGACTGCGACAATGTCATACGGCTTGATTTCAGTTTCGATGATCAGGTCGATCAGCCCCGCTGCCAGCATGCAATAGGCGTAGCAATCACCGCCGTAGCGCGAGAGCTTCACCTTGTCCTCAAGCTCTCCAAAGGCCGCTCGGTCGTCGCGATTCATCAACAACGGACTTGTCGTGAACATCAGCGCATCGTCGATGCTGGTGCATCCCCGTACATGCAGGTCGCGGTTGCCCGTCGGTCCCCGGTAGCGCGCCGCGCCGCCATCGCCGAAGAAACGTTCGCGCGTGAACGGCTGGTTCATCATGCCGAACACCGGTTCGCCAAAACGCATCAGGCCGATCAGCGTGCCCCAGGCCAGCATGCCGGAAATGAATGACTTCGTGCCGTCGATTGGGTCGAGCACCCATACATATTCGGCGTCGGTGTATTCGGCACCGTACTCCTCGCCGAGGATGCCATGGTCGGGAAACTGCTTTCGAATGAGCGCGCGTATGGTTTGCTCCGCCGCTCGGTCTGCTGCTGTCACGGGATCAAAACCGCCAGCCTTCTTGTTCTCGATCGCAAGCGCGGTGCGAAAAAATGGGAGAATTGTGTCGCCTGACGCGGTGGCGAGCTGATCGACGAAACTGCTGAAGTCGATGGCCGTCATGCCGCGTGCCTAATTCGGTCTTCGGCCTATCGGAGACTTCGCTTGCCCGCAACCACACGCATCCTGGGTGGTCCAAGTTTTCGTCGAAACGTACCGGCTGGCATTTGTGCTGCAGTGCGGAATGTTGACCGTATTAATTTCGCATAGACATGCCTGTACCGGCCAATTTGCGCCGCAGCCATGCAGAAATAACATAGGAAATGGGCCTTCGAACCTTGATTTTTGTGCGTCGCGATGTAGCTTATTGCAGTGCGGTAGCGAGAGCTGCCGCTGCCCTCCTTGGGCGTTTCCTCCCTAGACTTGGGCCGCTCGCACCCGCTAGCGGCCCCTTTTTTGTGTCGCGGCAGCTATTCAGCAGCGGCCCGGTATGGCCGCAACTGTTCGAGCGGGATTTCGCCTAAGCGCTTCGCCAATGTTTCCATGTCAGCCGCCAGGCGATTGAAAGTCGCCGAACGCTGATAACGGCGCTCATCCATATAGAGGGCGCGATTGATCTCCAGCTGGATAGCATGCAGCCCTGTGGCCGGATTGCCGTAGTGCTCGGTGATGAAGCCACCGGCGTAAGGCTTGTTACGGCTGACCGTGTATCCCAGTGTCCGAAGGGTTTTTTCGACCGTCTCAGCAACGATGCCCACGCAGCTGGTGCCGTAGCGGTCACCCAGCACAAATTCGGGCCGCGGCCGTTCATCCCGGTGGCCGGCCGTCGAAGGCATCGAATGGCAATCGATCAACACGGCAGCGCCGAACTCCCGGTGCAGACGGGCAAACAGGCGACGCAGTGAGCGGTGATATGGCTTGTAAAGGCTCTCGATCCGCCGCAGGGCGTCGTCGACCGGGATGCGCTGGTCGTAGATTTCCTGGGCATCGCCGACCACGCGCGCCACGGTCCCCAAGCCGCCCGCCACCCGCATCGACCGTGTGTTGGCGAAAGACGGTAGCCGGCCCTCGAACATGCGCGGATCGAGCTCGTAGGGCTCGCGGTTTACGTCAACGAAGCAGCGCGGAAAGTGCGCGCGCATCAGGGGAAATCCGCAGTGGACCACGCCGGCAATGAGTTCGTCGACGAAGCTGTCTTCCGAGCGGCGCAGAGTGGCGATATCGAGCCTGCAGGACGCCAGGAAGCCGCGCGGGTAGGTCGAGCCACTGTGGGGCGAATTGAACAGAACAGGCCCTTGGCACGCCTTGGGCTCAAGGACCTCAAACGGTGGATCGAGTTCGTCGCGGATTTCGCTCATGAAGGAAAGGCCATAGGAAGCTCGGAATACCTCTGTGGTCGGACGGACTTTAACACCTCGTTATACCGTCTATTGTTCATGGCTGGGCCACAAAGCCAAGTCATGCTTTTGGTTCACTCGTTATTTACCGGGCATAAGTCTT
Source organism: Pseudolabrys sp. (assembly GCA_041500065.1). Lineage (GTDB taxonomy): Bacteria > Pseudomonadota > Alphaproteobacteria > Rhizobiales > Xanthobacteraceae > Pseudolabrys. The sequence goes on from JBGQLL010000026.1 coordinate 10,419, forward strand.
AATCGGCCGGTTGAGGCGGCCTAGGCGGCCGGACGGGGTATTGAGTAGTAGTATGTCCAAAATCCTGCTGGCTGAAGACGATACCGACATGCGGCGCTTTCTTGTCAAGGCGTTGCAGAACGCCGGGTTCGATGTGACCTCATATGACAACGGGCTGTCGGCCTACCACCGGCTGCGCGAAGAACCATTCGAACTGCTGCTGACCGATATTGTGATGCCGGAAATGGATGGCATCGAACTCGCCCGACGAGCCGCCGAACTCGACCCCGATATCAAGATCATGTTCATCACCGGTTTCGCCGCGGTCGCGCTCAATGCCGACTCCAACGCGCCCAAGCAAGCCAAGGTGCTGTCAAAGCCGATCCACCTGCGCGAGCTCGTGAGCGAAGTGCAGAAAATGCTGGCGGCCTAGCGCTTTTGGCCGGCCTTGCCTCGCCGGTTTGGAGCCGATAGATCAATCCCGGTTTAAGGGCGCGTAGCTCAGCGGAAGAGCACCTCCTTGACATGGAGGGGGTCACAGGTTCGATCCCTGTCGCGCCCACCACGCAGTCGCCTCGTCTCTAAGTAACCAGAGATTCGCGACATCCAGCCACGGTTGGCCGCTATTCTCGTCGCGCCTTTCCTCCGTAGCGAGTCTACTGGCCCGCTAGCGGCTCTTTCAGAGCCCGGTCTCTGCACCCAAAAATCTCGTTCCTGCTGGCTGACCCGCTGTCGAAATCGATGGGAAGTTGGGTTGATTGCCGGCTTGTCTGACTGGCAGCCAAGGAATCAGGGTTGAGCCAAACCGAGCCGCTCATACTGTCTCGACCATTCGGCCGGCGCGTCGCGCAGATTGGCGATGCCGATGCCGCGGGGGAGCCGACCTTCGACTACGGCCTTGACCAGACTCGGAGCGATGAAGGCCATCGAGATTGTCATGTTGATGTGACGAACGCTGCATTTATGGCGCGCGGCGATGTCCTCGACAGTCGCAACACCAGAGGCGACAGCTTCCAGCCACGCACGGCCACGGGCAATTGATCTGAGCAGTGCCGCTCGACGCTCAACCTTAATGGGACGCACGTCCCGCCGTGCGACAGAAGGCGGCAGCAGAATCTCGCGCGACTTCTTTGCCAGCGGTTTGCTCCAGGGAATCAAAAGCGAGGGACCTCTCTCTCGATCGAATGGTCTGGAGGCATCGGTTTCCGCTTCATTTGCCTCCACGTTCTTCAGCCAAACTGCCAGTTGGTTCATACGGATCTCAATACGAGAGACGTTGGCTACGACGATGTTCTGATCGGATGAGTCCTGGCCTGTGGTGGATCTCGTCCGATTACCTAGATGGTCCGCGACTTCCTTGGTCACGATCGTTTCAATGTCTGGGGCGGAAACGCGGACGATCGCCCCGTTAGGCGGTTTGGCTATCCCCCGAAGATAGGGCTGGGAGACGTAGTAGCGATAGCGAACGCCATGCTTCGTCGCATGGGTTGGGATCATACGGTGACCGGCATGATCGAACAGCAGGCCACGAAGCAAAGCCGCAGATTTGGTTCTCTTCGTCACCCGATGAGATCGCTGCTCAGTCAGTTTGGCCTGCACCGCCTCAAAGAGTTCACGTTTGATCAATGGCGGCTGGGGGCCAGGGTAGATCTCGTTCTTGTAGCGGACCTCGCCTATGTAAAACCGGTTGCGTAGCATGTAGAAAATTGGGCCTTGCGTGAATGCTACCCCGCCACGCGCCCCGCCTGTAGACAGCTTGCGGACCTTGCTTCTGAAATTTCGGTCCCGAAGCTCGATCACCAGCCGATTGACACTGCCCAATTCAAGGTAGCGCTTGAAAATAGTCCGCACTTGTTCGGCTTCATCCTCTACGATGAACAGTTTTCTATCCCTCAATTCGTAGCCCAGAGGCACCATGCCGCCGACCCAAAGTCCCTTGCGCTTGGAGGCGGCAATCTTGTCTCGAATGCGCTCGGCGGTGACTTCGCGCTCGAATTGCGCAAATGACAGCAGCACATTGAGTGTCAAGCGTCCCATCGACGTTGTGGTATTGAACTGCTGCGTCACAGAAACGAATGATACGCCGTGGGCGTCGAACAACTCGACCAGTTTGGCAAAGTCCGCGAGCGAGCGCGTGAGGCGATCAACCTTGTAAACAACGACAACATTAATCTTGCGTGCTTTAACATCAGCAAGCAGTCGCTGCAGCGCCGGTCGATCGGTGGAGCCGCCCGAGAACCCACCGTCATCGTACCTCGTTCGGACAAGTGTCCAACGAGCATGAGCTTGGCTGCGAATATAGGCGGATGCCGCATCGTACTGTGCGTCCAAAGAGTTGAACTCTTGGTCGAGGCCGGAATCCGTCGACACGCGCGTGTAAATTGCGCAACGTAGGGCGTTGGCTGCGGTAGTCATTGGACGACCTCGGTAAATCGTTTGTCGCGCAGGCCAAAAAACCGCGGACCGTTCCAGTTGGTGCCGGTAATGGCGTGGGCGATCTTCGATAAACTGTCGTAGGTAGCGCCTTCCCAGGCAAATCCTCGTTCGGCCACCGTCACTCTGTGGGTTTGGCCATTCCATTCTCGGATGAGCATGGTTCCTGGCGAGAGCTCGCGTCGCCGCTGTTCCAAGGTCTTGGCTAAAGGAACGGTTTCGATCGATGGCGCCAAGTCGATTTTTTTTAAAAGCCGCAGCGCCTCGGCATCCAGATCGCCGAAGACCTCAGCCTGAAGACGATAGGCGATTATTGCAAACAGAAGATGTCGGGGCAGGTAGGGTGGTGCCTTGCCCCTGAACACGGTTCGCCATCGAGCGCGTAACGTTTCGATATTGAGACCGCGCAGTCGCGCGATCTCGCCTTCCAGAGATACTTCGGTTGCTTTGCGCTCAACCGATCTTGCTCGTCTCATCGGCATTACCCTGCATCGCTCGTTTTGCCGTCACAACAGTTGAAGCCGTGCGATCCGTAATCCGATAGATGCGCCCGTTCTCAGCTGCCTCCGATACAAGATTGAGGCCCAGCTTTTTGCGGATGACGCCTGCGAGGAAGCCACGGACCGAATGCTGCTGCCACCCCGTCGCATGCACCATGTCGTCGATATTTGCGCCGCTTGATGCTCGAAGCATTGCAATGATCCGGGCCTGCTTGCTCCCGGCGCGGCCTTGCTGCTGCGTTGAGGATCGATGCTGCTGACCGACCGCGGATCGTGCGCCAGCCTTGAGCTTTGCGGTTTTGAGTGCGATTGCTGTGCGCTTTCGGCCGGTCGTCTTGCTGCTAATTGACCGTGACCGGGACTGTCGCTTCGACTTTGACGTTTGCATCGGGATCTCCTCTTCGATTGAGCGGCGTCCGTTGCCGCACCACCGAAGCCCCACCGCGGCCATCGAGCCGGCGGGGCAGGATCCCGGGACGCATTAATCGTCCAAAGCTATCCACACTACCGCTCTCTTTGCAGCGAAATGCCAGTCTTTTCTCGATAATGATATTGCTGGTTTCGCGCGCTCATGAGCATTTGATGATCCTCTGGCTCACTCCGCTCAAATATCGCCCGTGAACGCAACTTGGAGACTTGGCTTACAAATTCATGGGTTTTGAAGACACGATGCATTCGGGCGGAACATACCGGCTCCGCCCGATTAGTAAGTTAGAGGTCCACCTGTTCCGCAATGGAAAGGGCGTCTTCGACCTCAATGCCGAGATACCTGACGGTGCTTTCAATCTTGGTGTGGCCGAGCAATAGCTGCACGGCTCGTAGGTTGCCGGTTCGGCGGTAAATCAGCGTCGCCTTGGTTCGTCTCAGGGAATGGGTGCCGAACAGGTGCGGGTCCAGCCCGACGCTGGAAATCCACTCAGATAGGAGCCGAGCATATTGCCGCGTCGTCATACGGTGTTCCCGATCCCGGCAGGCTGTGAACAAGAACTCGCCAGGCTTCTTGTTGCTGGCCGTCTTGATGTAGTCATCCACCGCTTGGCGGGTCTGTTCCGTTAATTCAAACCGGACGGGTCGCCCGGTCTTTCTCTGGCGCACCGTTGCCCGGTCGGCACAACAGCCATTCGGAGCAACGTCTTCGACCTTGAGGGCGACGACATCGCAGCCTCGCAATTTGCTATCGATAGCCAGATTGAACAGCGCCAGATCGCGGGTTCGTTGCTCGATCCGGAGCTTAGTCCGGATCGCCCAAACGTGTTTCTGCCGTAACGGTGGTTTGGCGCCTGTTAGTTTCCCCTTGTTCCAGGGTACCTGCCCAGGTGAATTGGCATTGTCTTGCATGGTCGCCCTCCTCGGTTGCAGAGAAGGGCGAACTTGGCTTGTGCGCTCGGGGCTGAAATCTTGTCCGCTTTTGGACAATAGCGGACAAAGGTGGATTTTGGTCTGCGGAGGTTTGTCCGCTAATGACCCAAAGCGGACATCCACTAGGGGCCGTCGCTTGGGAATTCGCCGCACGGCGCCTTATTGAGCGAAGTCAAAGAGTATTGGAGCAATCGCGCTCATCCTTTAGCGCCATTCTCCGGCGAGAACGGAGCGTTGCCCAACATGATACAAACGGCGGCAATTAGTGTCCAAAACCCCGCCGATCCGTCGGTCAGCCCAATAGGTCTGACGAGTGCTGAGGCAAGCCGCCGGCTTGTTGAAATCGGTCCCAATGCGGTTAGCGAGGAGACACCCCCACGCTGGCGCAGGTTCCTTGCGAAATTCTCGGCACCGATCCCGTGGATGTTGGAAGCAGCCATCCTGCTGCAGATCGGACTTGGCGCCTATGTGGAGGCGGCAGTCATCGGGGGGTTACTCCTGTTTAATGCCACTCTTGGATTTATTCAGGAAGGCAGAGCCGGTGCCGCCCTTGCGACACTCAAGATGCGGCTTGCACCAACCGCCCTGGTTCGGCGCGACGGCGAATGGGTCAGGCTTCCGGCGTCGGACCTCGTGCCCGATGACGTAATTAGACTGGCCCTCGGGGCCTTGGTGCCCGCCGATGCGCGCATCGTGTCCGGCTCGGTCATGGTGGATCAATCCACGCTCACCGGAGAATCTGTTGCGGTCGATGCAAGTTCCGACGATGCAGTCTATGCAGGCGCGTTGGTACGCCGCGGCCAGGCGATTGCTAAAGTTACGGCGACAGGATCGCAGACCTATTTCGGGCGCACCGTCAAGCTCGTGCGCACGGCTCATTCCGCCAGCACCGAGCAGGCCGCCATTTTCGCGGTGACGCGCAATCTCGTCTTCGTGAACGCTACTATCGCGATCGGCATCATTGTTTACGCCTATGCCACGGCATTGCCGCGGGGCGATCTCATTGCGCTTGCCTTGACTGCGCTCCTCGCCACGATCCCGGCGGCTCTCCCCGCGACGTTCACGCTGTCTGCCGCATTCGGTGCGCAGACGCTCGCCCGGCGCGGCGTCCTGCTGACGCGGCTTTCCGCAGTGCACGAGGCCGCTGCTATGGACGTCTTATGCGCCGACAAGACCGGGACGCTGACGCGCAATGAGTTGAAAGTCGTGGAAGTCGCCGCGCTGGCCGGCTTCGATCGTGCGCGCGTGCTGGCGCTGGCGGCGCTGGCGAGTTCTGAGGCCGATCAGGACCCGATCGACGCGGCCATTTGGGCAGCTGCCGGAACCGCTCCACAAGGCACTGATGAGCGGTTGGTGCGGTTCGTTCCTTTCGATCCGGCGAGGAAGAGTTCGGAAGCCTTTGTCGTGGATCAGGATGGAACCGAGCACCACATCATCAAGGGTGCGTTTGAAGTGATCTCCAAGTTGGCAGAGCTGCCCGGCGAAGCCGACGCCTTGGTGAACAGCTTTGCCCAGCAAGGGCATCGCGTGATTGCGATTGCTTACGGCCCGTCGAATGAACTGCGCATCGTTGGCCTTATCGCGGTCAGCGATCCGCCACGCGAGGATTCGGCGGAGCTCATTGGCATGCTTCGGGAACTGGGCGTCCGTACCGTCATGGTGACGGGCGACTCGCCGGTCACCGGCGCAGCGATCGCCCGTAAAGTCGGTATCGATGGCGCCGTATGTCCTGCGGAACGCGTGTCTGAAGAGCTGAGCACGGACGCTTTCGGCGTGTTCGCGCGCGTGGTTCCGGAGCAGAAATACCAGCTGGTGAAGGCTTTGCAGAAACGCGGCCACGTAGTCGGCATGTGCGGCGATGGCGTGAATGATGCGCCAGCGCTACGGCAGGCGCAAATCGGCATCGCAGTCTCCTCTGCTACCGACGTAGCCAAGTCGGCAGCCGGCATGGTCCTGACCGAGCCGGGGCTCGCTGGCATCGTGTTCGCGGTCCGCGAAGGCCGCATTGGATTCCGGCGGTTATTGACGTACGCGTTCAACATGTTGACCAAGAAAATCGAGATCGTGCTGTTCCTGGCTATCGGCCTTGTTATGACCGGCCATGCGGTCATGACACCGGTGATGATGGTGCTCATGTTGCTGACTAACGATGTTCTCGCCATGTCGCTCACCACCGATCGAGCAAGCCCTTCGCCATCGCCCAGCATATGGCGCATGCGCAACGTAACCGGCGCCGCCATTGTTCTTGGTGCCTGCAAGCTCGCCTTCTCGACCGTGATGCTGGCGATGGGAAAATATCAATTCGGGCTCGGCCCAACAACGCTGCAGACTTTCGCCTTCGTCACACTCCTCTTCGGATCGCAAGCTCTCATTTACGTTCTGCGTGAGCGGCGCCACATATGGTCATCAACGCCGAGCAAATGGGTCTTCGCTTCATCCGCCGTCGATATCGGCATCGTCGCGATGCTCGCACTATCGGGCACCTTGATGGAGCCGTTGCCATGGTGGCTACTGCTCGCGATATCTATCGCCACTGCCGCATTCGCGCTGATCCTCGATCAGATCAAGCAGCTGGTGACCGCACTGTTCAGCGTTGAGTAGTTGGCTTTGGATTGACGCAAGTCAATGAAATGCGCCGCTAACACGCGCTATTTATGTTGTTTTCTAGAACTTCAGAGCATATCGCGCCTAGCCGCAGGACGGTCGCTATGAAGGGGCAAACCGGCCAAAGACGGCACCAGCGGCAGCGAGCAACGCCAAGAGCAGCACCAGCACGCTCAAATTAGTCAGGAAGCTGGTAGCCGCCTCCCAATCGCCGCCGATTCCGTATCCGAGCCCGAAATAGCCAGCGGTCCACACCAAGCGGCCGACCAGAGCCGTCGCCAGGAATTTCGCTAGGCGATAGTGGCTCATGCCCGCCAGCACGCTGGCGATCGAGCTTAAGTACGACATGAAGGTGCGGGTGATGAACACCGTGAGCAATCCCCAGCGGTCGAACAGCGATTGCGCGCGCGTGCGCCGCGCCGCGGTTAAGCCGAGCCAATGACCGTGGTGCTCAAGGAATTTGCGGCTGAGCAAACGTCCGAGCCCATAGCCGACGGCGTCGCCGAGGAGCGATGCCATCACGGCGATGGTGGCGGCCCAGAACCAGTTGATGCGTCCTTGGGAGGCCAGCGAGCCGGCAACAGTGGTCGCCACCCCGTCGGGCAAGGGCAGGCCGATGGCGCCCAGCAGCAGCGTCAAGCCAAGCGCCGGATAGCCGTAGACCAGCAAGGCAGTGAGGACTTGATCTCCGATGGCGCCGAGCCAACTCGAATTGCCAGTGCTTTGATCCGAACTCACGGGAGGCGACAACACCGCCAGCACGCGCTGGACGCGTTGAGCGTAGAGCGACGGTGCCACGCCGGCCCGTTCGGCCAGCGTCTTCAGGCTGGTATTCGGCTCGGTTTGCGGTGGCAATTGAAGTTGCGCGATGAGCGCAGGTTCGGGCACGCGATAAGTGGCTGCGACATATTTGAGGGTCATCCAGGCGCGGACGCTGCTGGTCATCGGCGCGCCGGCCGCGTAAGCGGAGCGCAACAGTCGGAACGAGCCATAGCTGCGTATGCCGAAGAATATCGTGGGCGCCACGGCGATCAGAAGGATGATGGCTGCGATCTTGCGCGCCCGGCTGGATTTGGGGGCGCTCTGCTTCGCCGGCATTGGGCACTCCGCCGCCGTAACCACCCGATTAGAGCACAATAGTCACGGTACCGTTTCCGTACTGCACCTGGCGTCCGCTTCCTTGATCTAAATCAGTGTCACCCGCCCGCCTGTGGCGCATCTAATATTCAATTCGTGGCCAGCCATGTGGCTGAGATGTAATACGCCAATGCGTCTTGGCCTTCGGGAAGGCGCGGAAACCGATGAACCGCCAACGTCTCCTGTTGATCGCCATTGTACTCGCGCTGGTCGCCGCCGGTGGTGCGGCGGCGTGGACGCTGTTTTTCCGCCCGGTCAGTGTGCAAGTCACGCAGCCTGAGCAAAACGTAGTGGTTCACGTCTTCGGCCTCGGAACAGTCGAGGCTCGCGTCACATCCAAGGTCGGCTTCAAGGCGTCCGGCGTGCTCGTTGAGCTTCGAGCAGATGTCGGTGATCGCGTGCCCAAGGGCGCGGTCCTGGCTCGCCTTGATGACCGCGAACAGACAGCGCGCGTCGGCAGAGCCAAAGCAGCCACTGAGCAAGCCGACGCAAACCTTCAACGGGCGATGGCGAACGTCCAAAAGGCGCAGGCGAACTATGCCAACGCCAAGACCATCAATGAACGCCGGCAAAAACTCGTTCAAAGCGCGACCACCTCGGTCGAAACGGCAGAGACGGCAAAGACAGCGCAAGACGCCGCACTTGCGGATGTGAACTTGGCCGAGAGCGATGTCGCGGTGGCGCGTGCCGCCATTGGCGACGCGAAGGCGCAATTGCAGCAGGAAAGCGCGACATTGGATTTCCACACCCTCGCGGCGCCCTATGACGCCATGGTAACCGCACGACTTAAGGAGCTTGGTTCCGCGCTTGGCGCTGGAGAGCCGGTGTTCACGCTGATCGATCCAAAATCAGTCTGGGTGCTTGCCTTTATCGACGAGAGCAAAGCCGGCGAGATCAAAGTCGGCGAACCGGCTGAAATCGTTCTGCGATCGCAGCCGAGCCAGCGGTATCGCGGGCAGGTTGCCCGCATCGAGCCCGAAAGCGATCGCGTCAATGAAGAGCGCCGAGTCGCGATTGCGTTCGATCAGCTGCCGGCTGACTTCCATCTTGGCGAGCAGGCCGAGGTCTACATTACCACGGTGCGGCTCGCGCAGGCGCTGTTGGTGCCGGAAGCGGCGATCGTTGGGCTTGGTAAAAACCGTGGGACGGTGTGGACGGTTGAGGACGGGCGCCTGCAGCAGCGCGCGGTGACGCTCGGACACCGGCTGCTCGACGGGCGCTATGAAATCACCAGCGGCGTGCCGGACAAAGCCATGGTGCTCGCGCAATTGCGCAGCGGGCTACGCACCGGCCGCGCGGCCAGGGTCACGCAAGGGCCGAGCCGATGAATCTGGCGTACCGGGACATCAAGCACAATCTACTGCGCTTCGTCCTGACCAACTTCGGATTGAGCCTGCTGCTCGGCATCGTAATCATGATCACCGGCGTCTATGGCGGCCTGATTGACGACGCGTTGCGGCAGGCGCGGGCGGCTAACGCGGATCTCTGGGTGGTCGAGGCCGGCACCAACGGGCCTTTCGCCGAATCCTCGCGTATCCCAGGCGACACGCGCGAATTGGTCAGCCGAGTCTATGGCGTGCAACGCGCCGGCTCGGTTACCTACCAGTCGGTGCAGACCGAACTGAACGGCCATCCGCTCCGCTTGTTCCTTATTGGCTTCGAGCCAGGCCGGCCTGGCGGCCCCGGGCAGCTTTCGGCCGGGCGCGAAATCCTGCGCGGCCATTATGAAGCGGTCGTTGATGGCTCCGCCGGCCTGGCGCTCGGCCAGGAAGTGCCGCTAGGCACCCACGGGCACAAGTTCACGATCGTCGGCCTGATGCGCAATGAAGTCACCTCGTCCGGCGATCCCGTGGCCTACATCACCTTGCGCGACGCGCAACAGTTGCAGTTCGAGCTCACCCCCCCGGCGGCGCGGCGAGAATTGGCCCGCGGGGGCGGCCTGGAAACCAACGACCAGATCAATGCCGTCATCGCCAAGGTGTCGCCCTATGTCCCGGTCAAGGAGGTCGTCGCGGCGCTCGCGCGCTGGAAGCACCTCACGGCGCTGACACAAGATCAGCAGGAAACCTTGCTAAGCAAATTCGTCATCGAGCGGGCACGTAAGCAGCAGGGTCTGATTATGGTGCTGCTGGTGATCGTCTCGGCGGTCATCATTGCGTTGATCGTTTACACGCTGACCATGGATAAAGTGCGCTCGATCGCCACGCTCAAATTCGTCGGGGCGCCGGACCGGACCATCATCGCCCTCATCGTCCAGCAGGCGCTATCGATGGGCATTTTCGGCTACTTCGCCGGGCTGGCGCTGGTCCTCATCTTCAAGCCTTACTTTCCGCGGCGACTTGTGCTCGACCCCGAAAGTGTCGCCATCGTATTTGTCATTACGGTGGTAATCTGCCTTGCCGCCAGCACGCTCGGTATTCGGCTCGCGCTCAAAGTGGACCCGACCGAAGCGCTCGCGTCGTCGGGGTAGGGCCATGGCCGAGACGAGCAGAGAGCCGGTCGTGCGCGTCGAACATCTGTCCAAGCATTTTGGGCAAGGCACTGCACGCGTCGACGCCCTGCGTGACATCAACATGGATGTCTATCCTGGTCAGGTGGTCGGGTTGATGGGTCCGAGCGGGTCGGGTAAGACCACGCTGCTTCACTGTATTGCTTGCATTCTGGAGCCGAGCAG
>JBGQLL010000027.1:0-20526 GCA_041500065.1 Pseudolabrys sp.
CTGCCCTTTGGTTGAATCCGACGCCGGACCTGTTACACCACCCGCCACCAGGAAGCGACCCGGCCGCGCCAAGTCGCCATCAATGGGTACACATAGATGAGCGCCTATAAATCCGATTTCCTTAATATTCTGGCCGAGCGCGGGTTCATCCACCAGATTTCGGAACCGGAAGCGCTGGATTCGCGAGCCAAGGCTGGCGCTATTACCGCCTATATCGGCTTCGACTGCACCGCCGCCTCGCTGCACGTCGGGTCGTTGCTGCCGATCATGATGCTCTATTGGCTACAGCAGGCTGGGCATCGTCCAATCGCGCTGATGGGTGGCGGTACAACGCGTGTCGGCGATCCGTCCGGCAAGGATGAAAGCCGCCGCGTTCTCACTGACGCGACCATTGATGAAAACCTCAAGGGTATTCGCGCGATTTTTTCCAAATTCCTGAAATTCGAAGGCGCTGGCGGCAATGCCGTCATGGCCAACAATGCCGACTGGCTCAACAAGCTTAACTACATCGACTTCCTGCGCGACGTTGGCCGGCATTTCTCGGTTAACCGAATGCTGTCGTTCGATTCAGTGAAGCTGAGACTCGATCGCCAGCAGGAGCTGTCGTTCCTTGAATTCAACTACATGGTCTTGCAGGCCTACGATTTCGTCGAGCTAAACAAACGATATACGTGCATTCTGCAGATGGGCGGCTCCGACCAGTGGGGCAACATCATCAACGGCATCGACCTTGGGCGTCGCATGCAGAATGCGCAACTATTTGCGCTCACGGCGCCGCTGATCACCACCTCGTCCGGGGCCAAAATGGGAAAAACAGCAGCCGGAGCGGTGTGGCTTAATACCGATCTGGTGAGCCCCTACGACTACTGGCAGTACTGGCGTAACACCGAGGACGGAGACGTCGCGCGTTTTCTCAAGCTATTCACGGTGCTGCCTCTCGGCGAGATCGCGCGTCTGTCCGCACTCAAAGACAGCGAGATCAACGAGGCGAAAAAAGTGCTTGCCACAGAAGCAACGGCACTTGTGCATGGTCGCATAGCTGCCGACCAAGCCGCTGAAACCGCGCGAAAAACATTTGAAGAAAATGCGCCTGCGGAGACACTCCCGACCGTCGAAATTGAAAACGGCATGGGCATTCTCAACGCCGCCGTAGCGACCGGCGCCGTATCATCGACGAGTGAAGCCCGACGCCAAATCAAAAGTGGCGGCATTCGATTGAACGGCGCGGTCGTCGTTGACGAGAAGATGACGCTAACTCACAGCAACGCAACGCCTGAGGGCATACATATTCTGTCGTTTGGGAAAAAGCGGCACTTCCAGCTTAAGCGGAAATAGCCCGCTCCTCACCGCGTCGGTGGGAGGAAATTGGGATCGAACGTCCCCGGTGACGGGATGAATTTACGCAATAGGCCGGGCGCGATGGCGCTGACCGGGTTGACCGTAATGCGGGGGGCACCAGGCGGGCCAACCGCTTCGTAGTTGATGCCGAGCAAGCCTTCTTTGTTGCCGCCTCCGAGGAACAGGCCGACGATTGGAATTTGCCCAAACATATTGTTGAGCCCGTAGAAGGGCACGAAGGTGCCGCGTAGATGAACGTCGTCGCGTGTGTAGTCGATGTTGCCTTCTACCGTCGCGCCCACCAGTGGCCCGCGCACTATGCCATCCCGAACTGCCATCTTGCCGGGAAAACGCGTGAAATCGGCGCGCATCTCGCTGAAATCGATCCCACTGGTGCCGGCGGCCCCCGGCGCTCCGGACACCACCCTTTCGAGCGCGGGTTCCCCCCGCACCGCAAAACTACGAATATAGAGCGTACCTATTTGCGGCGATTGTTCTTGGGTGGGCGGATCCAGCGCGACCCACATTTGTCCTCCAAACATGCGCGGATACATGTCTGTGAACCGGAACAGCGAACCGGCATCATCGGTCTCGAAATAGATAACCTGATGGTTGTCGCGCGCACGCACGCGCAGGTCGCCGTTGAGTGGGGTATCGCGCCCGATCTTACTAGTCATTGCAAAGCTTCGAATGCGACCACCACGGCGAGACAATTTTAGATCAAGCCCACGCAATGTCTCGCCGTTGTGGCCCGCGACAGTGCCAACCTTGATATCGAGGTCAAGGTCCTCCTGCTTTTGCTTGGCCCTGTCAGTCGACGCCAAAGACGATTTCACAAAATTTCGGCCGTCATAAATGTCGCCACGCATTGCCACGCGCAGCGCGCCGTCAGTGCCGCGATCGGCCTTTAAGGTCAGCTTGTCTCCATCAGACAAGGCGAAAACGGGAAAATTTGCCGACAGGAGTTCGTTCGCGCTGTCGAATTCGACCGAGCCGCGCACGGTCGCACCTGAGCCGTCGATGCTCAGGTCGTCGAAACGAATGGTTTTGCTGGTCTTCATCATTGTATAGTTCGCGCGCGCCGGTCTTCCGGCCGGTTTCACCCAACCGGGCAAAAGATTGTCGATCTTCACAGGAGTCAGATCGGCTTCCACGCTCATGGCGTCGTCGCTTACGTTGTCGCCGACATGGCCGACGACTTTGACGGGGATGGCGCCGGTGACGGTGGAACCGAGATCCATGCCAAGTCGACGACGAGCTGCTTCATCTATCGTCGATTGCATGCGCAATTCGGCGTTGGCATCGCCTTTCTGTTTGCGCAGGTCGATCGTAGCGGGCATGCCATTGATCTTGACATCGCCTCTGATTTGAAACCCGTCACTTGTTGCCGTCGCTTTGAGGATCGAAGCTTCGACTCTCTGGCCGAGCAGCATTTTATCTGCGGCAAAATTTGAAAGGTCCGCATTGATCGTATAGCTCGAAGCGTTCTCCGGCATTGGTCGCGCAATCGCCAATTTGACCGCAACCTGGGCGGCAACCGTGCCGCGCGTCGACGCCGGATCGAGCGTGATGCCGACTTCGTCACGCAATCCCTCACTTGCAAGTAACGCAGCTGCAGCCGGCATGCCACCGTCGATACGGAAGCTCGCGCGCGCCGGCGCCGGCTTCGGATGCGTATCGGGGACTTCGAAGACGCCCCCGGCAATATTAAGCTTCCGCCCCGGTGCCGCCTCAACAGTTCCACGGCCGAGAGTGACGACGGCATTGCGGCCAACGATGCGCAGAGTGAGGTCGGCGTCACGGATGGGCGGCAAATTTGCGATCGGCCGAGCCGTTGTTCCACTGGTCTCGATATCGACAGATAGGCCATCATCCGGCATAGGCGGGCCGTTGTGTTTGAAGTCTTCCAGTGGCGCGTTGCCGGCAATCACCACGCGTTCGACCATGCCGCCTGAAATATGTTCATCGACCCATGACCGAACGTCGGCGGCGGCAAAAAACGGCCACAGCCGCTTCAACGCCGACACAGGCATCCGTGTACCTGCAACGCCGAAAGTGACGTGCGGTTCGGCACCCGAGTAGTCCAGACTCCCCGTGACGGCCATACCGATATTGTGCGAGGGACGCGTATCAATGCGGCTCAGATCACCTTGCTCGATCTCAATGCGTTTGCGCGTCGTGTCGAGCCGCGCGCGTACGATCACGCGATTGATGGCTATCCCCTCCTCGTCCGCCCCAGCGCCAGGGGTTAGTATGACGGGGTCAATCACGGAATCGCCCCGCGTCACGTTGAGCAGCCAAACGCCATTTTGCTCAGGCGGCGCTTCCAGGGTCGCGCGCATTGTAAATTGATTTCCGCCCGATTGGATTTGAAACGGCACGATCATGCTGTGCCGCCGGGCATCCCAATTGAATCGGAAATCAGCGTGATCCACGTTGAGGTTAATTCTGTCGTATTGGCGATCGGTGATGGATCCTGCATCGGAAACAAGCTGACCTTGCAGTAGCTGCGGCGTCCCTTCCGGCGAAATCTCGGCGCGGACGCTCGCCGACAGCGGAAGATCGACATCGAAATTCGCAGTGTTCATCCGCATCGCTAACAGAATGTCGCGCGTGGAAACCTTCCGCGCTTCGATTCCGATTGCGCGCACCCCATCGGTGAGCGGCCGCATGGCCGCACTTAGCACCCAAGGGCGCTCTGGATTGTCGGATTCCAATCGAAAAACTACCCCGCCTTGCCTGGGTCGCGTCAAACTCACGTTGATGCCGTCAAACTTCCACTGCTTGCCGTTACGCCGGTCATCAACAATCAGGTTCCCATTTTTGAGACCAAGTTCACGCAGATCGTGACCATCTAGGCCGGTCTCCCCGACAGCATCGATGCGCGCCATAATGGCCGCGAGATTTTGAAACTCTGCGTGCAAAACACCTTGCGGCGTCACGCCAGAGCGCGCCTCCGTAGGAGGCAAAGGTCCGACGGTCGGCCCCGCCGTAGCGATCGGCCGGGTATCAGCCCCGGCGAATACGGTAAGGCGGCCGTCTGTCTCAATTCGGACTGACATCTCGGCGCCAACAAGGTTGAGACTTTGAGCGCGCAAGCGCCCCATGAGGAGGCTTCTGCCCGAGAGACCAACTTCAGCTTTTGGTGCACTCGCAACGACCGTACCGTCGGCATCGCGCACGACGATGTCCCGCAAACGCAACGACGTATGGCCCCGTGCATCGCGCTCAAGTTGGGTGCCCCCGACGACCACGCTATGATTGCCGCCAAAGTTTTCTTCGATTGCGGCCTTCAACCATGGCGTCGCGACGTTAAGTTCGATCGGGCCACTGGACAGGCGCCACCACAGGCCGAGCGCCGCAAGCGTTGCAGTCGTAGCGCAAATCACAGAGCCCCAGAACAGTCGCCGCAGGAACCGCGAGCGAAGCAAATTGAGGCCCCCACGACGCAGTCCGGTCCAGCGCCACGACCCGAGTCGATGGGATACGCGTTTCCGGCGCGTCGTATGCCCCACGGCGACGGCATGGGCGCGGTGTCCGTGCTCGTGCTCTGGACCTGTCATCCGTTAGGTCGCGTTCTTCGCGTCAGACGCAGCATGCGTATTGTGTCGGTGGCCCAGACCAACAGCTGGGAAAGAAAGGTAGATATCGGTGGAACCCGTTGCGCCTCTTCGACGCAAATGGCATGTGCGACATGACCGCTCGAAAACGACGAAAGGAAGGCACATGAAGCGCGAGCTTGTTGCGGGTGCGAAGGCACCGGCCTTCACCCTGCCGCGGGATGGCGGCGGCAAAGTCTCGCTGAAGGATTTCAAGGGCAGCAACCTCGTCCTTTATTTCTATCCCAGGGCCGACACGCCCGGCTGTACCAAGGAGGCGATCGCATTCTCACGGCTGAGCACTGAATTCGCTAAGGCCGATACCTCAATTCTCGGGGTCTCGGCCGATCCCGTGCGAGCACAGGATAAATTCAAATCCAAACATAAGCTCGCCATCGCATTGGGGTCCGACGAAACCAAAAAGATGCTCGCAGCCTATGGGGCTTGGGGCGAGAAATCGATGTACGGGCGCAAATACATGGGGGTCATTCGCAAGACCTTCCTGATCGACGCCACCGGCCGTATCATTCGGATATGGCCGAAAGTGCGGGTGCCTGGGCACGCCGAAGAAGTCTTGTCAGCCGCCCGCGGTCGCTAATCCCCAGCAATTGCTAGTGAATCATACTCATATCCTACCGCGATTACGGCTTTCTTAACCATATCTGATTGATATCGACCTTGCTGGATTGCGGCTCGACCACGGCCGAACCCGGCACGGAGCGTTGATGTCGCATTCGTCCCCTTCGTATTACTCGGCCGCTGATCAACCCGCCCGGCACGTGCAACCGCGGGCTCAATCGGCCGCCGCAATCTCTCGACACCTGCATCGCAGTCACGACGGTTACACGCTAACGCATGCGGGACACCAAATCCGTATCGGACCGGTCGCGTTCTGGATCGTCGTTGGCACGCTTGTCATCATGGCGGTGTGGTCAATCGCGACCGGCAGCTATTTTGCGTTTCGCGACAATGTCCTCACACGCCTGATCGGTCGGCAGGCCGAAATGCAATTTGCTTATGAGGATCGTATCGCCGAATTGCGCGCAAAGGTCGATCGCATCATGAGTCGCCAGTTGCTCGACCAGGAGCAGTTCGAAAAAAAACTCAATGCACTGCTGCAGCGGCAAGCCACGCTGGAACAACGCAGCTCGGCGCTGACGGGCGATCCATCAACGACCGGCACAGTCAAACCCGCGCGCATCGCGCCGTCTGCGGCAATCCCGGCCGAGAAACCGGTGCGACCATCGCCAATCAGTGACACAGTGATCTTCGTTGCGCCGCCGGACCGCGAAGCCCGCTTGCAGTCGCGCGAATTGCCCGCGAGTGCGACGCGTATCGCGGAGCACGAGACTGCGGTTGGCCTTAATGGCGTGCTTGCGCGCGTTTCACTGTCCCTCGACAAAGTCGAGCAAAGGCAGACGGCGACGCTTACCGATCTCGAAGAGCGCATCGACACAAGGGCCCGCCGGATGCAAAGTGTTTTGGCCGATCTTGGAATTAATGGCGGCCGGGCATCAGCCGAAGGACCGGTTGGCGGACCGTTTGTTCCGTTAAGGCCGCCACAGTCAGGCGCCAGTGCCTTCGAGCGTCAATTCTACCGAATCAATGTCGCGCGCGCGCAAATCGATCGCTACACGCGCACGCTGGTTGCTGTGCCAGTCCGTAAGCCCGTGATCGGCGAAGTCGATATGAGTTCGCCATTCGGCATGCGCATGGATCCGTTTTTAGGTCGTCCCGCCGTCCATACCGGCATCGATCTTCGCGGGGAAGTCGGTGAGCCGGTGCGCGCGACTGCGACCGGCAGCGTCACCATCGCCGGTCGCGAAGGCGGCTACGGCAATATGGTGGAGATCAGCCACGGCAATGGCCTTGCCACGCGTTATGGCCATTTATCCCAAATCAGCGTGAAAATCGGTCAGGTTGTACGCATTGGCGAAATCGTCGGCCGGATCGGATCAACTGGTCGTTCCACGGGCCCACACTTGCACTATGAGACACGCATCAACGGCGAGGCGGTCGATCCGCAGAAATTCTTGCGCGCGGGATTAAGGCTCGGCGACGTTTAAAAGCGCAGGCAACATTAGCTTGCGACCTACTCCACGTCCTCGACCTGCTCGGGTCCGCCACCGAAAGCTTTTTGCGCCAGCGCCGCCTGCATAAATTCGTCCAGATCGCCGTCGAGCACGCCGGCAGTGTTTGACGTGGAAAGGCCGGTGCGCAGATCTTTTACCATCTGATAGGGCTGCAGCACGTAGGAGCGAATCTGGTGACCCCACCCGATATCGGTCTTAGCGGCTTGCTCGGCCGCCGCCTTCTGTTCACGCTTCTTCATCTCCGCTTCAAAGAGTTTGGCTCGCAACATATCCCACGCCATGGCTCTATTGCGATGCTGCGAACGATCGCTCTGACACTTCACAACGATATTTGTCGGGATGTGCGTGAGGCGAACCGCCGACTCAGTCTTGTTCACGTGCTGGCCGCCGGCGCCGCCAGACCGCATGACGTCGGTACGTACATCGCTTTCCTTGATATCAATCTTGATACGATCGTCCACTACTGGGTAGACGGTGACGCTGGCAAAAGATGTATGCCGTCGCGCGTTTGCGTCGAAGGGCGAGATACGCACCAGGCGGTGAACACCATTCTCGCTTTTGAGCCACCCGTAAGCGTTGTGACCCTTGATGACGACTGTCGCGGATTTGATCCCGGCGCCCTCGCCTTCGGTCTCTTCTATCCACTCTACTTTATAGCCGTGCGCCTCCGCCCAGCGCGCATACATGCGCATGAGCATGCTTGCCCAGTCCTGGCTCTCGGTGCCGCCGGCGCCGGCGTGAACTTCGAGATAGCAGTCGTTGGCGTCGGCTTCGCCAGAAAGCAACGCTTCCAGCTCGCGCCGCGCCACCTCGACCTTTAGCCGTCTGAGCGCCGCTTCCGCC
The DNA here is from genome assembly GCA_041500065.1 of Pseudolabrys sp. Classification (GTDB taxonomy): domain Bacteria; phylum Pseudomonadota; class Alphaproteobacteria; order Rhizobiales; family Xanthobacteraceae; genus Pseudolabrys. The sequence continues at coordinate 7,874 of JBGQLL010000027.1, forward strand.
TCGGAGATGGTCTTGTCGTCTTTCTCTCCCTCGCCCAGCTCTATCAGAGTGAGCTGGTCTTCCAGCTCCTGGTCGATACGGCTGATCGCTTTGAGCTGGTCATCGAGCGCATCGCGCTCGCGCATGACGCGTTGGGCGCGCGACTGATCGTTCCAGAGGTTGGGATCTTCCGATTCTTTGTTTAATTCGGCGAGGCGTCGTGTCGCGGTATCGACATCAAAGATGCCTCCTCAGCAGCCGCACCGACTGCTTGATTTCTTCGACCAAATTTTGCGTTTCCGCGCGCATGCTGAATTCCATTGCCCGCCGGAGCGGCGATTGATTCATGTGACGTGGATTTAGCGATGGAACCGGACCGGCGCAACCGCCGTGGCCTGGATCATCAGTAAAGTCCGCCTGTGCCGGAACGAACTGCACGATCGGCATCAGGGCTGACGCCGACACCCCAGGACCGTCCTTGACCTTGGCTTTCGCCCCCATCACCGACGACCGAGTAGTTGTCAGGCGGCGCGGTGCCAGGCTTGAACGCCTCCAGGATCGCCCGCTCCGTCCCCGGGCCGGCGCGCGTTCCGCTCTTCAGATCGACACGGACGAGCTTAATGCCTGGTGGCACACGGAATGGCACCGACGGTTTGTCGGCGAGTGCAACTTTGAGGAAATCCCTGACGATCGGCGCAGAAAGATGACCACCAGTCGCGCCACGACCAAGATGGCGCGGCTTGTCATAGCCCATATAGACACCGACGACGATGTCCGGCGTAAAGCCGATAAACCAAGCATCCTTTTCATCATTGGTGGTGCCGGTCTTGCCGGCGACTGGTTTTCCGACCTCTTTTTGGAAGCCCGCTCCCGCCGCAGTGCCGCGTAGAACGACCCCTTCCATCATCGACGTGATTTGATAGGCGGTCATCGGATCAAGCACCTGTTGGCGTCGGTCAACTAGCGAAGGCTCGGGCTGATTCTCCCATTTCTTGCCATCGCAGCCGATGCATTCCCGCTCGTCGTGCTTGTAAACGGTGTGGCCATAGCGGTCTTGGATGCGGTCGACCAAGGTTGGCTTAATGCGTCGCCCGCCATTGTCGAACATCCCGTAAGCGGTCGTCATGCGAAGCAGTGTGGTCTCACCCGCGCCAAGAGCGAATGAAAGATAGGGCGGCAAATCGTCATAGACCCCGAAGCGCTTGGCGTAGTCGGCAATCAACGGCATGCCGATATCCTGCGCGAGGCGCACTGTCATTACGTTGCGCGAATGCTCAATACCGAAACGCAGTGTGGAAGGGCCGTTAAAACCGCCTTCGTAGTTTTCAGGCCTCCAAACGCCGACGCCTGGCCCCTGGTCTATCTCGAGCGGCGCGTCGAGCACGATGGTCGACGGCGTGTAGCCGTTGTCGAGAGCAGCCGCGTAGACGAAGGGTTTGAAAGATGAACCCGGCTGTCGCAACGCTTGGGTCGCACGGTTGAATTGGCTCTGATCGAAAGAGAACCCGCCAACCATGGCGAGCACGCGCCCGGTCCATGGATCTTCCACCACCATGGCGCCGGAAACTTCCGGTACTTGATGTAAGACAAATTGGCCCTCGGTTTTGGCCGGCTCCACATAGACAACGTCCCCGGCGCTAAGGACTTGACCAACCTTTCCGACCGGTTTCCCGCTCGTCTTCGCCCACTTCATACCTTCGAGCGGCAACATTCCGACCGCGCGTTCTTTGCTGACAAAACCGCCCGGCTCACGCCCCGGCTGCAACCCAATTCGCGCCGACTGATCGCTGACCTCAAGCACGACGGCCAATCGCCAGGGCGCTATGTCCGACAGGGATTTCACGTCGGCAAGTTTCACACCCCAGTCGCCCGCAAAGTCGATCTTGCTGACCGGCCCACGCCAGCCTTGTGTTTCATCGAAACGAACCAAACCGTCGGTAAACACCTTGCGCGCCAACACCTGCAGCTTGGGATCGAGCGAGGTGCGCACGGAGAGGCCACCTTCGTACAGCTTCTTCTCACCGTACCGCTCATAAAGCTCGCGGCGGACTTCTTCCGCAAAATATTCGGTGGCGAATGGATGAGCGCCGGTTGCCTTTGTGGTCACGCCGAGTGGCGATTTCTTGGCCTGCTCGGCGTCAGCGGTCTTGATAAAGGCCGCCTCGGCCATACGGTCGATCACCCAGTTGCGACGCTCAAGGGCGCGCTCGCGCTGGCGGAATGGATGGTAGTTGCTCGGCGCCTTGGGCAGCGACGCGAGATAGGCGGCCTCCGGAACCGTGAGTTCGTTCACCGCCTTGTCGAAATACACCAATGACGCCGCAGCAATGCCATAGGCCCCAAGCCCTAGGTAGATTTCGTTCAAGTAAAGCTCGAGAATCTTGTCCTTGCTGTAAGTACGTTCGATCTTCAGGGCGAGCAGCGCTTCCTTGACCTTTCGCGCCATCGAAAGTTCGTTTGTCAGCAAGAAGTTCTTGGCAACCTGTTGCGTAATGGTTGAAGCGCCCTGGGGGCGTCGGCTCGATCCATAATTCTGAAGGTAGACAACGGCAGCGCGAGCTATGCCGGTGAAATCCAGCCCGCCATGCTCGTAAAAGTTCTTATCCTCGGCGGCGAGAAAGGCATTGATCACAAGTTTGGGTACTGCCTGGATCGGGATGTACAGCCGTCGTTCGCGCGCATATTCCGCCACCAGCGAGCCGTCCGCCGCATGAACCCGCGTCATCACCGGGGGTTCGTAGTCCTGCAATTGCGAATAGTCCGGTAGATCTTTGGAAAAGTGCCAAAGCAGACCGGCGGCCGCGGCTACACCCACCACGAACAGGATAGTGCCTGCCGCGAACAGAAAGCCAAAGAAGCGTAATATGAGCTTCATGGTCGAATGGTCCTGTCTTGCGCCCGGCTGCCGGCTTCATCCGTTGAAACAGCGAGCCGCAAGACTGGCGCGCACTTTACTATCGCCAAGCCATCGCCGTCATTAACAACGGTCGCGCCGCGACCCTGAAGTCGCCCGGTTTTATGTTGAAACTGAGGCCGGTAGCCCATCTCAGTTACGTCCTCCACCGGCCCCCCCGGCAACACGGGGCGTAAAGTAGCTATCGATCGCCTGCGCCAGTGCTTGGGCCGTACGGGTTCGCCAAGCTGCCGAAGTGAGCTGTTTGAGGTCATCTTTGGTCGACATGTATCCGAGTTCTATGAGTACTGATGGCACATCCGGCGCCAGCAGCACCTTGAAGCCAGCCGACTTTAGCGGATGCTTGTGCAGTCGCGCGGCGGCCTTGAGTTCACCGACCGCCGTGCGGGCGAATTGCATGGAAAACGTCTTGGTTTCGCGCTGGGCGAGATCGACGAGGATATTGGCAACGTCATCAGGCTCGGTGGTGAGGTCGACGCCGGCAATCACATCGGCTTTGTTTTCTGCCTCGGCCAACCTTGCCGCTTCTGCATCGGAAGCGTTCTCCGAGAGCGTGTAGACGGTTGCGCCCTCAGCCTGACCTTCGTTGCGCGGCAAGGCGTCAGCATGCACTGAGATAAAAAGAGCAGCGCTTCGTGAACGTGCAAAACGTACCCGTTCCGCGAGCGGTATGAACGTGTCGTCCGAGCGCGTCATCGCGACTCGATATTTCCATCCACTCTCGAGCTTCTCGCGCAGTGCCTGCGCGAAAGCGAGCACGACATCTTTTTCAAGTTCTCCGCCCGAGCCTTTGGTGCCGTTGTCGATGCCGCCATGACCGGGATCGAGCACAATCAGCGGGCGCGCATCTCCGTCAATTTTTGGCGGCGTCTCGCTCGGCCTAGTCGCGGTGTTGTGCGCCGGACGGTTTTGGAGCGCAATGTTGCGCATAAAGGTGGCGCGATCCGTGGCCACGAGATCGAGCACCAATCGCGCTGGCTGGCTTTCCGCTGCATCCAGCACGAAGGCCTTGTCGAGGCGCACGGGTCCTTTGGTGTCGAGGACGATACGCGAGCCTCCCTGCATGATAATCCCGTAACGAAACGCTTTCACCAGACCGCGCGCTTGCTCGCCTGCTTTGACGGGAAGATTGAAGGTTATCTGCGGCAGATCCACTACGACGCGATACGGGTCGGCCAGAGTAAAGGCGGCAAGATCAATCTTTCGGTTCAAATCGACCACGAAGCGGGTCTGCTTATCGTCTCCACCGATGCGCATATCCGTCGCGACCACGGGCGACTCCGATTGCGCGGCCAGTGCACGCGCGATAACGCCGCCCTCAATGCCGGACGAGACGTAAGTCATCGTACCGACCAACGTGCTGACTATTGCTATTGCGCGGGCTCTCACGAATCCGGACCCTATTCAGCCTCTTTTTAGCGCATTAGGGGGTGCATCGGTTAACGGAACTTGAGCAATAGGGCCATTTCCAGGTGCGGGTGTGGCTGAACTGCAAAGCTTTGCTTGCCAGTAGTGGTTCTGCACCGTATGTAGGGGTTGCTGATGGTTAGAGTTCCGGTTGTGCCGCGTTCGGGCCCCGGCCGCTTAGGTCCTGTACCGCCCCCCTCGAGGAGGTCGGCGGACGGCCAAGCGAAACGAGCCGAAACCCTTGTGAAGGACACCCGGATCAGCGCGCGGCCGTAGGGGCCGCCCGCAACCTGACCGTGAGCATCGAGAAACCTCGGTTCGCGCTTTTAGGGCGCGACCGCAGCGCTACGGGTCGCAAGTTTCATGCTGCCACTGACGCAGCAAAGGTATTTTGAGGTCTATCGCCCGCACGCCGGCATCGTGACGGTGCGCGCCGGCATTGACCTCGGCCACGCGGCCCTTCCCTTCCACACCAATCAGGCCAGCATCCTGCTTTCTCGCCTTGCGCTGTCTTTATCGCGCGAGCGCACGGGCATTGCTGGCCCAGTGAGATTTTCCAATGGCCGACAAAATGCTGATCGACGCGACCCACCCGGAGGAGACCCGGGTCGTCGTGCTACGCGGCAACCGCGTCGAAGAATTCGATTTCGAGAGCGCCAACCGCAAGCAGCTTCGCGGTAACATTTACCTCGCCAAGGTCACACGCGTTGAACCGTCCTTGCAGGCGGCTTTCGTGGATTACGGCGGCAATCGCCACGGGTTTCTGGCTTTCTCGGAAATACATCCGGATTACTACCAAATTCCGGTCGCTGACCGACAGGCGCTCATAGCGCAAGAAGAACGCGATCAGCGCGCCGCCGACGCGGACGCCGACAATCGCGCCGGACGCCGCGGCCGTTATCGGCACCGGGGCGCAGAGCGCCAGCGGGATCGTGATCTCGTCCAGACCGAATCGCTCGGCACAGCGGAGACTTCGTCGGGCGAGCCGACATCCGAAGACATCACAGATAGCTCTGCAGCGGTGCCCGAACCCTATGCGGCGTCGCAGGAGTTCGCGGCTGAAGAGCAGCCACGCGAATCTGCCGAAATTCTGGCCGGCCAAGAGGTGGTCGAACCTCTTCAACCTCCCGAAGCGAACGAAGCTTCGCTTGAAGCTATCGCCGAGGGCGAGCAGCTCTCCGCTGCAGCAGAGGGCGCCTTGACGGCCGACGCAGCCCTCGCAGATGCGCCCAACAGCAGCGGCGAGGAACAACACGAAGATGAATCTGTCGAATCCGTCGGCGGCGCCGACGCCCTTGAAGAAGTGCAGGAACGGCTTCCACGCTTCCGACGTCAGTACAAGATTCAAGAAGTCATCAAACGCCGGCAGGTGATGCTTGTTCAGGTGGTCAAGGAAGAACGCGGCACTAAGGGTGCAGCTCTGACCACTTATCTCTCGCTCGCCGGACGCTACTCCGTGCTGATGCCAAACACCGCACGCGGCGGCGGCATTTCCCGCAAGATTACCTCGTCCGAAGACCGTTCACGGCTCAAGGAGATCGCGCAGGAGCTGGAAGTGCCGGAAGGCATGGGCGTAATTTTGCGAACGGCGGGCGCCAGCCGCACGAAGACTGAGGTAAAGCGTGATTTCGAATATTTACTGCGTCTGTGGGAAACAGTACGCGACCTCACCCTGAAATCGACAGCCCCCAAGCTAGTTTACGAAGAAGGCTCGCTTACCAAACGATCCATCCGCGACCTCTATGGCAAGGACATCGAAGAGATCGTCGTATCGGGCGAGGAAGGATTCAAAGAAGCGCGCGACTTCATGCGCATGCTGATGCCGAGCCACGCCAAGCATGTAAAGCAATACAAAGATACGCAGCCGCTGTTTACGCGCTACGGCATTGAAAGCCAGCTCGATGCCATGTTCTCGCCGGTGGTACAGCTGCGCTCCGGCGGCTACATCGTGATCAACCAGGCGGAAGCGTTGGTGGCGATCGACGTCAACTCCGGACGCGCCACCCGTGAACACCACATCGAAGACACAGCACTCAAAACCAATTGTGAGGCCGCAGAGGAAATCGCACGACAACTGCGTTTGCGCGATCTCGCGGGACTTATTGTCATCGATTTCATCGACATGGATGAGGGTCGCAACAACCGCACCGTAGAGCGGCGGCTAAAAGAGGCGCTCAGGCACGATCGCGCCCGCATCCAGGTCGGCCGGATCTCGCATTTTGGCTTGCTGGAAATGTCACGCCAGCGCATTCGCACTTCGGTCCTGGAAAGTTCGACCGAAAAATGTCCGGTATGCGGAGGCAGCGGGCATGTACGTTCGGTGTCGTCGGTCTCGCTGCAATTGCTGCGCGCCATCGAGGAAATGCTGATCAAGGGCGCAACACACAATCTGATCGTGCGCACGCGCGCCGAGGTCGCGCTCTACGTGCTCAATCATAAGCGCGCCCATCTGCGCGCATTGGAGGAGCGCTTCCGCATCATTATCACGGTGTCGGCAGACCCGGCGGTGACGGGCCAACAGTCTTATGTCATCGACCGCGGCGAACAGGTGCACACGCCGGAAGCTGCGCGCAATATTGCCGCTCAGCAGCCGCAACTCACCCCGCCGGTCGAAGAGATCGAGGACGAAAACGCCGAAGCTGACGACCTTACGGAGGAGCCTGAATTTGCTGCGGCCGCAGTTGCAGCCGAAACCGAAGCCGAACCGCGCGTCGAGGGCGGCGAGCGCGAAGCCGGCGGCCGAAAGCGCCGGCGGCGACGCGGGCGCGGTGGACGTGGACGTGGCGGCGAGCCGCGCGAGGGGGCGCAACAATTCACACAGGACACCGTTCCCGAGCATGCGGTCGCCCACGAGGATCACGACGCGGGCTCGCCCGAAGATGACGGATTCGGCCAATCACAGCCTCGCCAGGAAGGCGGCGCATCTGGCGAGGGCGAAACTCGCGACGGACGGCGCCGGCGTCGGCGGGGTCGCCGCGGTGGCCGTCGCAATCGGCAACGCAATGGTGAAGCGCCGTTCCGCTCCGGTGAAAACGGCCCAGAGCCCGAATTGCAGCATGCGGTCGAGGACTTGGATCGTCCATCGAGCTACGAAAGCAGACCTGCCTATTCGCCACAAATCGAAGAGCGCCCTGCTCCACCGCCGGCGGAATTCTCCGCACCCGGCACCAGCGCACAGGAGCCGCTGCGTCGCCGCGCGACCGTTCGCGAGCCGGCATCTTTCGCCGCCGAGAGCGCGCCGACACCACCTCTAGCCACGTCGCCGTCGACGCCCGTGATTTCCAGCACCGGATCCGAAGAATCGGCGGCACCCAAGCGCGGCTGGTGGGGCAAGCGCCTGCTCGGCGACAAGAGCTAGCCACACGATGAGATCCGCCTGGGTCGATAGCGACGCCAAGGCGGCTCTTGACCATTGGACAAAAGTCGGCGTCAGCGCGGATCTGGCGCTGCGCGTCTATTCGACACGATTGCTTGGCAGCGAGCCCAAACTGGTTCTGCATGGTGGCGGCAACACCTCGGTGAAGACGCGGATCAAGGATTTGCTCGGCGATGACGCCGAGGTTCTTTGCGTCAAGGGCTCTGGCTGGGACATGGCAAGCATCGAACCTGCCGGGATGCCCGCAGTGCGCCTCGACTCCCTGCGCAAGCTGCGCGCGCGCGACACCATGCGCGACGAGGAGATGGTGCGGATACAGCGCGCCGGGCTGATCGATCCGCAAGCGCCCAATCCTTCAGTGGAGACGCTGCTGCACGCCTTCGTGCCGCACAAATTCGTCGATCATACGCACGCCACCGCGGTGCTGAGCCTGATCGATCAGGCGCAGAGCGAAGCGTTGTGTGCGGAGATTTTCGGCCGTCGTCTCGGCTTCGTGCCCTACGTCATGCCGGGTTTCGCGCTGGCAAAAAAAGCTGCAGAAGTGTTCGATAAAAACACCAAAGTCGAGGGCCTCATTCTCGACAAGCACGGCATTTTTACGTTCGGCAATGATGCGCGCGAGGTCTACGAGCGCATGATCGAATTCGTCTCGCTCGCGGAAGACCACTTACGTAAAAAAGCCAACGTGAAGTTCGCGGGCATCCGGTTGCCGAGCCACATAGCGTCTGTCTCCGATGTGGCGCCGATTATTCGTGGCGTCTGCACACAACGCGACGCCTTCGGCGAGGGCGCCCATAAGCGGTTGATTTTGGACTTTCGCACCAACGAAATGATCTTGAACTACGTCAACGGCAAGGACGTGGCGCGCTACGCCTGCGCCGGGGTGATTACGCCCGATCATGTCATCCGCACCAAGCCATGGCCGCTGATCGCACCGGCGCCTGAAGCCGGCAAGCTCAACGATTTCAAGACAGCTCTGCAACGGTCGGCGCGCACCTTCATGACTGATTATGCCGCCTATTTCGCTCGCCAAGAGACCCGTGCCAATGGCGCCGCGATGCACGATCCCCTGCCCCGTATTGTACTTGTGCCCGGCCTCGGAATTTTGGGGCTCGGAGTGAACGCCAAAGATGCGCGCATCGCTGCCGATATTGCCGAGGCCGCGGCCGAGGGCATCAGCGGCGCAGAAGCGATTGGTTCCTTTAAATCGATCTCTGAAGCCGAGATTTTCGACGTCGAATACTGGCCGCTTGAATTGGCCAAACTCGGCCAGCGCAAGTCCTTACCGCTTGCCGGTCAGATCGCGGTGATTACCGGAGCCGGCGGCACCATCGGCGCGGCCACCGCCCGCGCCTTCGCCGACGCCGGCGCAGAGGTCGCCCTGCTCGATGTTGATGCTGCCGCCGCGCTTAAAAACGCCAAGACCGCGGGCGACGACGCTCTCGCGGTCGCTTGCGACGTGACTGACAAGGCGTCGGTTAACGCCGCCTTCGAACAGGTCGTGACTGCTTTCGGCGGTGTGGACATTGTTGTGTCCAACGCCGGCGCTGCCTGGCAAGGCAAAATCGGCGAAGTCGATGAGGCGCTACTGCGCGAGAGCTTCGAACTGAATTTCTTCGCCCACCAGAAAGTCGCGCAAGCCGCGGTGAAGGTCATGCTCAAGCAGGGAGTCGGCGGCTGCCTGCTGTTTAATATTTCCAAGCAAGCTGTGAACCCGGGGCCTGATTTTGGACCCTACGGCTTGCCGAAGGCTGCGACATTACTCTTGGTGCGCCAATATGCGCTCGATTACGGGCCTGACGGCATACGCGCCAATGCAGTCAATGCCGACCGCATCCGCTCCGGCTTGCTCACTGAGGATTTTATCCAGCAGCGCGCCAAGGCGCGCGGGATCAGCGAAAAAGAATATATGTCCGGCAACCTGCTGCGGCGCGAAGTGACCGCGGAAGACGTTGCTCAAGCCTTCCTGCATCAAGCTCTCGCATTGAAGACAACCGCCAATGTCACCACCGTCGATGGTGGCAACATCGCGGCGGCATTGCGCTGATCCTGAATTTGCCAAGAAGCGTGCTATCGTCTATCCCGCATCGACATTTCAAAGGAGACGACACGATGCTGCGAAACATGGCCATTGCCCTCATTCCTTTCATGCTCCTGGCGACGCCCGCCGCAGCTGTCTCGTCCCAAGAAAAGATGGAGACCTGCAAAGTCGGTGCCGAGAGCCAGCAGCTGCAGGGCGCCAAGCGCAACACGTTCATCAAGAAGTGCATGGCGGGCGGCAATTACGAACCGCCGGCACGGAAGAACGCCGGCAAACAGGCTGCGCCGAAACCGCAGTAGGGGATGAAGGCCGAGCGATCAGGCGGCGCGGGCTGCCGGTCGCTCCAACGGGGTTACCTCGAAGCTGCGCAGCGAACCTCGCCGTAAAATGTCGATAGAAATGCGGCGCCCGATGCGCTCTCCATTCAGCAGCCGGATCAAATCGTCCACGCCGGTGATGGGCGTACCGTCAGCCCGCACGATCGTGTCCAGACTCATCAAACCCGCCAAGGCAGCAGGCCCATTCGGCTCGAGCGCGTTGATTGTTGCCCCAGAACTATTTTCGATCTCGGCCGCACGAGCATGGCGCCTTGGCACCGCGGCCGTTTGAGCGGACACGCCGATATAGGCGCGGCGAACACGGCCATGCTGAATCAACTCGCTCAGCACGAATTGCGCCGTGTTGCTGGCAACCGCAAAACAGATGCCTTGCGCTCCCATAATCACCGCGGTGTTGATACCGATCACTTCGCCTCGTGAGGACACTAGCGGCCCGCCTGAATTGCCGGGGTTGAGCGCGGCATCGGTCTGGATCACGTCCTCGATAAGTCGCCCGTTGCGCGAACGCAGAGAACGCCCGAGCGCCGAAATCACGCCCGCAGTGACAGTCGATTCGAAACCAAGCGGGTTGCCGATCGCCACCACGAGCTGGCCGCGCCGGAGCTTCTTTGAATCTCCAAGCGCAGCGCTCGGCAGATCACGGACAGAACCTGCACGAAGCAGCGCCAAATCGGTGTCGGGGTCCTCACCCAGACGTCGGGCTTCCATAATGCGGCCTTCTGCGTCCTGAAGCCGAACCTCTTTGGCCCCCTCGACCACGTGACAATTGGTCAGCACTAAACCGTCTGGTGCGATAACGACGCCAGACCCGACGCCGCCAGGGCGCCCTTTGTTGTTGCGGACCTCCACGCGCACCACCGCTGGCCCGATCAAATCGGCCACGGAAGTCACCGCGTTGGAGTACGCGTCGAGGATTTCGGTGTCGGATGCGGATTGCGCCGCAGCCTCGATGTCCCCGACATCGGACGATGAAGCAAAGTCGAGCATTGGATTTTCGGGGTTTGGTGGAATGTAAGCGGATGTAGGAATTGGCCTGCAGAAATGGAAGATGCGGCGGGCACTTGCCGGCGATTTGCTCAAATTGAATCCATTTTTTCAGGCTTCCTCAACCTGGCTGAGGTAAATATTTCCAACAAACTGAATATGTTAATTCACATACAGATCGCGCCATGCGCACCGGATCAATGAAGCGTAAGCAGCACCCGGCCAAGGGCAGCGTTTCGCGAGGGGACATCCTCCGCGCATTGGTGGTATCGGCGCCCCTCGGCAGCCTCTTGCTGCTGGCATTTTTCGTGACGTCGGGTACTTATTTTTCCGCCGAGCGTCAGGCCAGTACCGCTTTGTCGAAAGTCGCACCTTTGCCCAAGTCAGCGGGCGGTGAAGCGGCTCACCGCGTTGCTTCCATTGTTGTCGAGACCGACAGCAAGGGGCGATGCGAGGAAAGGCGCTTCGACAATCGCACTGGAAAAATCGTCTCTTCGAACTTCGTCGATTGCGATGCCCGGCTGGCGCCGGAACGCGATACCACGCCGTCGGAAGCGACCAGTGCTGAGCGGATGCGCGCGATCCTCGGGGCGTTCAAGCGGTAGCGCGTTGGCCGGTTCTTCAATCACTCTGTAAGATAACGTTCTTGACCATCGGATAGATCTGGTGTTGCCAGGTCTTCCCGGAGAACACACCGTAGTGACCAACGCCGGCTTGCATATGGTGGCGCTTGCGATAGGGCCGTAGTGAAGAGCACAGGTCGTGTGCCGCCAGCGTCTGCCCAACGGCGCAGATATCGTCCTTTTCCCCTTCCACCGTGAAGAGCGCGGTCCGCCTGATGGCGCGCGGCTCAACCTTATGGTTCTGATAGGTGAGTGCACCGAGTGGCAATGCGTGCTCCTGAAAGACCAGGCGTACCGTTTCCAGATAAAACTCGGCGGTCAAATCGAGCACAGCAAAATACTCGTCGTAAAACGCCTTTGTTTGGGCTGCTTTTGCAGTCTCGCCATTCGCCAGGTTCTCATAGAGCTCACGGTGCGCCTTCAGGTGACGGTCGATATTCATGCTCATGAAGGCCGCGAGCTGCACAAATCCGGGATAGACCTGCCGGCCACCACCGCCGTAGCGAGCAGGCACGCGCGCGATCAGATGCCGCTCAAACCAGTCGATTGGTTTGGATTTGGCCAGCTCATTGACTTTTGTTGGATTAACCCGGGTGTCGATCGGTCCCGCCATGAGAGTCATCGAGCGCGGCTGGGCCGGATTGTCAGCCTGGGCCATGATACTTGCGGCCACCAGCGCAGCGACGCAGGGTTGGCACACCGCCACAACGTGCGCACCCGGCCCCATCACTTCGAGGAAGCGAATCAAGTGTGCGATGTAATCGTCGAATCCGAAACGCCCATCCTCAACTGAGGTGTCGCGCGCATTGTGCCAATCCGTAATGAAGACGTCGTGCTCGGCGAGCATCGTTCGCACGGTCGTGCGCAGCAGAGTGGCGAAGTGTCCTGACAACGGCGCGACCAGCAACACGCGCGGCTGGGCGACCACGATGTCCTTCTTGAAATGCAACAGCGTGCCGAATGGTGTTACATCGGCCGCCTCCTGGGTTAC
>JBGQLL010000028.1:0-20431 GCA_041500065.1 Pseudolabrys sp.
ATCTGGCATTCCGCGAACTGTATCCGGAAGCTTACGAGGTGGTGTCGGCGCGGCTCAATTCGCTCACCGAACGCAGCAAAGTCCTCATCTCGGAGATCGAAAAACAGCTCACCAAAAAACTCTCCGACCGCGGCATCGAGGCGAAGGTCGTCGGTCGCCGCAAGCGCGCCTACTCGATCTGGCGCAAGATGGAACGCAAATCGGTGGGCTTCGAGCAGTTGTCCGACATTTTCGGGTTCCGTGTCGTCGTAAAGACATTGGCTGACTGTTACCAGGCGCTCGGCATCGTCCATAGCACCTGGCCGATGGTGCCGGGCCGGTTCAAGGATTACATCTCGACGCCGAAAGGGAACGACTATCGCTCTATCCACACGACGGTGATCGGCCCGAGCAAGCAGCGCGTCGAATTGCAGATCCGTACGGTTGAGATGCACGAGATCGCCGAATACGGCATCGCGGCCCACGCCCTCTACAAAGACAATGTCGGCTCGCCGACCGAACTGCTGTCGCGGGAATCGACGGCCTATGCCTGGCTCCGCCGCACCATTGAGCTGCTGGCGGAGGGTTCGAACCCGGAAGAATTCCTCGAGCACACCAAACTCGAGTTGTTCCACGACCAGGTGTTCTGTTTCAGCCCCAAGGGCAAGCTGATTGCGTTGCCACGCAAGGCGACGCCGATCGATTTCGCCTATGCGGTCCATACCGACGTCGGCAACATGGCAGTTGGCTGCAAGATCAACGGCCAGATTGCTCCGCTCACGTCCGAACTCGTCCATGGCGACGAAGTCGAGATTGCTACGTCGAAAGGCCAAACAGTACCCCCGGCTGCCTGGGAATCGATCGTCGTGACTGGCAAGGCGCGCGCGGCGATCCGGCGTGCGACACGTGTTGCTGTACGCATGCAATATACCGGCCTCGGCCGCCGCATGGTCGAGCGTTTGTTCCAACGCGCCAAGATCGCCTATTCGGACGAAAAGCTGACCGGCGCTTTGCCGCGCCTCGCGCGTTCATCGATTGAGGATGCATTGGCGGCGGTCGGGCGAAGCGAACTGAAAGCGTCCGACGTCGCCCGCGCCATGTACCCCGACTACAAGGAAGAGCGCGCGGCCGCGATGGCCGCCAAGCCGAAATCGGAAAGCGGTTGGTTCGGCCTCAAGAAACTCACGTCGGTCAAGTTCAAGGTGCCCGACAATGTGGTTGGGCCGGCGATTCCAATCCGCGGCATCAATGGCGATCTACCGGTGCGTTTCGCGCCAAACGGGGGCGCGGTGCCTGGCGACCGTATCGTCGGCATTCTCTCCCCCGGCGAGGGCATCACGATCTATCCGATCCAGTCTCCGGCGCTTAGCGAATTCGAGGACAAGCCCGAGCGATGGCTGGACGTGCGCTGGGACGAGGAGGAGCAGGCCCCTCGGCGTTTTCCCGCACGTATCGAGGTGCAATCCGTGAACGAGCCGGGGTCGCTCGCTCAAATCGCCCAAGTCATCGCCGAGCATGACGGCAATATCGACAACATACGCATGACTCGGCGGGCGCCCGACTTTACCGATGTCACGATCGACCTCGAGGTCTATGACCTCAAGCATCTCACCGCCATCCTCGCACAATTGCGCGCCAAATCCGTGGTGGCGAAGGCGGAACGCGTGAACGGCTAGCGCATGAATCGGCTTCGTCTCGGCGTCAATGTCGACCACGTCGCGACCATTCGCAATGCCCGCGGCGGGCGCCATCCCGACCCTGTGCGGGCGGCCAAGCTTGCGATCGCGTCGGGCTGCGATGGAATCACAGCGCATCTGCGCGAGGATCGACGCCACATTCGCGACGATGACATCGCCCGGCTGAAAGCGGAAATCGACAAGCCGCTCAATTTCGAGATGGCGGCGACCGAGGAAATGGTCGGCATCGCACTAAGAACGCGGCCCCATGCCGTGTGTCTCGTGCCCGAGAAGCGCACGGAGCGTACGACCGAAGGCGGGCTCGACGCCGTCCGCCAACGCACCCAGCTTGCACCTGTTGTGCATGACCTCAAGCACGCGGGCATCCGGGTTTCACTGTTTATTGGTGCAGCGCCGGCGCAGATCGAGATGGCCGCTGAACTCGGCGCTCCGGTGATTGAAATACACACCGGATCCTGGTGTGACGCGCTTACCGAGGGTCGAAACGCTGAAGCCAATGCGGAGTGGCAACTTATCAGGGACGGCGCACTGCTTGCCGCAAGCGTTGGCTTGGAAGTGCATGCGGGCCACGGGCTCGATTATGGCACGGCTGAAACGATTGCCGCGTTACCGCAAGTGGTCGAACTCAATATCGGCCATTTCCTGATTGGCGAGGCCGTGTTCGAGGGCCTGGCCGAGACTGTGAAATTCATGCGCGCGGCGATGGACCGTGGCCGCAAGAAGGCGCGGCCGGCATGATCATCGGGCTCGGCTCTGACATTGTGGACGTGCGACGAATTGCCGACGTGATCGAGCGCCACGGCGAGCGTTTCCTCGGCCGGATATTCACGGCAACCGAGCGTGCCAAGGCCGAGCGCCGCGCAAATACGGTGGAAACCTATGCCAAGCGTTTCGCCGCCAAGGAAGCGTGCGCAAAAGCGCTCGGTACCGGACTGCGGCACGGGGTCTTCTGGCGAGACATGGGTGTCGTCAATCTTGCGGGCGGACGGCCCACAATGAAATTGACCGGTGGTGCCCTCACGCGGCTCAAGGCGATTACGCCGCCCGGGTGCGAAGCCAGGATCGATGTTTCGCTGACTGACGAAGGACCGACCGCTCAGGCGATCGTTGTTATTTCCGCGGTACCGGCATCCGCACCGGGAGGTCCGGCTTGAACGCCGGAACATCAGTCAGACCAACTGTTTGGCCGCCGGCCTTGTTCATTGCCTGGCGAAGTATCAGCCGCTACAAGGTCGCCGGGGCGCGCATGCCGATTGGCGGGATGAAAGGCCGATGAGTGTGACATCTGGAACAAAACGAAAAAAAGAGGGCGGCGTTGCCGAAACAGTGCGCGTCATCATTCACGCGCTGATCATCGCGCTGGTGATCCGAACCTTCCTGTTTCAGCCCTTCAATATTCCCTCCGGCTCAATGAAGGCGACGCTCCTCGTCGGCGATTACCTGTTCGTCTCGAAATACAGCTATGGCTACAGCAAATACTCGCTGCCGCTGTCCCCGCCCCTGTTCTCGGGGCGTTTGCCCAGCGACTGGTTGCCCCAGCGCGGCGATGTGGTGGTATTTCGGCTGCCCAAGGATCCTTCCACCGACTATATCAAGCGTGTGATCGGTTTGCCGGGCGACAAGATTCAGGTCATCGATGGTGTGGTCAACATCAACGGCGCGCCGGTCAAGCGCGAACGCGCGCCTGATTACATCGAAACGGAAGAGGGCACGCGCGAGGCGCCGGTGAAGCGCTGGAAGGAAACACTGCCAAATGGCGTGAGCTACTACTCGCTCGATCTGGTCGACAACGGTTTTGCCGACAACACCCAGGTCTACACGGTGCCCGCCGACAATTATTTCATGATGGGCGACAACCGCGACAATTCGACCGACAGCAGGTTCAGCCAGGTGGGAATGGTGCCGTTCGAGAATATCGTCGGCAAGGCACAGATCATCTTCTTCTCCGTCTTTGAGGGCGAGCGCGCCTGGCAATTCTGGCGCTGGCCGGTGTCAGTGCGCTGGAATAGGCTGTTCACGATCGTCAAATGAGCCGCAAGGCCAAGGACAGGACGGCGCTCGAGAGCAGGATCGGCTACAAATTTGCCGATAAGGACTTGCTCGAACGCGCGCTCACGCACATTTCCGCGCTCTCGGGGGGAAACCGCGCGGCCAGCTATCAGCGGCTGGAATTTCTTGGCGATCACGTGCTTGGCCTTGTCATCTCTGACATGCTCTACCGCGCCTTCCCGAAGGCGAATGAAGGGGAATTGTCGCGGAGACTGGCCGATCTGGTGCGCAAGGAAACCTGCGCGGAGGTGGCACGGGCGATGGACCTTGGGCCTGCGCTCAAGCTGGGAAATTCGGAATCGCATGCCGGAGGACGGCGCCGCACCACAATTCTGGCCGATGTCTGCGAGGCGTTGGTGGGTGCGGCCTTTATCGATGGCGGCTATCAGGCCGCGGACGAACTGATCGCACGCTTTTGGAAGGAGCGCATGCTCAAGCCGCTGCTTCCACTGCGCGACCCGAAAACCATGTTGCAGGAATGGGCGCAGGCGCGCGGCCTGCCGACACCGGCCTATCGTGAACTGGCGCGCACCGGCCCGCATCATGATCCGGAATTCCGCGTCGCCGTTGTGTTGCCAGACCGGCCGCCGGCGGAAGGGCTCGGCAGCTCCAAACGTGCCGCCGAACAGGCCGCCGCTGCCGCCATGCTCACACGTGTCGGCGTGTCGGCGGACAAGCTCGATGGCTGATGCGCACGCGCAAGGCAGCGACACAAGCTGCGGCTTCATCGCCCTGATCGGCGCGCCCAATGCCGGCAAATCGACGCTGCTCAACGCGCTGGTCGGTTCCAAAGTCAGCATCATCTCGCACAAGGTGCAGACGACGCGCGCGCTGATCCGTGGCATCGCGGTCGAAGGACGGTCGCAGCTCATTTTCGTCGATACGCCCGGGATTTTCTCGCCGCGCCGCCGTCTCGATCGCGCCATGGTGACGACCGCATGGAGCGGAGCGCATGAGGCCGATCTCGTCGGCGTTCTCATTGATGCGCGCAAAGGTCTCGACGAGGAGGCCGAAGGTATTCTAGGGCGGCTGGCGCAGGTTAAGGCACCGAAGCTGCTCATCCTCAACAAGATCGATGTGATGGCAAAAGAAGCGCTGCTGACACTGGCAAAAGCTTCCAATGAGATGGCCAAGTTCGAAGCAACGTTCATGCTCTCGGCGTTGACGGGTGACGGCATTGCCGATCTCAAAGCGTGGTTGGCAAAACACGTTCCCCCAGGACCGTGGCTCTACCCCGCCGACCAAATGTCGGACGCCCCGATCCGGCAACTTGCCGCCGAAATCACCCGCGAGAAACTGTTTGAGCGGCTTCACCAGGAATTGCCGTATCATTCGACCGTCGAGACCGAGTCTTGGAAAGAACTCCGCGGCGGCGACATCCGCATCGAGCAGACCATTTATGTGGAGCGGGAAAGCCAGCGCAAGATTGTGCTCGGCAAAGGCGGACAGAGCATCAAGGCGATCGGGGAGGCTGCCCGCAAGGAGATTTCCAAGGTCGTTGAAGCCAAAGTGCATCTCTTCCTGTTCGTGAAGGTCCGCGAAGGCTGGGGCGAGGATCCGGAACGCTACCGAGCAATGGGTCTGGAGTTTCCGAAGGAGTGACGTAGAACTACGGGCAGATCGTTGAGTCGCATATGCAATGGACCGATGAAGGCATAGTGATCGGGGCCAAGCGTCACGGGGAGGCGAATGCCATCCTCGAATTGATGACGCGCGAGCATGGCCGGCATCTTGGCCTCGTACGCGGCGGCTTCGGTTCGCGGCTCAAGCCGGTGCTGCAGGCAGGCAATACCGTGAGCGCGAGCTGGCGGGCGCGGCTCGACGAGCACCTCGGCAACTACACGGTGGAAGGCCTGGCGTTGCGGGCGGCGAATTTCTTTTCGGCCTCGCACGCGATTTACGGTGTCACCCACCTCGCAGGGCTGATGCGGCTACTGCCCGAACGTGATCCGCATGCCGGCCTTTACCAGGCGTTTGACGAAATCCTGGGCCATCTCGGCGACGCGGTGCTGGCGGCACCTATGGTGGTGCGGTTTGAATTGCAGCTTTTGTCCGAGCTCGGGTTCGGTCTCGATCTCGAGAAATGTGTGGTGACGGGTGCGTCCGGGGATCTCGTCTATGTCTCGCCCAAATCCGGCCGCGCGGTTTCACGTTCCGCCGGCGAGCCGTGGTCCGACAAAATGCTGCGGCTGCCGGCATTCCTGCGCGAGCGCGATGCTATGCCCATCGGCCACGATTTGGCCGATGGGTTTGCGCTGACGGGTTACTTTCTGGCGCGTCACGTTCTGGAGGCGCGCGGTCTCACCCTCAGCGACGAGCGTGCGCATTTCATTGCCGCGCTGAACCGCGCTCTGCCGAGCGTCGCTTAACTTACCACCAGTAGCGCCGATAGGGACGGCCCCAATAATAGGGACGGGCGCCATAGTACGGACCGCCCCCGTAATAATAGGGGCCGCCGCCGTAGTAGTAGGGGCCACCCCAGCAGACGCGGCGCCAGGCGCAGCGGCCATATGGCCCGCAACGCCGAACCATGCGGCAGGCGACATCCTGGACCAGGCTGGAATCCTTAATCGCGGCCCCAATACCCACCGGCGTCGTGACCGTCATGGCCTCGGCGCGATTCGGAACGAGTGAGCCTGCCGCAAGAATAGCGAGCGTTGCGGCAGTAGCAAGAATAGCCCGGCGCATTGCTTTCTCCTTCCCAATAAAAACCTTTACCCGCCTAGTCGTGCGCAAGATAACACGGTCGAGGCCTCGGGGTTCGCAAATAGTCGCTGGAAATCTGGAAGAATAGATGGCGCCGTCGTTCATCGCTTGTTCATCTCGGAACAACCGACTAGCTATTCGGGAATGGGCAAGAGACTGATTCCCCCGGACAAAGGCCAAGTTGAAGAGGTGGCACTGCGCGAGGCGCTGGAAGAGCGCTATCTCGCCTATGCACTTTCCACGATCATGAACCGCGCGCTGCCCGATGCGCGCGATGGCCTCAAGCCAGTGCACCGCCGCATTCTTTACGGCATGCGCCTGTTGCGCCTCGACCCAGGCTCAGCGTTCAAGAAGTCGGCCAAGGTGGTCGGCGATGTGATGGGCAACTTCCATCCGCACGGCGACCAGGCGATCTACGATGCGCTGGTGCGGCTCGCACAGGATTTTGCCCAGCGCTATCCGTTGGTGGACGGGCAGGGCAATTTCGGAAATATCGACGGCGATAACGCTGCGGCTATGCGCTACACCGAGGCGCGGCTCACGGAAGTGGCGCGGCTGCTGATCGATGGGATCGACGAAGACACGGTTGATTTCCGTGCCACCTATGACGGCACCAGTGAAGAACCGGTGGTGCTGCCGGCAGCGTTTCCCAACCTGCTTGCCAACGGCTCTCAGGGCATCGCGGTCGGCATGGCCACCTCGATCCCGCCCCACAATGCAGCCGAGCTGTGCGATGCCGCGCTGTTCCTCATCGACAATCCGAAAGCGCGCAGCCGTACGCTGCTCAAATACGTCAAGGGGCCGGACTTCCCGACCGGCGGTGTTATCGTCGATACGCCGGAGACGATTGCCGAGGCGTACAATGCCGGCCGCGGCTCATTCCGCGTGCGCGCGCGCTGGAAGCAGGAAGACACTGGCCGCGGCACCTACGTCATAGTCATCAGCGAAATGCCCTGGCTGGTGCAGAAATCCCGCTTGGTGGAGAAGCTCGCCGAGCTGATCAACGAGAAAAAGCTGCCGCTGGTTGCGGATGTGCGTGATGAATCGGCCGAGGACATCCGGCTGGTGATCGAGCCGCGCTCGCGTTCGGTCGACGCCGAACTCCTGATGGAGTCGCTGTTCAAGCTCACCGAACTCGAAAACCGCATCCCGCTCAACATGAACGTGCTGGTCAAAGGCCGCATCCCGCAGGTGCTGGGCCTTGCCGAGGTGTTGCGCGAATGGCTTGACCACCGGCGCGAAGTATTGCTGCGGCGTTCGAAACATCGCCTGGCGGAAATCGAACATCGCCTTGAAGTGCTTGGCGGCTACCTGGTCGCCTATCTCAACCTCGACAAGGTGATAAAGATCATCCGCAAGGAAGACGAGCCCAAGCCCGTCTTGATGAAGACCTTCAAACTCAGTGATGTCCAGGCCGACGCCATCCTCAACATGCGGCTGCGCAACTTGCGCAAGCTTGAGGAAATGGAAATTCGTGCCGAGGACAAGGCGCTGCGCGAAGAGCGCACCAAGCTCAAGTCGCTGATCGGTTCGACCGCGCAACAATGGAAGACCATTGCCGGCCAGATCAAGCAGATCAAAGAGACCTTTGGTCCTAAGACTGCCATCGGCAAGCGCCGCACGACCTTCGGCATCGCGCCATCGCATGACGAGGCTGCGATCGAAGAGGCGATGGTTGTACGCGAGCCGATCACCGTCGTCGTGTCGGAGAAGGGCTGGATCCGCGCCCTGCGGGGTCACGTCAGCGACCTTTCCGGCGTCACCTTCAAGACCGACGACACGCTGAAATTCGCTTTCCCGACCGAAACCACCGCCAAGGTGATGATTTTCGGCAGCAACGGGCGCTTCTACACCATCGAGGCTTCAAAGCTTCCGGGTGGGCGCGGCCATGGCGAGCCGGTCCGGCTGTTCATCGACCTCGAGGACGCCGATGTGGTGGCGGCCTTGGCCTACCAGGGTGGCCGCAAATTCCTGGTGGCGAGCCAAGGCGGCAATGGGTTTGTGGTGGCGGAGGACGAGTGTCTCGGCACCACGCGCAAGGGCAAGCAGGTTCTTAATCTCAAGGCGCCCGACAAGGCGCGCGCGATGACCACCGTCGATGGCGAGCTGGCGGCGGCAATCGGTGCAAACCGCAAGATGGTTATATTCCCGCTCAATCAGGTGCCGGAGATGGCGCGCGGCCGCGGCGTGCGTTTGCAGCGGTACAAGGAGAAGGGGCTTTCGGACGTCACCACTTTCACAGCCGATACCGGCCTTTCCTGGACCGACGCCGCCGGCCGCAGCTTCACGCTGCCGATGAAGGAATTAAAGGACTGGCGCGGCAATCGCGCTGACGCAGGCCGAATCGCACCCAAAGGATTTCCGAAGAACAACACATTCCGCAGCCTGCCAAGTGGCGGCAAAGGCGGAGAAGGTGACGGCGCCGACTAGCGTCAGCTCGCCACGAATAACAGCGAGCGCTCTGATTTTTTCAACAAGGCAGCGGCAGTGTCGCCAAAGAAAAGTTTTTCGCCCGGACGGCGGCTAACGCCCACCACGACGAGATTATGATTGCGGCGATCGAGCTCGCCAAGGATCGCCTCGTCGGCGGCCCGCTCGGCCACGACCGCCGTGCGGATGCTCATATTGTAGCCATCGGCAATTGCGACGATGTCTTTGAGGATTGCCTCTTCGTGGTGACGACTGCGGATCTCGCGACGGGCGCCGCGTTTGGCGGCTGTCCGCACCGCGACGTAGAGCACGGTCACTTGCGCTTTTGTCGCCCGCGCCAGAGTGATGGCGACTTCCGCCGCCCGGCGAGATGGTTCGGTCCCGTTGACGGGGATGAGGATACTGAACTTCCCGTCCGGTCTTTTCAGCAGGTCGTCCCGGATCGCCGAAATCACCAATGGTCCCTCGAAACCCTTGGCCAGATTGGTAACGCCACGGGCGAATTCGCTGCTCTGCTTTGAGGTCTCGTCAAGTCCGATAATGAAAATGTCGTAGCCTTTCTCGGCCTCTTCGGCGATGGCTGCCGGGCTCGGCTCATCATGGACGATCGTCGTCACGTCCACCGGACTGTCGGCCTTCTCTTCTTCTTTCTGCTTGCTCTTGATTTGAGCGGCGGCCTGCTGGACCGCCTCGCTGGCGTCTTCGGCCTTCTCTTCATCTTTTTCGGCTTTCTTGTCGCTTTTGCCGTTTTTCTTGCTGCCGTTGCTCTTGTCGCCGGACGGTTTCTGCGCGGCCTTTTTGTCGTCGGGCTTGGGTGGGGTTGCATCTAGCTTGCCCTGAGCGGCGGGCATCGTGCTCTCGATCTTGCTGGCGTCCGGGATATGCAGAACAGTTGTGGGCATTCCGCGGGTGCCCGCCAACATGCCGGCAACGCGTGAAGCGAACTTCCCATTCGGACTATCGTCGACGGCGATCAGCAGCCGCTCGAGATTCGGTACGAAGCCTCTTTCTTCTAGCTCCTCGCGCTCAAGGCGCTGTTTTTCCTCCTTGCGCACGGGCAAACGCGAAAGCGCCCATCGCAGCGTAGGCGGCATCGCCATAGTTGTGATGACCGCCATTGTTACGATCATGGTGAAAAGATTCTGGCTCAACGCACCCATCGACAGGCCGATCGTTGCGACGATCACTTCGGTCGAGCCGCGCGCATTCATGCCAGTGCCGAGCGCCAGCGATTCTCGAAAGGTGAGGCCGGCGAGTTTTCCGCCGACAAAAGCGCCTCCGAACTTGCCGACGCTGGCGATTGCGATCAATCCCAGGGTGAGCAACAGCAGATTCATGTCCTTGAGGATCGTAAGATCCGCGGAAAGACCGGCGGTGCCGAAGAATACTGGCATGAAAAAGGCGATGACCAGCCCACGCAATTGCTCGTCGATGTGACGGGTGAGGATCGGTGATTCACCGATCAGAATCCCGGCAACGAAAGCACCCAAAACGGTATGGACCCCGATCAGATCGGTGATGACTGCCATTGCGCACATGATGAGGAGGATCGCCGTGATCACCGCAAAGTCGCTGACAAACACATCGTTCACCCAGCGAATAATCATGAACACAAGCCGGCGTCCGATCGTGAGGCTCAGCCCCATGAACGCGAGCGTACCGAGCACGCTTTGCGCGATACTCCACATGTCGACGTGACCCTGGAGCGCAAGACTGAAGATGACCGCAGTGATCATCCAGCCGACAGTGTCGTCGATGATGGCGGAGGCCAGGATGACCTGACCGACGGTCGCCGCAAAAAATTCATCTCGCGGATCACTGTCGCCACGATCTTTACCGACGCGATCGATAGCGCGGTGCCAAGGAAGAGGGATGTGATCAATCGCTTGCCTGGATCGGGCAACATGGAATCCGGCAAAGTTTCACCGAGGGCGACCCCGCAAGCGAATGGAATGACGATGCCGGCAATGGAAGCGATAGCCGAGGCCACGCCGGTACGACGCACCAATTTGAGATCGGTTTCCATGCCGGTGAGCAGCAACAGCATCAGCACGCCGAACTGGGAAACGGCGTCGAGCATTGCGTTCTGCTCTTTGGCGTTGGGGAAAATAACGTCGTGCCAGTCCGGAAAGACTGCGCCGAGGAGAGATGGGCCGAGCACCAATCCGGCGATGAGCTGCCCCATCACGCCCGGCTGTTTGAAGCGAATCATGATCTCGCCGAGCAAACGGCCGACCAGCATCAGCAGCGCAAGCTGGATGATAAAAACAAATTCAGACGGGCCGCGCTGACTTTCCGCCGCAAGTGCAGGCGTTGCTGCTAGTGCGCACGTTGTTAGCGACACGCACAGTTGGAAAAGCCACCGAGCAAAAATCATGTGCGCAGCGCACCCTTTAAGCTAGCTGCAAACCGATCGCAGGCAGAAAAGTTCCGTCGGAAATGCAATTGCAAATGATTTGCAAGAAGGTATAATCACCTTGAAAATTGGACGCTTTTTATAAGTTCCAGAATGGACGCGACCACAGGGCGACGCGCGAATACGAGAACGTCCGGATGGCGACGCCAGCGCGGCCGTCCGCCTTTGGCGGAGGTATTCGGTTCGATTGCGACGCGGCCAACAGGGTCGCTTGGGAAAAAGCTTCTTGCTTTTCTTGGGCCCGGGTACTTGGTCGCTGTCGGTTATATGGACCCCGGCAACTGGGCGACCTCGCTCGCCGGTGGCTCCAAATTTGGCTACGCGCTGCTTACGGTCGCGCTGCTTTCAAACCTGATGGCAATCCTGTTGCAGGCGCTGTGCGCACGTCTGGGGATAGGCTCGGGACGCGACCTCGCGCAGGCCTGTCGCGACGCATTTCCACGCGCAGTCTCATGGCCCTTGTGGGTTCTGACCGAAATCGCGATTTGCGCAACCGATCTTGCCGAAGTGATTGGCACCGCGATCGGCCTCAATCTGCTGTTCGGCATACCGCTTGAGATCGGCGTGCTGATCACGGCTCTTGACGTATTTCTGATCCTGTGGATGCAAAATCTCGGTTTCCGCTGGGTCGAGGCATTCATTGTCACGCTGATGGGCGTGATCGCACTCTGTTTCGTCGTGCAGATCGCGATGGCCGATCCCGATTGGGGTGCCGTGATCCGTGGCTTTGCGCCCACCACCGAGATCGTGCGCAACCCCGACATGCTCTATCTAGCGATCGGTATCATCGGCGCGACGGTGATGCCACATAATCTCTATCTGCATTCGGGCGTGGTGCAGACGCGCCGATTTGGCGACAGCGTCGAAGACCGGCGTGAAGCGATAAAGCTCGCAACAATTGATTCCACAATCGCGCTGATGTTTGCACTGACCATCAACGCCGCGATCCTGATCCTCGCTGCTGCAACTTTCAATAAAGCGGGAAAGACCGATGTTGCTGAGCTTGACCAGGCGCATGCGTTCCTCGCTCCATTGCTGGGCTCCGCCATCGCCCCGACGCTGTTTGGGATTGCACTGTTATGTTGCGGGCTGAATTCTACTGTGACGGCGACATTGTCCGGTCAGATTGTCATGGAGGGCTTTATCGATATTCGCCTTCCGGCCTGGGCGCGTCGCCTGACAACGCGGGCGATTGCCATTACTCCAGCGGCGATCGTGACCATTTGGTACGGAGAATCCGGGACCGCAAAGCTCCTGATTCTCAGTCAGGTTGTGCTCGGTATTGCGCTGCCGTTTTCGATCATCCCACTGGTGATGTTTACCGCTGACCGGCGCAAGATGGGCGCACTCGCGGCGCCAATTTGGGTCACAGTGCTGGCCGCACTCACGGCGGCGTTGCTGATCGCCCTCAATTTCAAGCTGCTGGCCGACCAGCTATTCGGATAAAAGGACGCTACTTTTCCACCCGGCTCCAGCCCGATGGCATCAGACGTTCTTGCGGCAAAAATCGGCCCTTGTAGTCCATCTTGCGCGAGCCGGGGACCCAGTAGCCAAGATAGACGTAAGGCAGACCCATACGATTGGCGCGGTCGATGTGGTCCAGGATCATAAAGGTGCCGAGCGATCGGTCGCCTTCATCCGGATCGAAAAAAGAGTAAACCATCGACAGCCCGTCGCTGAGGACGTCGGTGAGCGCAACAGCCAGCATTTGTCCTGTGCCGCGGCCGGTGATGCCGGTATCGGGCCCGCGTCTCCGATACTCGATCAGGCGGGTGTCGACATGGCTGTCTTCAATCATCATGGCGTAATCGAGCACGGTCATGTCTGCCATGCCGCCATCGCGATGGCGCGCGTCGAGATAGGCGCGGAATACAGAGTATTGTTCGGAGGTAGGAGCAGGCAAACGCATGTCGCCGATCATGTCGGCGTTGCGTTCGGCGATGCGGCGCATATTGCGCGAAGGCTCAAAGTCGGCTGCCACCACGCGAACCGAGACGCAGGCCCGGCAGCCCTCGCAGGCCGGGCGGTAGGCAATCGACTGGCTGCGGCGAAAGCCGCCATGCGTCAGCAGATCATTGAGCTCGCCCGCGCGTTCGCCGACCAGATGAGTGAACACCTTGCGCTCCTCCTGCCCGTCCAGATAGGGGCAAGGCGAAGGAGCCGTCAGGTAGAATTGCGGTGTGTCGCGCGAATGCTGGGTCACTAATCAGGCCGTCATGTTGTTCATATTTGGCGCTAGCATCGCGCGCCGGATGCTCCCCGTCAAAGGCCTTTATCCGGTTCGGGCAGGCTGCGTGGATGCTCGTAACATCGAAGCACGCGCGGCATTATTGATGATCACGGTTCCGAGAAGAATATCGTGAAGGAGACGCCGCCGCTCGTTGAAGAAGGCGACCAACAGCACAAAAGGTGTGAAGAACGATGCGGTAAACCAGAAAGCGATAGCGTGCACGGCACCGAGGACAAAATAAGCC
This sequence comes from Pseudolabrys sp., assembly GCA_041500065.1. Taxonomy (GTDB): domain Bacteria; phylum Pseudomonadota; class Alphaproteobacteria; order Rhizobiales; family Xanthobacteraceae; genus Pseudolabrys. The sequence continues at coordinate 13,752 of JBGQLL010000028.1, forward strand.
GGCGCGCCATACCAGGTGCGCATTTCCAGATCCATCATTCGCATGCCGATGGTGGCCGATGCCGGGCCGCCAAGGGTGACACCGAAATAGACAATGGCCCAGATAACCGTCGCGGTCGGCAACAGCCAATAAAGCGCAAAGCCGAGCCCCAGGGTGACGATTCCGAAGGCGAAAATGAACATCGCTACCAGCACCACCGGTATGGAAATAACAATGAAATCGATGACGAACGCGACCACGCGCCGCGACAACACGCCATCGAACAGTTCCGGCTGGCTGGCCGGATCATAAGCATGGGGTTTGATATCAATCGACATGCCGATTCCTCGCAATCGAGATGGAGAAAGAATCGGTCGCGCGCAAGGGGCTGCGCGGCCGCATGCTACCCCCGGCTGGAACCTTCGCCGTCCTTGCGGCATGGTGCGGCCTTGGAGCCCGGAGTCAATGGGTTGAGCGTTACCTTTGCCGATATCGAAGCCGCCCGCCGCCTGATTGACGGTGTGGTCCTGCGGACGCCCATGTTGCCGGCGCCGAAGCTCTCCGCGCTCACCGGCGCGGACGTCTACGTCAAATACGAGAATTTGCAGGTCACCAATTCGTTCAAGGACCGAGGCGCGCTGGTCAAACTCGCATCCTTGAGTGATGCCGAACGCAAGCGCGGCGTCATCGCGATGTCAGCCGGCAATCATGCCCAGTCGGTGGCCTACCATGCCGCGCGACTCGGCGTTCCGGCGACAATCGTCATGCCGGTGACCACGCCGTTCGTAAAAGTACAGGCAACGCGTTCGCACGGCGCAGAAGTCGTGCTGCACGGGGAGTCGGTGGCCGAAGCGCAGGCGCGCTGCGAGCAAATTCAGGCGCAGCGCAACCTCGTGCTGGTTCACCCGTACGATGATGTTCGCATCATTGCTGGGCAAGGCACGATCGCACTCGAAATGCTGGAGGACGTGCCCGGTCTCGACATGCTGGTATTGCCGATCGGCGGCGGTGGACTGATCGCCGGCAATGCAATCGCCGGACGGACGAAGAACCCGGCAATCGAGATCGTCGGAGCCGAAGCCACACTCTATCCTTCGGTTTGGAACGCGCTGCGCGGCGAAAACCGACCCCTCGGCGGGCCGACACTTGCCGAGGGCATTGCGGTCAAGAATGTCGGCAAGTTAACGCTGCCGATCATCCGCGAGCTGGTTGCGGAGGTCATCCTGGTCGGCGAGGCGCAGCTTGAGCGCGCGGTGAATGCCTATTTGACGCTTCAGAAAACGATGGCGGAGGGCGCCGGTGCTGCCGGCCTTGCCGCCATGCTCGCAATGCCGGAACGGTTCAAGGGCAAGAAGGTCGGGCTTGTCTTGTGTGGCGGCAATATCGACCCGCGCGTTCTCGCATCGGTCATGGTGCGTGAGCTGGAGCGCGAGAACCAGATCGTTTCGTTCCGCCTGACCATTCCTGATCGCCCGGGCGTGCTCGGCACTATAGCGACGCGTATTGGCGCGCTCGGCGCCAACATCCTGGAGGTGGATCACCGCAGGCTGTTCCTCGATGTGCCCGCGAAGGGTGCCAAGCTCGACGTGACGATCGAAACGCGTGACGCTGCGCATGCCGAAGAGGTCATGGCGGCATTCGCTGCCGATGGCTACTTGCCGGTGCGGATCGAGGCGGGCCCGGCGATAGAGTGAGGCTTAGGCCGCTGACGACTGCGTCTGGGCCAGCCGCTCGTTGAGTTCATTCAGTGTCGCATCGGTCTTGTGGATTGCCAGCAAGTTGATGCCGGCGTCGAAAACCGTGTAGCCGCGTTCCTGCAACCAAGCGCGCAGTTGCTCGCGTCCGGCCTTGATCTGTTCGATCAGCAGGATCGGATGGCATTTCTCGACGAGTTGCCGTCCGCCTTCCAGTGCCTCCATTTCCATTCCTTCGATGTCGATCTTGATCAGGTCCACGCGCGGGAGCTGAAGAGCATCCAGCGTGATCTTCTGAATCGGAACCATGTTGGCGTCGGAATAGTCGATCGTCTGGCCTATGAATTCGTTATTGTCGCGCTGCCGCAGTTCAAGACTGCCGAAGCTTGATGCGGTCATATAGTTGGGGCTGGGGATCTTCATCACGCCCGCTTCCGACGAGACTGCGGCGTGCATGGCGATGGCGTTGAAGCAATTGTTGAGCGCGATGTTGCCGGCGAGCGCATAGTAGATGCGCTCCTGCGCCTCGATCGCGATCACGGAACCCCACCCGGTCATCGCAATCGCCCATTCGATTGTGTGCGCACCAATATTGGCGCCGCAATCAATCGCCAATGCGCCGTCGCCGTGATAGCGGCGGCGCGCTTCCAACAACTGCACAGCCAACTCGACCTCCACCGGATCGAAGGCGCCTTGTTCGAGAAGCTGAAAGCCGACGCCGAAGCCGCTATCCGGGCCAACCATGCGGTAGTCGAAGCGGTTGACGATCATCGCCCCTTGATTGGTCGAAGCGAGCACGAACGCCAGTTTGCGTCCGACATTGCGCATGAAAATCTCCCTGAGGGTCGAAAAAGGCGGATAACGCTGCGGCACAAGGCACGCTGATACGCGCACGACCGCGAGGGCGCCGCGCGAAACGAATCACGTTACTTAGGGTAATGTGCCACCGGCGGCGGTGTACAGGTTTTAGACGACGGGCCCGTTTTAAGGCCGCGTCGCCCGCCAGATGCGCTCGGGCGTGGCCGGCATTTCGATGTGTTTGATTCCGAATTCGGAGAGGGCATCGACTAGCGCATTGGCAACGGCGGGAAGCGCGCCCACATTACCGGCTTCGCCCGCGCCCTTGGTGCCCAGCGGGTTGGTTTTAGTCGGCACCGGATTGGATTCAACTTCGATGTCGCAAAGGTTATGGGCGCGCGGCATGGCGTAGTCCATGAACGATGCGGTTATCAGCTGGCCCGTCGCATCGAAATGGATGTCCTCCATCAGCACTTGCCCGGCGCCCTGCGCGACGCCGCCATGGATCTGGCCATGCAGTAGCAGCGGATTAAGCACGGTGCCGACGTCGTCAACCACGCTGTAGCGAACGATTTCGGCCTCGCCGGTTTCCCGGTCGATCTCGATTTCGCAGACATGGCAGCCGTTCGGATAATTGTTCACGGGCGCCTTGTAGACGGCGGTCGCGAACAGGCCGGGTTCCATGGTGGTGGGAAGCTTGGCCGGGCTATTGGCGTCGACCGCAACTTCTCTAATGGTCATAGTGCGGTTGCTCTTCGACGATGAGAAGACGCCGTCGGCGAAATTCACGTCGGCCGCATCGACCTTCAAAGCATGCGCGACAATCGCCTTGGCTTTTTCAACGACTTTTTCGGTCGCCATCAGGAATGCGGAGCCGGCCATGGTCGCAGAGCGCGAACCGCCGGTGCCTTCGCCGTAGAACACTTCCTCGGTATCGCCCTGGACGTAGCGCACCTCTTCGGGATTGAGCCCAAGCCGGTCGCAAACCAGTTGCTTGAAAACGGTTTCGTGGCCTTGGCCCGCGGTCACTGAGCCTGAAAACAGCGTTGCGGTACCACTGCGATCGAACCGCACCTCTGCGCCCTCGGTGCCTGGCGCGGCGGCGCGCTCGATGGTGTTGGAGATGCCCAGTCCCCGCAACTTGCCGTGTTTGCGTGATTCCTCGCGCCGTTTCTTGAAGCCTTTGACGTCCGCAAGCTCCAGCGCCATATCCATGTTCTTTTCGAACTCCCCGCTGTCATAGGTGAAGGTCAGTCCGGTCTTGAAAGGCATCTGATCCGGCGAAATGTAGTTGCGTCGGCGCAATTCGGCTGGATCGAGGCTGAGTTCATCGGCGGCAAGATCGATCATGCGCTCGATCACAAACGCCGCCTCCGGCCGCCCGTTGCCGCGATAAGGCCGCACCGGATTGGTATTGGTGAAGACGGCGGTAATGTCGACGTAGATAGCTGGCGTACGGTAAGTGCCGGCGAGTGTTCCGGCGTTCAGGAAAAATGCCGGCATGTTGTTCTGCAGGTAAGCGCCGATTGCCGCAATTGTCCTCACGCGCAAGCCAAGGAAATTGCCGTCTTTGTCGAGCGCAAGCTCCGCCTCGGTGACATTGTCGCGCGCCTGCGCATCGCTCAGGAACGCCTCAGTGCGTGTGCTCATCCATTTCACCGGCCGCCCTGTGAGCTTGGAAGCGAGCAGTGTCAATGGTGCTTCATTGAACACCGGCGTTTTCATGCCGAAACTGCCGCCAACCTCAGCGCTGATCACCCGCATCTTGCTTTCCGCCACATTGAGGACTCGCGCTATCTCGTTGCGGTACGGGTGTGCGCGCTGGACCGGCGAATGAATGATGTAGCGGTCTTCCGCCGGCAAATAGACGCCAACCGCGCCGCGCGGTTCCATGCAGGCGGCGGTGACACGATTGATGACGAAGCGGTGTTTCACCACGTGCGCAGCCTTGCCGAAGGCGGCATCGACCGCCGCCTTATCGCCGATCAATTCGACGAAACAGATATTGTCCTTGCAGCCGTCCCAGACCTGCGGCGCGCCGGGCTTTGACGCATCGGCTGTGCCGACGACGGCAGGCAGCGGCTCGTAATCGACCTCGATGAGCTCGGCAGCATCCATCGCCTGAGCAATTGTTTCGGCGACGACGAATGCGACGCAATCTCCGACCCAGCGCACCCGGTCTTCAGCCAGGACGGGGTAACGCGGTTTGTACATCGGAGAGCCGTCGCGAAGCTTGAGTCCGCCATGGCCCGGCAGTTCGCCGAAGCCGGATTTTTTCCAATCAGCCGCCGTTAGCACGGCAAGCACGCCGGGTGCGGCCTGCGCAGACTTGGTATCGATCGATTTTATTTTGGCGTGACCGTGCGGCGAGCGCAGCACTACGCCATGCGCCATGCTAGGATAGACAACGTCGTCGATATAGCGGCCGCGGCCCTGAACGAGTCGGGGGTCCTCGAAACGAGGAACGCCTTGACCGATGGCGAATTCACCCATGTAGCTTTCAACCTGTGGAATTCATGTGTCACCGGGCCGGTGACGAGGCGGGAAGGGTGCCCTGGTCGCGTCAACCTGCTTTGAGTTTTTCTGCCACGCGCGGGGCGAAATAGGTCAGCACGCCGTCGGCGCCGGCGCGCTTGAAGGCAATAAGGCTTTCGAACATGGCGCGCTCGCCGTCCAGCCAGCCATTTTGGGTCGCTGCCATGATCATCGCGTACTCGCCCGACACCTGATACGCGAAAGTCGGCATCCCGAATGCCTCTTTCACGCGCTGAACGATATCAAGATAAGGCAATCCCGGCTTGACCATGATCATGTCGGCGCCTTCCTCGATGTCGAGCGCAACCTCGCGCAGCGCCTCGTCGGAATTGGCGGGGTCCATCTGATAGGTACGTTTGTCGCCGGTGAGCGTTTTTGACGAGCCTACCGCGTCGCGGAACGGCCCGTAGAAGGCGGACGCGTATTTCGCCGCATAGGACATGATTGACACGTCGGTAAAATTCGCGGAGTCGAGCGCCTTGCGGATCGCGCCGACGCGACCGTCCATCATATCGGACGGTGCAATGATGTCGCAGCCGGCCTCCGCTTGCACCAACGCCTGCCTGACCAGCACGGCGACCGTTTCGTCGTTGAGAATGACGCCGCCGCGTAGCAGGCCATCGTGGCCATGGCTGGTAAAGGGGTCGAGCGCCACATCGCAAAGGATGCCGACGTCAGGCACTTCTTTCTTTATCGCGCCGATGGCGCGGCAGACAAGATTGTCGGGATTGAGTGCCTCGCTGCCCGCCTCATCGCGCAATTTCGGGTCGGTGTATGGGAAGAGCGCGATGCAGGGAATGGTCAGTTTGGCCGCACGCTCGGCCTCCCGTACCGCCTGGTCGACGGACAGCCGCTCGACACCGGGCATGGACGGGACGGGCGCGCGTGCGTTGTCGCCATCCATCACAAACAAGGGCCAGATCAGATCGCTGGTCGTGAGCACGTGCTCACGCACCATGCGGCGCGCCCACTCACTGCGCCGGTTACGGCGCATGCGCACGGCAAGGTCCAGCCGCTCATTCTGAGCCGCCTCCACCGGGGTGAACCGGGTGCGGTTTTCGATTGGACGGCCAAATTTGATTGCCATGAGGGCTCTCCCGGCGTTGTTTTAGCCGGTCCGATGAAAGGCCGCTACCCGTCGCCAAAAGGGCCGTTACCCGACTGCGCCTTCGGCTTTTCTGGCCAGCTGCTCCATCTGCACGCCGGCTTCCAGGCTGTCTTTGTCGCGGTATATCGACGCTACAGCCATCACCCGGCCACCCTGTTTATAGCGCACGACGCAATCGCGCTTCATGACGTCACCCTCGATATCGATTGTGTCCCACTTCTCGGCATGGCCGACATAGTTGATCGGGACGTCGTAGTGCTGACTCCAGAAAAACGGTGCCGATCTGAATGGCGTCGGCACGCCGATCATATTAAGGGCCGCCGTCTGCCCTTGCCGTTCCGCCACGACCCAATGTTCGACGCGGATGCGCTCGCCAGAGATAGCATCCGGCCAACGTGCGATATCGCCAGCTGCATAGATTCCTGACGCGCTTGTTTCCATATATTCGTTGACGCTCACGCCCTTGTCGATCGCAAGCCCGGCCTTTTCAGCGAGGGCAATACGCGGGCGCACGCCGACGCCGATCACCACCAGGTCCGCGTCGAGCGCGCCGCCGCTCTTGAGCG
>JBGQLL010000029.1:0-20357 GCA_041500065.1 Pseudolabrys sp.
CACCGACGGCACCGTCGAGGGCTATGCCAGCCTGTTCGGGGAAGTCGACCAGGCGCGCGACATGGTGATGCGCGGCGCCTTTGCCGACACCCTCACGGCGCGCGGCATCCGCCGCGTCCCGATGCTGTTCCAGCATGATCCTTCCGAACCGGTCGGCATCTGGCTCGACTTGCGTGAGGATCATCGCGGCCTCTTCGCGCGCGGGCGTCTCATCCCGGAGGTGGCGCGCGGACGCGAACTGCTGTCGCTTTTGCGCGCGGGCGCCATCGACGGTCTTTCAATCGGATTCCGCACGGCGAAGGCGCGGATCGACCCGAAGACCCGCATCCGCCGGATCTACGCGGTGGATTTGTGGGAAATCTCCATCGTCACGTTCCCGATGCTGACGGGAGCGCGCGTGCGGGCCGTGAAGCACTCACACGCCCGCACACGCGCCGAGCGGCAGTGGTGCGCGCTGTGCGGCAAGGTCCAGGCTAAGCCGGTATCGAATGGGCCCAGATTTGTTGCGCGTGCATGCGGTCGAGACAGCATTAACGCAAAGTGACCGGCTGAGGTCGCAACCGAAAATATTGCTTAAATTATTCATTAAATCGGACTTGTTACCTAATATGCCGATGACACAGCACAGACCAGAGTTCGGACGCCGGCCGGCCTATGCGGCGCCTCAGGGCGGGCATACGCAAGCGCAAAGCCCTTATCGGCTTCGCAACATCCTGATGTTTGTCGCGATGCCGATCATCGGATTTTTGCTCGTGAGCCTGTGCTGGCGCGGCGCGACATTTACGTTCTCATACAAGGTGACCCTGCCGGGCGACGATGCGAAATTTTCGCAAGACTTCAAATGGTGCGAAGGCAAGAGCGGCACAACGCCGGACCAGCAAATCGCAGGCTGTACGGGGCTTATCGAGTCCGGGAGAGGCAACGACAATGGTCTCTCGATGGCGTTCTACAACCGCGGCAATGCCTACGCTGCAAGAGGCGATTTCGACCGCGCCATCGGAAACTATGACGAAGCGATCAAGCACAATCCTGAAATGGCGGTCGCGTTCAGCAATCGCGGCAATGCATACAAGGAGCAAGGGAAGTATGAACGTGCCCTTGCCGATTACGATGTCGCCATAGGGTTCAATCCCAACAACGCGATTGCATTGCACAATCGGTGCTGGACGCGGTTCATGGTTGACCAATTGTCCGACGCGTTGGTTGACTGCAATGAGTCCCTGCGTGTACGGCCCGATAGTGCCAGCACGTTGAGCGATCGTGGCCTGGTCCATTTAAAGATGGATGCGCTGGACAAGGCGATTGCGGACTTCGACGCGGCCCTCGACAAAAATCCAAAGATTGCCGACGCGCTGTATGGCCGCGGTCTGGCAAAGCGTAAGCAAGGTGATGCCGGCGCTGATGGCGACATTGGCGCGGCACAGGCGGCAAAGCCGGCCATCGCCGCCGAATTTGCGCGCTTCGGCGTGCAGTAAATCTGATCAGAATCGCACAGGTCTTTTCATCGCCTGGGGCCATCGCCAGCACCCTTCGATGTGCTAGGCTTGATGCCAAGATCAACAATCCATCTAGCCCGGGCAAACATGAGACGGCGGGATTTCATCACGCTTCTCGGCGGAGCGGCGGCCATTTGGCCGCTACAGACGCGCGCACAACAATCCACCACGGTACGACGGGTTGCATGGTTGGGGATCGGGACGCCGGGTACAGCATCGTCTTATCTCGAAGGGCTTCGAGCGGGACTGAGCGAATCCGGATGGGTCGAAGGGCGCAACCTCACTCTCAGCCTTTACTGGGCAACCGGATTTGAAGACATGGAAGGGGTCGCGCGGACACTGGTCGCATCCAAACCCGACGCCATCGTTACACAAGAGCTGATGGTCTATGCGGTGAAGCCGCTCAATCCACAATGCCCGGTTATCTTCGGATTCAGTGGCGACCCGGTGACCGGCAAGCTGGTCGATGGCCTGGCACGACCCGGCGGCAACTTCACCGGCATGAGTTATCTTGCGCTCGATCTGGTCGGCAAGCGTGTCGAATTGCTCAAGGACTGGCTGCCGGACCTACGGCGAATTGCCATTCTCGCGCGACCGCAACATCCGGGCGAAGATAAAGAGCGGCAGGCGTCGCAGGCGGCGGCTGAAAAGGTCGGACTTGCGATTTCGTATCATCCATTTCGCGATGCACCCGAACTTGACGGGGTTCTTCGTTCTGTCGTTCAGGATCGTTGTGACGCCATCGTCGTGTTTCCGGATACCTCCATGTTCAAAATGGTCGAACGCATCTCCAGTTTTGCGATCGACGCCAAACTGCCGACCGTCTCCGGGTGGGGGCGTTTCGCGGAAAAGGGCCTGTTGCTGACCTATGGCCCCAATCTGCACGAGCTGTACCGTTCTCTCGGGCGTTATGTGGACCGTGTCTTGCGCGGCACCAAGCCGTCCGAGCTGCCGGTCGAATTACCGACGAAATTTGAACTCGTCATCAATCTGAAGACGGCCAAGGCGCTTGGTCTCACCGTTCCGCGAGCACTGCTCGCTACCGCCGACCAGATGGTCGAATGAGACCCCGGCATGCGGTGTTAATAGTACGATGCTTTGTCCTGAGCCTTGGGGGCGGGGTGCAATGCGGCGGCGTGAATTTCTAGGGTTGCTCGGGGCAACGGTCGCGCTTCCGGTTGCGGCGCGCGCGCAGCAAGCCGGCAAAGTCTATCGGATCGGATTGCTCAGCGGTTCATCGGCCATAGGCCCTCTGGATGCGCGCAGCAAGTCGCTTACGTCGGGTCTGGCCAAACGCGGATTTGTTGAAGGACGTAACATCGCTTTTGAGCAGCGATGGGCGGATGGCCACCTCGACCGGCTTCAGGCTTTTGTGGCCGAACTCAACGCCGCCAAGGTCGATGTCATCGTGACATACGGCTATCCGGCTGCTCTCGCTGCCAAAACGTCTGCAAATGGAACGCCGATCGTCATTTCAGGAGCCGGCGATCCGGTTGCCACGGGCCTGGTTGAAGGTCTGTCGCGGCCAGGAGGCAATCTTACCGGCGTCACCGAGGTATCCACCGAACTCAGCGCCAAGCGCCTCGAAATTCTCCGGGACGCGGTGCCCAATCTCCGTGTTGTGGCGATGCTGTGGAACGCCGCGGATCTCGGCATGACGTTGCGCTATCGCGCGGCCGAGGATGCCGCCCGCGTGCTTGGGGTCAAGGTTCAGACTTTGGGCGTTCGCGAGCCTAATGATTTTGACGAAGCGTTTGCCGCGATGACGCGTCAACCGCCTGACGCCATCCTGATGGTGTCCGATGCTCTTACAATCCTCAACCGCAAGCGTGTCGTTGAATTCGCTGCGACCAACCACCTGCCGACGATCTTTGAGACTGCCGCACTGGTGCGAGAAGGCGGGCTGATGTCATACGGCCCCAAACAGAGCGATATCGGCGACCGCGTGGCTGAACTCGTTACGCATATCCTGCGCGGCGCACGGCCAGCCGATCTGCCGCTTGAACTGCCGACACGGTTCGAATTCGTCATCAACCTCAAGACCGCCAAGGCACTCGGCCTCACTCTGCGGCCGGCGCTGCTTGACCGTGCCGACGAGGTGATCGAATAGCGGCAAGGCGGGCAGCGCCCGCCCGAGTTCCGCGAGCTTCCAATTATTTTGTCCACAGTTGCACGGCGGTCATAGGAGCGGCAGCCAACCATCCTTATGGTGTTAATCAAGCGGGCGGGGGGGCGCTCTGCTTGAGGCGGTCATCAGCCGTGGCAAAAGCCACAATTGCCACGGCCGAGACCGCTTCCGTTCTGACCGCCCGGCCGAGCATGGTTTGAACGCATTGAAAGCACTTGCCCCGATAACGGTCGCTCTGCTGAGTGCTTTCCTGTGCTCAACGGCTGTCGCCGAAACGACTGAGGAGCGGCAGGCCTGCATCGGCGATGCATTCAGAGTGTGCTGGGCGGCCATTCCCAATCGCGACGACGTATTTCACTGTCTGCTGGGGAACAGGGTCCGGCTCAGTCAGGCTTGCCGCACAGTCATGGATCAGTATCGGCGCCCGCACCGAATTACGCGATCAGCGCGCGCTGCGCGCGTAGAGTGAGGTCCCTCTAAACGCTGATTGGTGCGGGGGATGGGGAATGCACAACGCAAAAAGTCTGCCGCGTAGCATTCGTTCCAAATCTCGCACTGGCTAGGGAATGACGGCATTGAGCACCAACATCACCAAAAATATGCCAGATACGGACAGCCCGATCAGCTTGGTCGTTGCGCGCTCGCTCATGGCTACTAGAACTGAAATGTCGGATGAATGTTCCCAGAACAAGGAACTTCGCGCCTAAATCAGATAAATCCGATCCGGAAAATCATTGCGGCTCGCATCCGTGCGGGGGAAGTGCTTCGCAAGCTCATCGCCACACATGTCGATCGCTGCGATGAAACCATCGGCGATGCGACCGTTTCGCATATGTGCGATCAGCGCATCGACTGCAGCCTGCCATCGGGATTGGGGGACCCGAGCAGCGATTTCGGCTCCGGCGATGATCCGCACATATCGTTCCGCCAGTGAAACGAAGATCAATATTCCCGACTGGTCCTTATTGCGAGCGAGACCGCGGCTGACGAATTGCTCCATCGCAACGCGATAGGCGAAAGCGCGACGCGCCCTGTGAGGCATCAGTGCGACCCGCACGCGCGGCAAACAAAGCAGCACGAGAAGCGTCAGAAAGACGATGATCTGGAGTAATAGAATTCTGTAAACCGTCATCGACGTGAAAATCGTCAGGAGCCAGGGTGTCGCGAGGGCGGCTACCGCGGCCAAAAAAATCGGCAACCCCGTCGCATGCGATGACGTCTGCGCGAGGACACACACGATTTCGCCGGAGGTCTTTGCCTCGGCAGCGCGTATGGCGCTCGCAATCCGGTCGTGGCCCTCCTTCGAAAGGTTCATCACCAGCTCCCCGACGCGCCACCGCCACCCGATGACCCGCCGCCCCCGGAAAAACCGCCGCCTCCGGAAAAATCTCCTCCGCTGGAGAAACCGCCGCCGCCCCTCGCGCCTCCCGAGCTGACAAGGATATTGAGAAGCGTGTTGAAGAATAGCCAGCGAAACCCGCGGGAAACGATCAGCAACGTGACAAGGATAAAAAGGCCGGCGAGCAGAAGCCAGCTGGCCGGATCCGTCGTCTGTTGGTTGTCGAGTCGTAAGGACGGGCGCTGCTGCCATTCCGAAGAATCGGTGGTCAATACCGTAATGATGTCGTCGACGCCGCGTGAAATGCCACCGCTGAAGTCGCCGGCTTTGAAGCGCGGCGTGATGGCATTGGCGATGATGACCTTGGAGAGGGCGTCGGTGAGGGTGCCTTCAAGTCCATAGCCGACTTCGATACGCACGCGCCGCTCGTTCGGCGCAACAAGCAGCAGCACGCCATTGTTTTTTGTCTTTTCGCCCAGCTTCCAGCTTCGGAACAATTCGTTTGCGTAGGGCTCGATGTCCTGTCCCTCAAGGGAGGTAACAGTGGCAACGGCAATCTGGATGCCCGACTTTGTTTCAAGATCCGCGAGCTTCTGCTCAATCGCAGAACGTGTCGCCGGTTGAATGATGTTGGCTTGATCGACAATTCGGCCCGAGAGCGCCGGAAGATGGAGCGCGAAGCCGGTAGCGATCACGCATAGCAATGCGACGATGACGACAACGGGGCGCATAGCTCTTCCACCAAGGGCAGAAGGCGTAGGGCCCGCAGTCATTTTGATGCCTTGTCGATGCTCGTCAGAATTTTACTTGCGGGGGCTTGTCGGCATTTTCGCCCGCCGTGAATTCCGCCATCGGCTTATTGGCGCGGAAGAATGTATTGGCCCAAATGATACCGGGGAACGTCCGCAGCTCCGTATTGTAGAGGCGTACCGCCTCGATGTAGTCGCGCCGGGCAACCGCGATGCGGTTCTCGGTGCCTTCGAGTTGCGACTGGAGTGCCAGGAAGTTCTGGTTGGACTTGAGGTCGGGATAATTCTCACTGATGGCAATGAGCCGGCCGAGCGCCCCGGTCAGCTGGTTTTGCGCATCCTGGAATTGCTTGAGCTTCTCGGGGTCGGTCAACTGCGAAACATCCACTCTTGTCTGGGTCGCCTTGGCACGTGCCTCGACAACCGCGGTCAGGACCTCGCGTTCTTGCTTGGCATAGCCCTGAACGGTAGCGACCAGATTTGGAATAAGATCGGCCCGGCGCTGATAGTTATTCTGGACGTCTCCCCACTTCGCCTTGGCCTGCTCTTCTAAAGTCGGGATGGTGTTGTAGCCGCAACCGGCAACTGTGAGCCCCAAAGCGATAGCAGCAATAAATCCACCGACACGCGCCAAAGACATGGTCATGATCATCTCCTGATCAAATCGAGAAAGGGCAATTTTAATACGATAGGCTGGCGACTATATTTTACAACAGCACTCATGGCCGGATCAGAGGCATACGGTATTGCGATGCTCCCTGCCTGCGGCGACAATGTTGCTCGAATGTTCGGATGTCCTGACCGGGAAAAATATACAGCAAAAGCAAGCACGTGAGGTGGCCGAATGAAGCGGGGGATACACATTACACTCATTGAAACGGGCAGGGCCTGCGCAGTGGGGGTAATGCTGATTGCATGTCATGCGTCATCGGTGAGTGCAGAGGAAGCAACTCGGAAGGGGTGCGTCGCTGTTGCGAAACAGGAATATGACGCCGCCAAAAAGCAGAGGTTGCTGCAAACCCGGTTTGGCACGTATGTAAGGACGGGCCGGCTCGGCCGGCGCACGTACTTGTATTGTCACTCGTAGATTCTCCGGATTTGATTGGCCTCGGCCTTGCCTATTGGCCCAAAGCGGGCAATTGCCGTACAACATTGCAAACAACGAGACCTAAAATGCATATGAAACGTTGGAAGCCGGTTACGGCAGTGGCAATTGTTTTGCTTTCGCTGACCACGCTGGCGCATGCGCAGGTCCTCAAGGCGGTTCAGGACCGCGGCGCACTCAATTGCGGCGTCAGCGAAGGCCTCTTCGGTTTCTCCGCGCGGGACAGCAACGGAAACTGGAGCGGCTTTGACGTCGACTTGTGCCGTGCGATTGCTGCAGCGATCTTTAACGACGTGAGCAAGGTCAACTATGTCCCGCTCGACGCAAACCGCCGCTTCGAGGCCCTTCAATCGGGTAGCATCGACGTCCTCTCGCGCAATACCACGTGGACGATGTCACGCGAAATCGAGCTTGGGCTGACTTTTGCGGCGACGGATTACTATGACGGCCAGGGATTTCTCATTCCACGGGCGATGAGCAAGGAAACCGCGCTCGACCTCGATGGCGTGAAAATATGTGTGCAGACCGGAACAACGACCGAGCTCAATCTCGCCGATTATTTCGGCGCCAACAAGATGAAATACGAGGTCATGGCTTCGACGACCCTCGAGGGCGCCATCAAAGGCTACGATTCCGGGCAATGCAATGTGCTTACCGCAGATGTCTCAGCGCTTTTCGGCATCAGACTTTTGCTGTCGAAGCCGGACGACCATCTCATTCTGCCGGATGTCATCTCCAAGGAGCCGCTTGGCCCAGTGGTGCGTCAGGGCGATACGCAATGGTTTAACATTGTGAAGTGGGTGCACTTCGCCATGGTCAATGCCGAGGAACTCGGCGTGACCTCGAAGAATATCGACGAGGCATTGAAGTCGGATAAGCCGGACGTCAAACGTCTGGTCGGCACGGAAGGCAGCTATGGCGAACGGATGGGCCTGACCAAAGATTGGGCAGCCCGGATCGTCAGACTCGTCGGCAATTATGGCGAGGTCTACGAGCGGACCGTGGGCGTGGGCTCGCCGCTGGTCATTCCCCGTGGGATCAATCAGCTGTGGAGCAAGGGGGGCATTCTCTATGCGCCGCCGATCCGCTGACCGTATCGCAATCGTGATTTAGCCGGCGGGCAGGACAAATGCTAGATTATATGCGTTCAGCGCTGCGGTTAATCGCAAGGGTGGCGTGAACTGATGGTCGATTATTATTCATTGTTGGCTCGTGCGGTTGCGTCGCTCAGTCCTAACACCAGCGAACAGCGCCATATTCTCTATGATCGCGCGCGCAAGACTCTGGCCGACAAACTGCGTGCCGGTAATCCGGCGTTTTCACACACCGACCTGAGAGCGGAAAGCGCAGCGCTTGACGCTGCGATCCAGCGCGTCGAACGAGACGCGTTGCGACGCGCTGCGCCGCCTCGGCCGGCTCCCGCTTATGAGGCCTATGAAGCGTCGGCCGGAGCCTATCAAGATATGCCGCCGTTGAAGGACAGCCGACGGGGGCTGCGCATTGTTGCGGGCGCGTTCGCCGCCGTGCTCGTTCTCGGTGCCGGTGTGGCAGCCTATAATTTCTGGCCGCGCATTCTTTCCGATGTACGGAGCATCCCGAACCCGCGACCGGTCCCCGTGGTCCCCGAAGATCCAACCGACAAGACGAACTATGTCTCTTTGCGTCAGCTTGTCTACTACCGCACGAACCAGCCGGTGGGGACGATCATTGTCGATAAATTGCAGACTTTTCTCTACGTCGTCCGGCCGAATGTGTCTGCGATGCGCTACAGGATCGGCGTTGGCCCCGAATGCACCACATTGGCTGGGCTCTACCACGTCGTCAGAAAGGAAGAACTGCCCGGCGGGAACCAGCCGCAATCGGGTCTGCTCGGCGCCCGCGTCATCTACCTGAATAACGATCGCCGCATTCACGGTTCCAGCGCGCCGGCCGCAAGCGGGCCGCTTCCTGAGGGCTGCATCCGTCTCGTCAACGACGACGTGATCTACCTCTACGACCGTACGCCCCTGGAAAATCGCGTGGTCGTATCAAACTGACGGAATGCTTGCGGGGGATATCGAACTTTTCAAGTGGAAAACCACTTTTCGCTTGTGCGTGAGCGGCTATGATTGAGGCATGGTCAAACCGCAAACCGATGCCGATCTGGCGCGCCTCCGGCAATTTTTGAGGGCATTGGAAGCCGACGCAGAAATTGCGGTCGGAGATGTCGACCTTGGCGCCTATGAAATTGAAATTTTGAAATGCGAGATCGCTCGTCTTGAGGGCGTTGCGAAGGGCGGTCCCGACTACGGCTCCAAGGCATTCCTGTTCCAGATTGCAATAGACTACGGCGCGTCGCGGCGCTCGCTGTAATCGCCTGGCGAATTCAGGCCCTGCCTTTTGGAAATGCCGTCGCACCTGACTCAATTTGTACCCAAGGCTGAGCGGAACCAGTCCAGATATGCATGTTGGGCTTGAGCCATGACTTATCGTCCAGTGTGCCGGCCTTGATAATCATTGCTCCTGGCAATGCCTCGGCCTCAGTCGCAAGCGACGATCCGCAATTCCGGCAGAATTTTCGCGAAAGCGGTTTCCCGCTCTCGCCCTTGTCTGCATAGGACGTCGGACTTTGTCCTTGCCAGGTCACACTGGGTGCGGGCACGACGATGTTCACCGAGAATGCCGAGCCGGAGACCTTTTGGCAGTGGGTGCAGTGGCAGATTGCTGTGCCCAAAGGTTCGGAACTGCATTCATAACGCACCGCACCGCACAGGCAGCCGCCGGAGATTTTCGGCATTGCTCGTCTCCACGAATTAAACTGTGAACAGTTACGTCGCCGCCGTTGTCGGATCGATCGTCCGTTTAACCTCGGAAATCCTGTTGGCAGGGAAGCCGCTGATGTCGGCGTGCTTGCGAATGAGCGCTGCGTCTTTCGCCAGATAGACGCAGTAGATCTTGTCTTGGGTGACGTGGGATTCGATCCACTGAATGTCCGGACCGAGTTCACGCAGGACCGAGTTGGACTTTTCCGCTGCGGCCCGCATTTGTTCGCGTTCCAGCGTGCCGACGCTCGGCATGTCACGTTCGATAACAAAACGCTTCACGGCATATCTCCTATTATGTGGTGGTACATTTTAAATCTATGCCTCCTACTCGGCATCCTCCGATCGGATGAGCAGATCAGATTGCTATTCCATAACATCGTCGGCGCGCCCGATGAGTGTTGGGGATGTTGAGACCAAGCGCCTTGGCGGTCTTCAGGTGAATGAAGAGCTCGACCTTGGTGGCCGGCAAGTTCAAAGCTTATCAGATCAGACCGCCACCGTAAGGGTGATTGTCAGGGGTCGCATTTGAACATTAGCGGACATAAGGACATGTCCGCGCGATGTCAGCTTTCCTCCGGTTGTCGTCGTTTTCACGCGACCAACAACGACGGAAAGAACGCTCTTATCGCAACATCATCGCTCACAGATTGGGCGTCGGCGGGCACAAATGCACCAGTTTCGAACCGACAGCCACATTTTGAGCAGGACCAAAGATTGAGGACATGCCGCTCGTCCTCATATTCGGACCATTCGGGAGCGATCAGCAAATCTCCACATTGAACGCAGGTCATTCCGTAGTCGGAACGACGCGTGGACGCTATCGTCGTCATGGTGACCTCCTTGGTTTCTTGCATTTTTGTAGGCCAACGGAACTGTCTCAGTCGAATTTCTGGCGCCGTGGTTCGCCTTGATCCAGGTCAAAAAAGCCCACGATATTTCTTGGCCGCCGCTCGAGATGCCAGAAGGTACCGGCTTGGCCTATTCACTTGAAGGGTAGCGGTTAGGTTGACGGCTAGAGGCTGTCGAATGTCCGCTTTGGATCAAAGGGGACAATGACCAGAGCGCGCGCAAACGAGGCCTCAAATACAACGTCGTCGTGCCACCAACTGAAGGCGGGCTAGTCCTCGCCGATTGGATCGCCTGCAGCTATCTGCTTCTTCACTTCTTCGGCCAGTAACTGAAGGATTTTTTGGCGGTCAACCTCGTCGGTTAATGTCTCAAGCAACTGGCGATAGTGCTTGACATTCTCGCATCGTATGAAGCGCGCCGTCGAAGGTTCCATGGCCCGTCTCCATGGTTGCCGCCGCCCATTCGCATGCTAGCCGGCCTTTGAGCTAGATCAAGGTGGCATAGCCGGCCAAGGGTAAGAGAGGTATATGTGGTGCCATGTCAGTTCTATCGAGGACATTCCGACGGACCTTGACCTGCTCCTAGCAGTCAAGGATGACGCCGGCATGCACGAACTCGTCTTTCCTTGTCGCCGTCTCGGAAAGTCCTGGATCGACGCCAAAACTCGGCGGCTCCTGGAAGTTCGTCCGACTCATTGGCAAGAGTGGCCAAAGGACAAAAAATAGAAGCCGGCATCATTGCTGCGCCCGACTACCACCCTTGGATTAAAGCAAAAAATTTATTCCCAATTTACGCCGCGCCTGCCCCGACCAGACTTAAAAGCTTCTGGGGGCGCGCCGAACAAGGCTATCGACATGTTTGCCGTCATATTCGGTGCGGCTCTGGTGGCCGTCACCAGCGCAAGCTTTTGGTATTTTTTGCCACGCAACGGTCAAGTGCACCCGCTCGTTGAAAAGTTTGACGGCGGTTCGATGATCACGCTTGCGATTATGACCACATTGACGATCGGCGTCGTCATGATGTTTGCAGGATTCTTAGGCTGACGAATACTCAGCGGGCGGCTTTTCTCGCCCGAGCTTCTCTCTCCGGGCATCGACCCTCGCGGCGGAATTCCTCAGCCGCGGGATCAATGCGGCCGGGCTATTTTGCTTCAGCCGCAACGCATTCATTCACAAAGCGGGAGCGGTCCTCCATTTTGATTTTCTGCTGCTCGGCTCGTTTTTCGCATTCCCGCATTTTCTGCGCTTTGTTTGTTGGCATCATTCTTTCCGGTGCGGTGGCCTTCATGTGCGGCACCTGTGCAGCGGCGGCGTGAGCGAGACACAAGGTCACTGCGGTAAGAAATACCGTCAAGCGGTTCGGGTGCATGAACGCCCCCCTGAATGCCTCTATAGATTATCGCGCAAAGGAACGCGGGAGCAATCCAATGCACGGGAGGTCGCGAGGTTCTCACTCATTAAGTGAGCCTGTCTGAGGCCTCGGCGTGCCTCCCGCCCAAGGTACGACTATGAGGGCGGCAATCGTCGTCAACGCGACCAGAGCCCAGGCATCGTTGATAGCGTCCACAAAGCCCACCTTCTCTATGAGCGGGGCCAGCATCGCCTGCTTTTCGGGATCGAGCAGGGCGGGCCCGAAGGCTTCAGGCGGAATGCCGAGCATCTTGGCTGCATTCAGATCACCAGCCGCAAGGCGATTGATAAGCGTCCGCGCATGTTCGGGTGCGCGCGTGTAAATGACAGTATCAATTACCGCAATGCCGATAGCACCGCCGAGATTGCGCATAAGGTTGAACAGACCACTGGCATCGGCAATGGCCGTCTTGGCCAATTGCCCGAGGGCAAGCTGCGTCGGCGGCAGAATACAAAACATGATGGCACAACCGCGCACCAACTGAGGCCAGAACATCTCATCGAAGTCTGTGGCTCTTGATTGAAAAGCGCTCATCCCCAGTCCGATTCCAAAGAGCAGAAAGCCAAATGCTATTAAAAGGCGTTCATCAAAACGACGGACCAAAACCACCACGACCGGAGCGACGATAAGTTGCGCCGCGCCCGTTACCAGCATGATCCTGCCGATCTCGAGTGCGTTGTGTGCCCTTACATAGGCCAGAAAAACCGGCATGAGATAGACCGATCCAAAAAGGCCCATCCCAAGTACAAAACTGAGCACGCAACCAATCGAGAAGTTGCGATCACGAAAGGTCCGCAGATCGACCAAGGGCCTTGGCGAACGCAGAGTCCGGATTACAAATCCTACCGCGGTGATCAGGCACAAGCCGAGGAGGCCGGCAGCGAGCAGTGAAGTCCAGCCGCGCTTAGGGGCTTCTTTGATCGCGATTTCCAACGCTGCAAGGGCGACCGCCCCGAGCCCCAACGAGGTGACGTCTAAATGACGAGCCTGATCGAAAGATACCTGCTCTTTCGGTAATGACACCGACGCTACCAAAGCGGCGGCAATCCCAGGCAAAACGTTTATCAAGAAGAGCCACGGCCAGGAATAAGTCTCGGTGATCCAACCTCCCACAATCGGCCCCACAGTCGGGGCAAGGACGGCCAAGACCCCCGCGATCATCGTTGCGAGCGGCTGGAGTCGAAATGGAAACAGCAGGAAGATTGCCGAGAAGACCGCTGGAATCAAAGTGCCGCCCGAAAATCCTTGCAATACGCGAAACGCGATCAGGGACGAAAAGCTTTCGCTGGCGGCGCAAGCGATCGATGCAAGTGTAAACAGAGAGACGGCAAACACGAATAGCCATCGCATCGTGAGCACTCGCGCCAGGAGCCCGGTTAGCGGAATTGAGATGATTTCCGCGATCAAATATGCGGTCTGAATCCAGCTCATTTGCTCTTGCGCAATATTCAGGGCTTGTTGGATGGTCGGCAGCGACGTTGCAACGACTTGAACATCAAGAACCGCCATGAACATGCCGATGCACATCATTGCGAAACCGGTCCAGACAGCAGCCGGGACAGAAGACGCCGCCTGATTTTCAACCTCAGTGATCATTGCTGTATGTGCCAGGAAGCAGAATTGCGTGACGGATCGTCCACCAGGGACCAACTCCGACATCAGCGAGAAATGTGGCGTAGTTTCGGAGGGGATAGGCCGACATTGGGCAACGCGCTCAATGCTAACCTTGGCTATCGTTTTCCAGCAAGCCGAGCGCGCGACGTAGCGCATCCGCCGCTGCCTTGCGCTCGTCGCCTGACATGCGGTCGACTTCGAGCTCCAGCCGCAGATGCGCTGTCCCGGCGTGTTCCGGATCCTGATTCAACCCGATTACCGCATATGTTGCGACCGGCTCCGCAATGCCTTTGACCTGCACGTGGCCGCGCTCCTCGCAGCGCACGTTGTCCTTCACGAGCGCGTAGGTCTCGAATGAGATCAGCACTCCGCCGGGCGGTGCCTCATGCTCCAGCCGCGAAGCAAGGTTCACGGTGCCGCCAACCATCGTGTAGTCCATGCGGTCATCGCTGCCGAAATTGCCAACCGTACAATAGCCGGTGTGAATGCCGATCCGGCAGCGCAGCGGCGTCGCAATACCCATGTTGCCCCATTCATGCGCCAGTTCGCCGACGCGCTTTTGCATGGCGAGCGCCATTTGAACGCAGGCGAGGGCATCCTCCTTCACTCCGAGAGTCGCCGGGTCGCCGAAGAACATGACAATGGCGTCCCCGACATATTTGTCGATGGTCGCCCCGTATTGCAGTGCGATCTTCGACATTTCGGTCAGGTAGTGGTTGAGGAGATGGGTAAGATCCTCCGATTCCATCTTGTCGGTAATTTCGGTAAAACCGACGAGGTCGGAAAAGCAAACCGTGAGCTTCTTGCGTTTGCTGACGATCTTGACGTCCTGCTGCCCGCTGAAGATCGAATCGTACACCTGCGGCGCCAGGTATTTTGCCAGCTTGGATGACAGCTCGGCCAGGGCATTGGATTTCTCGGTGAGATCTTGCTCGCGCTGTTTAAGCTCGGTGATATCGGAATAGACCGAGACGGTGCCCCCGTCTTCGGTGCGGCGCTCGCTGACCATCAGCCAGCGGCCGTCGCCGCGCTGCTGCACCTGCGGTTCGCCCGGATTGCGATGCTGCCGCAGCCGCTCCGCAATCCACTCCTCGACGCGGCCTTCCGCATCCTTGACGTAGCCACGCTCGGCGGCCCTGCGGATGATGCTTTCAAAGGTCGTGCCGGCACTTAGATCGATGTCCAGGCCGGGGTAGAGCAGGTTACGGTAGCACGAGTTGCAGATGACAAGCTGGTCTTCCCCATCGTAACAGACAAAACCCTCAGAAATGCTCTCGATTGCCTCAGCGAGCCGCTTTTCGCTGCGCAACCGGGCCTGCTCGGCGCGACGCAGCGGTGTGATGTCATAAAGCCAATAAAGCCGCTTGCCGCCGGCGACTGCGACGTGGCCGCCGTGGTAGACAACCTGGACATAAGAGATCAACAGGTTGAGCAACTCACCGTTTTTGGTCTTCCAGATCACCTCTTCGTTCAGCAGCTGGCCGCCGCGAGTCCGCAGCAGGTCTACCACGCGAGCACGGTGATCGAGGTCGTGCCAGAACCGTTTGGTGTCGAATAGTTCGAGTTCCTCTTTCTCATAACCCGTAAGTTCGCGCAGACGCCAATTGTGGAACAGAAGACGTCCGTCCTCGTCGACGACGCTCACCGCAGCAGGACTGTAGTCGAGGATTTCGCGAAGCTGGCGCTCCTGCTCGACGACTTGTGCCTCGTGATTCGTCAATGCAGTGATATCGTAAACCCACAACACGCGTTTGCCACCGACGAAGCTGACATGCCCTCCGTGGTACGCGACTTGCACATACGACAGCAGGAGATGAACCAGCGTGCCTTTCTTGGTGCGCCATACCACCCTTTCATTCAGAATCTGGCCGCCCCGCTCCTTTAATTGATTGATAATCCGCGTGCGCTGATCGAGGTCATGCCAATGCATACGGGTGTCGCAAAGATCGAGCTCATCCTTGCTGTATCCCAGAATCTCGCGCAGCCGCGCGTTGTGGTACAGCAACCGGCCATCCTCATCCATGACCAGCAGCGCCGCGGGACATAACTCCAATATTTCGCGGAATTGGCGCTCGTGCTCGGCCGCCTCGACTCCAAGAGCGACGCCGCCATTGGTCGCCGCCGTTCGGTTTGCTGTCGTGTCAGAAGACATGCGGTTTCCGGCGGCTGACCGAGGAACACTAGCATCGAATACTGTTGAATCCGAGGCCTGCACTTGGGGTCATAGCCGGACATTTGTTGGCGAACGTCCGATTTGGGTCAAAAGCGGACGTTTCCAGGCCGCCGTTCTGGTTTATTGTAGTGCCTCGATAGTGCCGGTTGCGGGGGCCGCATGCGATTAAACCATTGCTTCAATTATCACGATTTCCGGGAATTGGCGCGACGGCGTCTTCCAGCTCCCATCTTCAACTATATCGATGGCGCAGCCGACGATGAGACCACGTATCGAAGAAATACGGCTGCATTCGAAGAATGCGATCTCCTGCCGAATGTTTTGAGCGGTGTAGAGCACGTTGACTTGTCGGTTGTCGTGATGGGGCAAAAGCTGGCGGTGCCGTTTTATTGCTCACCGACCGCTCTACAGCGGCTCTTTCACCATCAGGGCGAGCGCGCAGTAGCACAGGCTGTGCAAAAATTCGGGACGATGTTCGGAGTTTCATCGCTCGGCACAGTCAGTCTTGAAGAGATTTCATCCAACTTCTCGTTCCCGCAAGTCTATCAATTCTACTTCCACAAGGACCGGGGTCTGAACAAGGCAATGCTCGAGCGGGCGCAAACCGCCGGCGTGCAAATCATGATGCTGACCGTGGACTCGATCACCGGCGGCAACCGCGAGCGGGACCTTCGCACCGGATTTTCAATCCCGTTTCGATTGACTCTGGAAGGCATGATCCAATTTGCCTTAAAGCCGAAATGGGCAATCGATTACTTTACTCACGAGAAATTCCGGCTGCCGCAATTGGAACAGCACGTCGTCATGTCGGGGGGCGCAACTTCGATTGGCGATTACTTCACAAATATGCTCGACCCGTCGATGAACTGGCGCGATGTCGCTGAGATGGTGAAACACTGGCACGGTAAGTTTTGCCTCAAAGGCATCATGAGTACAGAGGACGCAAGACGGGCCGTCGATATCGGCTGCGCCGGCATTGTTGTTTCAAATCACGGCGGACGCCAACTCGACGGTTCACGCGGTTCATTTGACCAACTTGCCGAAATTGTCGATGCGGTAGGCGACAAGATCGATGTCCTGCTCGATGGCGGGGTTCATCGAGGAACTCATGTGCTCAAGGCGCTTTCCTTGGGCGCTAAAGCCGTGGGACTGGGCCGGTTTTATCTATTCCCGCTCGCTGCAGCGGGACGATCTGGCGTGGAGCGAGCCCTCGGATTGATGCGTACAGAAATCGAGCGCGATATGAGGCTTATGGGATGCAGCTCCATCGAAAAATTGTCTCGAGCCAATCTCAGATTCCGTAATTCGTCTCACTAAAAAAGTAATGCTGGCCTTCCGGCGCCGGCCGGACTGCGACCTTCGGCGATGTCTGCCTTGTGTCAAAAGCGAACGGCGCGAATCCTCACGATGTCTGCTTCAGTCCAACGGTTCGATTTTGATGATGGAAGCACCGTGATTGCTGCCAACCCAGAAGCTTACCGGTGTTGTCGTGTTGTCTATAAATACTCGGCGAATGTTTGTTGGCCTCGGCAGCAGATAATCGACCATCTCGCCGGTTTTTGTGTCCAGCCGTGTCACTTGGTCCGTGATCATCGATCCGGTCCATGCGTTCTCGTTCTTGTCGAGAGTGACATCATAGGGCGATGCCCAGCGCGTGGTGAGCTTCCACTCCTTGAACTGCTCCGTTCGGGTATTGAACATTCCGATGCGGTCGCCACGGTACTCGCCGAACCAGAGACGATCCTGCGCATCCATGCTTCCGCGCCGCGGCGCGGAGCGAGCCGTTGGAGCCTCGAAGAGTTTGACCGCCCCGGTCTCGGCGTCGATACGCCCGATATGCTGGTGGCGGAAATCGGTGAAATAGACGTTGTTCCTGGAGTCGGGGATGACGTCATAGATATTGTGCGGCTCGCCCTTAGGCGCGTTCTTGAACGGCTCCCACGTTTCGATTTTGCCGGTGGCGATATCGAGGCGGTGCACTCCGGCAAAGCCGTTGTTCTGCGTCCAGACCTTGCCGTCGACGTGCGAACTTTGCGGGCTCACCATATTGACCTGCGCGGCGTCGATGTTCTGTTCGGGCGGCAGTGGCCAGAATTGGAATGATTCCGCCTTGCGGTCGAATTTGATGATCGTGGCCTGATACATATTGCCAAGCCACAAGTTGCCGTCCTTGTCGGCGCGCAGGCCGAGGCCGCCGGTCGGAAAGCCCGGTTTGTGCTCGGGGATCGGATATTCGGTGACCTTTCCGCTCTTGGGATCGAGCTTGCCCAGATTCTGCTCGCCGAAGCTCGAATACCAGACGATGCCGTCGGCATCGACGATCACGTCATGCGGCGAAATTGTCTCGCGCGGCAGACCATATTCCGTGTAGATGACCCGGGTCGCCCGGCCGGTTGGACGTGCAAATGTTTTGAGCGCGTAGCTCCATTGCGAACCGGTGCTCAGATTGATTGTGCTGAGATACTCCGCCGCGGCGCGGTAGACCTGGACACGCTGGTCACCGCGTTCCTCCATAAGCCGCTCGGCGCGCCGTAATTGCGGATGCGCCGGTATGCTCTGGTTCACATAACCCTGCATGCGCGGCAGGACTTGGGTCAGGAAGGCATTCGCGTCATATTTAGAGCGCACGATGCGTTCAAGCGTGTGGCAACCGACGCAGTTGAGGAGCTGACCTTTCTGCTGGTCGGTCCCAGGGATGCTCGCCAGCCATTCGCCATTCGACAGTTGCGCGGCGAGATCTTCGGTCTTGCGCAATTGAAGATCGGCTGTCGTGGTCTTCTGTTCTGTGATCTCGATTGCTTTGGGGGCGTCGAGGTCATAGCCGACCGCGCGCACGCCCAGGGAATATTGACCGGGTCCCAGTTTGCTCACCGGGAAGGAAAAGCGCCCATCCTTGCCGGTCACCACTGTCACCGTGACGGACGATCCCGTTTTGCTGGCGCTGACCAGCACTCCCTCCATCGCGTTATTTTCGGCAGAGCTGACAAGGCCGGTCAGGGTGGTGGAAGTCTGTGCCAGGGCAGGGCCGGAAACCAGACTCGCGAACGCCCAGCTGACGGCAATCACAAGTTTACGGTAACACATGGTCTCCTCCAGGGATGGCGAAATTCTACGGCCGGCATCCAGCACCGTTGCGACCAGTCTTCTTTTGCTATTGCTGTCCTATGCCCGGCTGGAGCTGTTTGGCTTGCGTGATGTCGGCCTCGCTCCCTTCCAGGTCACCCTTCTTTTGTTTCGCAATGCCGCGATTGTAGAAAGCGGCGGCGTATTTGGGATTAAGCTTTATCGCCTGGTCGTAGTCGGCGATGGCGCGATCGAACTCGCGCTTGGCGCCGTACGCGTTGCCACGGTTATTGAAGGCTAGTGAGTTTTTTGGATCGAGCTTGATCGCCTGATCGTGGTCGGCGATGCCGTGGTCGATGTCCTCTTTGACGACATACTCAACGCCGCGGTTCGTATAAAGCAGCGAAAGCGTACGACCCTTAAATTTCTTGGATGTGATCGCACTGCTACAGGCGTCGATGGCAACTTCGCCCGCTGAATTTTTACAAGTGTCCCTGTCGTCAGCCGCAGCAGGCCGGCAAATGCCGAATGCCATCACAACTATAATGAAGGGGAATGCTGCACATGTTGGAGACCGCATACTCGCCCCCTGTCCCAGACCAGCAATATGCCAGTCTATCAAACCCCTGATGGGGCGTCACCGTGGGTTCGAGCTCTGCCTACGTGTCGTGAGCGGACACAGCCCCTGCCGTCCGCCTAGCGTATTGGCTCATTTTTCTTTGGCGCGAACGGATTGAGTTTCCGTAGTTTCTCTCGCAAACCGTCGCGCTGCGGCGCGGCCGGATTGTCCTTTTGTTGCAGGCCCGGACCACGATTCTGCTGCTGGGGACCCCCGGGTTGCCGAGGATTGTTCGGTCGCTGGTTGTTGGGCCGCTGGCGGTTCGGCCCGCGCAATTGCCGACGCTGGATCGCCATCTGACGCCCGATATTGTGCGAGGCGAACAGCCGCTGAACAACGCCGCGGTCACGCGCGGCCTCCTGCGGCGGAATCTGGAAGGGTATGGCGGCGATCCGCCCGGCCGGGCCCGGGCGAATGGCAAATGCGCTGGACCCTTGTGTCAGCGCGCCGAGCCGCTCGCCCTGTCGGTTGAAGACATTGATCTGGCCCACACGTCCATCGGCATCCGGATAAAGCTTGATTTTGGCCTCGCCCGCGCCCGTCGCGGTGCTGTCCGGAACATCGACGACCCCGGTGGTGCCGCGGATGCCGAGAGTTGCGGTCGGCGTCGAAATCGTCATGTCACCAGTCTTGGCCACCAGGCTGGCGACGAATGCGACTGTACCGCGCGCGATGTTGAACACGGCTTTATTGCCTTTGGCGCCCTCCTCATAGACGAATTCATTGACGACGATGCGCGCGTTCGCGGTGAGGCTCAAGGTTGTCTCGTCGTCGAAGGTAACGCCGAGCGAAGCGTTGGCGCCGGTCTGCAACACGTCATTTTTATAGACAGCGTCACTGACTTTCAGCGTGGAAGGCGCCGCATTGCCACGCGTCACCGTCGCGAGGCCTTGCAGCGTCGCGACCTGGCCCACCGGATCGTTTGTGTCCTGATTTACGTTAGATTTATTTTGCGCGCGTGCCACTCGTGGCAACGCAGCCGCGCCAGCGAAAAGTACAATAAACTCG
>JBGQLL010000030.1:0-20322 GCA_041500065.1 Pseudolabrys sp.
CAGGTAGTAGAGACAGGTTGGAATCGTGGCCATCCAGATGACGTCGAGGTAACTGATCTTGAGAAACTCGGCGATCAGGAAGGCGGCGGCGCCCAGCACCGGTGGCGAAATGATTGCGCCAAGTCCGCCGGCAGCAAGCAATCCGCCGGCGGCGTCTTGCTGAAAGCCGGCTTTCTTCAGCATCGGCCACGCCACCGTGCCGATCATCACTGTGGTGGCAACGCCAGAGCCAGATGGGCCGCCCAGCAGGAATGAGGAGGCGACCACCGCGCGGCCAGCGCTCGACGGCTTGCCACCCATCACCGCCAGCGAGAAGTCGATGAAGAATTTACCGGCACCGGAATGCTGAAGGATGGCGCCGTAGATCGTGAACATGATGATCAACGTGGCCGACACATCGACCGCAACACCGAAAATTCCTTCGAGCGTAATGAACAGATGACCGACCAGACGCGCGATGTCGAAGCCGCGATGGGTCCAGGGTGGCGGTAGATACGGACCGAACATTGCGTAGGCGATGAAAAGAATTGCCACTATCGGCATGATCGGCCCGGTGGTGCGGCGCGCCGCTTCCAGCACGAGCACAATAAAAATACTGCCGAGGATCACGTCCCAGCGATCAGGGACCGCGGCGCGATCAAGGAAATCATCGCCGCCCGAGAGCGCGTAAATAATGATGGCGATGCCGGACAGCGCCGGAATCACGTCGAACCATTGCACGCGATTGCGGAAGCGCGCGGCGAGCGGGAACAGAAGGAAGCTCAGCAGCAGCACGAACGCGACGTGGATGTAGCGCAGCTCTTGCGTCGGAACGATGTCGTAGGCGGCATAGAGATGGAACAACGTCATCGCGACTGCGATGGCGGTCACGGCGGTTCCGACCCAGCCGGCAAGCCGGTTGGCGGCGCCTTCTTCCTGTTGGACGTATTCTTCCGCCTTGCGGAGCTGCTCTTCGGAAATGACTTGCGATTCCACGCCCACTTTGACTTCTTCCGCCATCGTCCCCTCGCCCGGCGGCGGTGTAAGCCCGCCTTCCCAAGCCAAACTAGCATGTGCAGCAGCGAGGAGAATACCCAAGAAAATGTCGTATTATGGCCGCCCAAGCAGCATCGCGATCGCCGCGGCCATGAAAGGCAGCGGGAGTGAAACCGCCGCGCGGAGCAAGACTACGCGCGCAGGCATCATCGGCACTTCCCAAATTATGAGCCGATGGATCGCGTACAACGCCCAGGCAGTCGAATAAGCGATAACCTGTGGCGCGCCGGCACCGCTTTTTAGTGCTGCGGCGCCAATCGAGAATCCGACGACCGGCCCTCCCGGTGTAAGCGCACCGCCAAGCGTGGCGATCAGCACGCCGAAAAATCCCGATTCCGGTCCAAGCCACGGCGCGATCCACTCGTTGGGAAGAGCCTCGGCTACGAAGCCGGAGCCGACAACTCCGATTCCGATACGCGGCAACAGAAGGATGAACTCCATCGCGCCAGCGCGCGAACCCTCGTTAAGTAGCACCCGACCGCGCATGACGGCGATAACAGCCAGTGTTCCGACCACCAGCCACAGCAGAATGTTGATTGCGAGCGTCATTGAGTGTCCTCGCGATACTCAAAGCCCGCTCGCACGGCGGCGCGTGCCAGAAGGCCCGCCACGATCGGCAGTGGCAGCGCCGCGACGATGCGCCAAATAACGAAATCAGAGCCGAAGAACGGCAGCTCCCAGACCAGCGCGCGTGTGTAGCCGATGAGCGTCCAGCTGACGATGAAAGCCACCACCGCGCCGGCATCGGCGCCCATGACGAGGAAGGCACCCGCGACAGGGTAAATGGTGATTGGACCCCCGGGGAGTAGGAAACCGAAAAAGGCTGCAATCAACAGCCCGGTAAATCCCGATTCGTGGCCGACCCATCGCGCAACCAATTCACGCGGCAGCAGCAACGTCACAAATGCGCCAATCAGGCAGCCGGCCAGTACCTTCGGCAGCATCTCGGCGAACAGCGTAACGTCACCTAGAAGGATGGTGAGAAAGTGCTCGCGCCCATCGCGCACATAGACGGTGACAGCGGCGGCGAAAGCCAGGACGGCGATGGTCGCCGTTGACCAATCGAAAGCGCGGCGACGGCGGCGCGGTGGAACAGGTTTAATCAAGACGATGAAGCGGGCTGTTCTAGCGCGTAGCGGCGGGAGCGGCAGTCGAGGCAACCAGTTCGCCTTGCCTCGAGCCTCCGGTCACCGCGACAAAGGCGACCAAGGCCAGCATGGCTGAGGCGTAAACCGGAATCATAATGCCCGCCAGCTTCTTGACATCTTTCTTGTCTTCAGCCGAGAGCATGACATGGATATGCGCGGGGTGGCACATCGGCGCCTCCTGGGAGTCTGTTGGGTGCAAGTTTAGTGCATAGTCGACGGCTTGTCTGGCGCTTCCCCATTGACCCTTCCATGCACCGCCGATAGTTTGCCCGCGATGGGGATGGAGTCCCCCGAAACCGCCCGTAACGGCTGATGACTCCTACCGGACGTGGACGAACGGTAGGAATCGTGGGTCGAGCGAGGCGGGTTTTCTTTGCCAATTCGAGCTGCCACGCTTCCGATGAAGCATCGGCCTGGTGCCGAACGCACGCAAAGGAGCGTGTTTCATGATGGATAATATTTGGCTTGCATCGGCGGTGTGGATCGGTCTCGCACTTGCCTCATCGCTGATCTCAATCCGGCTGGCGCTTTCGGTCGCCCTAATCGAGATTGTCGTCGGTGCGTTCGGCGGCAATCTGATCGGCCTGCCACTAACGCCCTGGGTCAATTATCTCGCTGGCTTAGGTGCCATCTTGTTGACCTTTCTCGCCGGTGCCGAAGTGGATATGGAAGTGGTGCGCCGCAATCTCGGAGCGAGTATCGGGATCGGCTTCGTCAGCTTCCTGTTGCCATATCTCGGCTGCATGCTGGCTGCGCGCTATGTGCTCGACTGGCCTTGGCCGCAGGCGCAGATTGCGGGTATTTCGCTCTCCACCACCTCAGTGGCCGTGGTCTATGCGGTTATGGTGGAGACGGGGCTCAACAAGACCGAACTCGGCAAGATCATCCTGGCCGCATGCTTCGTCACCGATCTCGGCACCGTGCTGGCGCTTGGTATCGTTTTCGCGTCTTTCACGATATGGCTGCTCGCTTTTGCCGCGGCAACCATTGTCGTTGTCGCGCTGCTGCCGAAGGCCGGGCCCCGGTTCTTTGCTTTAGTGGGGCAAAGAGTCAGCGAACCCCAAATAAAGTTTTTATTGCTTATCCTGTTCGCGCTGGGTGGGTTTGCCAGCGCGGTCGGCAGCGAGGCAGTGCTGCCGGCGTACCTCATCGGCATGGCGCTCGCGCCCGCCTTTCAGCACGACCCGGAATTGCCCCATCGCATGCGGGTGATCGCCTTCGCGGTGCTGACGCCGTTCTACTTTCTCAAGGCCGGATCGCTGGTTGAGGCCAGGGCCCTCGTCAGCGGCGCACTTTTGATCGCGCTTTTCCTCGGAATGAAGATGGCGACCAAGTTCGTCGGCATTTTGCCGCTGACGCGTTACTTTCGCTTCGAAAACCGCGAAGGCATGTACACAACGCTGCTGATGTCGACCGGACTGACGTTCGGCTCAATTTCAGCGCTTTATGGCCTGACCCACAACATCATCGATCAGGAGCAATATACCATCCTGCTAACGTCGGTGATCGGCAGCGCTGTGGTACCCACGGTCATAGCGCAGAAGTGGTTCCTGCCGAAGATTGGACTCGCCAAGCAGGAGGTGTGACATGTTCAAGCACATCGTTATTGCCAACGACGGTTCGGAAGGCGGGCTCAGGGCGCTGACGCTCGCTTGCGATCTCGCGAAGTTGCATCATGCCACGCTGCATATGATTTCCGTCGAGGAGATCCCGGACGTTCCCGCTTCCATCGACGAAGTCATCGAAATCAAAACCGAGCAAAACCACAAGTTTCACGACGCGCTGGGCAAGGCCCGAGCAGTCGCGAAGGAGAAAGGCATTAAACTCGATGCCGAGGTGGTTGCCGGCCACGCCGTTGCGGCCGTAGTCGCTTCCGTCAAGTCCAAAAACGCCGAACTCCTGGTGGTCGGCTTCATGGGTCATTCGGCGCTTTTCGACCGTATCATCGGCAGCACGGCAGACCGGCTCGTACGCCTGGCGCCCTGCCCGGTGCTGGTGGTGAAATAAAGCGCGCGTTGCACTACTCCATCGGCCGCAAGCCGAGCTTGTCAAGCAATGCCATGTCGCGATCACGGCCGGGATTAGGCGTGGTGAGCAGTTTCGGCCCGTAGAAAATCGAATTGGCGCCGGCCAGTAAGCAAAGCGCCTGAGTTTCCTCGCTCATGTCCTCGCGGCCGGCGGAAAGTCGCACGACCGAGGCCGGCATGCAGATGCGGGCGACCGCAATCGTGCGCACGAAATCGAGCGGATCGAGTGCCTGAGTGCTCGCGAGCGGTGTGCCTTCAACTCGCACCAGCATGTTGATCGGAACGCTTTCCGGATGCACCGGCAAACCGGCGAGCGTCGCTATCATGCCGATGCGATCCTCAAGGCCCTCTCCCATGCCGACGATACCGCCACAGCAAACATGGATGCCGGCCTCGCGCACATGCTCAAGCGTGTCCAGACGATCCTGATAGGTACGCGTGGTGATGATCTCGCCGTAGAATTCCGGCGACGTGTCAAGATTGTGGTTGTAGTAGTCGAGGCCGCAGTCCTTTAGCCGCCGCGCCTGGTCGCCGGTCAACATGCCAAGCGTAACGCAGGTCTCCATGCCAAGCGCTTTCACACCTTCAACCATTTCACAGACCTTGTCGAGATCGCGATCCTTGGGTGAGCGCCACGCCGCACCCATGCAGAAGCGTGACGCTCCGCCAGCCTTGGCTGCACGCGCTTCCGCAAGCACGCCGTCGAGATCCATCAACTTTTCAGCTTTGACACCGGTTTCGAATTTCGCGGACTGCGGACAATAGGCGCAGTCCTCCGGACAGCCCCCGGTTTTGATCGACAGCAGGGTGGAGATCTGCACCTCGGAAGGGTCAAAATTTTCGCGGTGAACCTGCGCCGCGCGGAACATCAACTCCGGAAATGGTAGTGCGAACAGCGCTCGTACCTCCTCGCGCGCCCAGTCGTGGCGCGGCAGGCTGGCCGCCGCAAATGCCGGCATGTGATGTGACAACGACATGCCCGAAACCTCCGAGAGGGCCTGATCAGCTAGCCTTATACCAAGTTGGTTGGCCACATAGGCAAGGGCTTCATCGTAATTGAGCGGCCTCCGGCCTCATGCTATTATTACTCAATTAGTGGGGCCAGGACGGGAAAAACCATGAGAAAACTCGTTGTGAGCGCCATCGTGTTGGGATTTCTGAGCGGGCCGGTTTTCGCGCAGCAATCGCGATCCGACGATCCCATCATGATCAAGGAAAGAGAAAAGCAGCAGCAGGCTGAAGCGCTCGATAAGCAGTACAAGCGAACGCTTGACCAGACGCGCAAGGAAAGCGACGCACCGACGCGCAACGACCCGTGGGCCAACATGCGCGGGCCAAATGACAACAAACGCTAGGCCGGCGGGCGCATGAACCGCGATCGGATGATCCGATTTGCTGCTGTGCTGGTCGGAGCCGCGGTAATTTTTGGCTTGCAGCAAGGAGCCAGCGCGAAGCTGTACTTCGCGATACCCGGCGGCATTATCGCATACATCATCACGCTCGTAGCCCTTGGCCTCATGTTCGGCGGCAGCAGGCAAGCGAAATAATCATAGTTCATCACCATCATCACCAGCGCCGGCGCCAGCCCCAGCCACCCCAGTAATACGGGCGGTAGTACGGACCGCCGTAATAGACCACCGGCGGCGGGGCAGCGTAATAAACCGGCCCGTCGACGACCTCGGGGCCTTCAACCACCTGCGGACCGCGCGGGCCCGGCCGATAGGCCGCACCGGCGGCAGCCGCGCGCTGCTGCGGAACCCGCCCGCTCATATCGAGCGCGGTCTGGATCGCGAAGCCTTTCTTGTCCTGCCAGCTGATCTCGCACCAGCCTTCGTCGCATGCGCTGGCCTCGACCAGACTGCCGCCCGGGATCTTGGCGACAATCTCGCTACCAGTGCCGGGTGCCGCGCGCAGGTTAACGGTGGAGGCAACGTAAGCCGGTTTGGCCAAAGCCGGCACGGTGACGCACGCGATGGCGACACAAGCGATGACGACACAAGCGATGGCGAGCCCCAGACTATGCGATGCAAATTTCATGGCATGACCCTCCTCCGCTTGCCGTCCTGGCAGTGACCCTTGAAACTTTCCGCCGCGAAAACGGCGGGATCGGGGCGATCCGAAGCAGCCAGCAGCTTGCTCGACAATCCATTGAAGCTTTTGGCAAATCGGGCCATCAAAGTCGGACATGCCAACAGGCTTGCTGACGAAGGCGGCGAGTTCACACCGGGTCAAAGCCGTATTCGCCCTTGGTCTGCGTCGCAGGTGCCGCCGTTTGCGTGGAGCGTCTTTCCTGCGCTCGTCCCAACCCCATCGAGAGAACAAGCCATCCCGCCACCACGGGCAGAGAACAGAGCGCGATGGCGCCCAGCTTCAGTCCCAAGGCCTGCATGGTGTCAAATATCCAACCGGACAGTGCGTCGGAGCCGCGATAGACGACAACATCGACCAGGTTTTTCGCCTTGTATTTTTCCTCCCGCGACACAACCGTGAAGAACAGCTGGCGCGCAGGATTGGCGATGGCAAAATGAATCCAGCGCTGCAGGACCTGAATAGTCATGACGACAGCGAGCGTCGGCATTACGGCCAGGACGGCAAAACCCACAACGTAGACCGCGGGCAATGCTGCCGCTGCCACGCCCGTGCCGACGCGCTTGAGAAGCTGACCCGTCACCAACAATTGCGTCACCAGAGTCAGCAGACTGACGGCGAGATCGATGCTGGCGAAGACGCGCGTTTGGAGACCGGCGGTCTTGACCGCCTCGGAAACGATGTGCGCCTGCTCGAAATAGATGATGGTCGCCGCGTAGGACAACAAGGCAACCCAAACGGCAATGCCAAGCAAATATGGCGAGCGTACCAATTCCGGAATCGCTGCGAACGCGCTGCCGCCGATGTTTTCCGTCGTCGCTTTCGGTCCGGTGTGCACCACCGCGGCGCGCTCAAGGCGATAGACGCAAAACACCGCGATTTCGAGGAGTACCGCCGCCGCGATCATCAGATTTACGGGTCCCAGGGGGACCGAGAGCCAAATCGTCATGATCGGGCCCAGCAATGCGCCCGCGGTGCCGCCGGCGCCGATAAATCCGAACAACCGTTTGCCTTGTTCGGACGTGAACAGGTCGGCCATAAACGACCAAAACACCGCCACGGCGAATAGATTGAACACGCTGACCCAGACGAAAAATATGCGCGCGACAAGCACGGTCTCAACGTCGAAGGTCAGCAGCACCCAAAACAATACGAGATTGGCGACAAAGAAGTGGTAGACGATCGGTATGAACCGGGCCCGCGGCAGCCGCGCGACCAACGCCCCGTAAAGCGGCTGCGCCACAAGCAGCGTAATGAAGGTGGCCGTGAACAACCACGGCAGGTTCTTCACACCACCGGCGATGCCCATCTGATCGCGTAGCGGCCGCAGGACGTAGTAGCCCGCCAGCAACGCAAAGAAATATGCGAACGACCATAGCGCCGCCGCGCGCTCCTGCGGCGTCGCTGGCATAACGCGCTTTAGCCAGCGTTCAAACCAGTTCATGGCAACGAGAGTTTCTGCTTTAGCTCCGCCGCCGATACTTGCTGCCCATAGCCGGGCTGGCCCCGCTGAAATCGCCGCGCGTCGGCAAGTTTACCAACAACGACCGGATCAAATCCGGCATCGCGCACAAGGCCCGCTGCGATCTGTACTGCCTGCGGATCGTCGCCGGCAATCGGTATGGCGAGTTTCGGATCGGGACGGTTCGCCTCACGCGCAAAGATCATGTAGGACATGGTATTGAATGCGCGCACGATCCGCACCCCCGGAAAATATTTCTGCGAGGTTACACCGATCCCATTTTGCTCGACTTCGTCTGCGATAGCGCCGTCGCGCGCCGACACCGCGTTGCAAGCGTCGAGCATGACCTTCCCTTTCATCGCCGCAGAATAGTCCTTGCCGATTTGAGGCAGCGCCCCATAGGGCACGGCGATAAACAGAACATCGCCAAATGCGACTGCTTCCTCGACGATACCCCCGCGCGCCAGGCTGCCGAGTTCTGCAACCATCGGCTTGAGCTCTTCCGGATGACGCGAAGAAAACGCAACCGGATGACCTTTCTTGATCCACAAGCCGCCGATCGTGCCGCCGATGTGGCCCGACCCGATTATCCCTATACGCAGCGGCGACGCACCTTGGGCGCGCAGACCCGCTGACTTAAAAACAACGCCTAACGTCAGAATCCCACCCATGCCCAACAAAGCGCGGCGATCAGGATTCATAACTCTATTTCTAGTCATCGAAGGCTCCCGGATGGCGATCGTTTGGATTGTCATATCTTGCAACGGATCGGATCGTAAGCTCCTCACGGTTACGTGAGTTTGCGAACTATTTATGCGGGCGTTCCGACCTAAAGGGTGCTGCCTTACGAATGATTGGCGGCAACCTTCACAGTCCTTTGGATGACTCTTTCGTCGCCCAATTGATCGTCTTGTAGTTGAAGCCTAGTTCGATCGTCGGTTTGATCACGGCAAAATACGGCGAAATATCGAAGTCCCGTGGACAGTAAAGCGAGCTGTCGCGGATATGATAAATCTCCCGCCGCGCTTGCGCGCTTTCGACCCGCTCGATCGCGGGCAAAATCGGATAGCCGATGGCACCAAAGGCCCTGGCGATGAGCGCCGAGCAAATGAGCTTGGTCGGATCGCCGGAACCGAGCGCTATCATGCGCCGCCGAAAGCGCTGCGGCACTGGCAGCGGAACCAGATAGCGACCGAGATCGACGATGTTCTTGAGATCGTATTGCAACCCGATCCGCTCGATCGCGTAGTCGCACACCGCTTTGCGATCTTCCGGCAAAAGGCCAACGGGCCGGCAGATGCGCGTATGAAAGTCAAAATAGGTGGACAGAGGAACGGAAATGATGCCGGCCTCTAGATTGGATTCCACCAGGTCGCAAGGCTCGCCGCTCGCTGTCACCTGACCATCGATCGGCCCGACGTAAAGCGCCGCATGCGACCACGTGGACTGCGTCAGATATTTGATCACGCCGGCTATATGGGTGCGGCCCTCGATCAACAGGATGTCGCCGGGCTTTATCATAGCTCGCAACGCCTCCGGATCGGCCGGCGTAAATGGCTCGTAACCGGGTGCAGGCCTTTGCAGATAGGCGGCGATATGCCGCCCAACACGATCGAGCATCCAAGTCATGGGCGAAACCCTGAGAATCGACCCCGCCGCAAAGTCGAACAATATTTTTCACAGAGAGGCAACACCACCGGGGCGTGGCGGCAGAGGCGCCATCACTGTCGCGCCAGCACGATCAAGCGATCATTAGATGGACCAGCGCTTTCCAGGTTCCCGGTGCCGGTGAAACCGGCCGTCCTGCGGGACGACCGGCGAGGCTACTCCGCCGCCACTTGCCTCGGCTCCGCCGGTTCTACCTTCGCAGCGCAGAACTTGAATTCCGGAATCTTGCCGAACGGATCGAGCGCGGGGTTGGTGAGGATATTCGCCGCCGCCTCCACGAAGGCAAACGGGATAAACACCACGCCATCCGGAATGCCGTCGTCCTGGCGCGAATTGAGCTCAACCTCACCACGCCGCGTCGTCACGCGCACCATGTCGCCCGGCTTGATGCCGAGCTTGGTGAACGTGCCGCGGGAGAGCGAGGCGACTGCTGCCGGCTCGAGCGCATCGAGCACTGTGGCACGGCGAGTCATGGCGCCGGTGTGCCAGTGCTCAAGCTGGCGGCCGGTGGTGAGGATGAACGGATATTCGTGGTCGGGCGTCTCGTTCGGCGGCAGCAGCTTGGCGGCGACCAGCTTGGCCATGCCGTTCGGGCGCGGGAAGCCCTTGTCGAACACCACATCGCGGCCCGGCACGTCGGGGCCGTCGACCGGATAAGTGACGTGATCCTCTCGCTCGACGCGCTCCCACGAGATGTTGTCGAGCGCGGGCATCAGTCGCGCCATTTCCTCGAATACTTCGCTGACATGCTTGTAATTCCACTTCTCGCCCATGCGTTGGGCGAGATCCTGGATGATCCACAAATCCTGGCGCGCATCGCCCGGCAGCGGCAGCGCCTTGCGGCCCATCTGCACCTGGCGATTGGTATTGGTGACGGTGCCGTCCTTCTCAGGCCAGGCCGATGCCGGCAGAATCACGTCGGCGTAGGAACACGTCTCAGTAAGGAAGATGTCCTGCACCACCAGATGCTCAAGATGCGCGAGCGCGGCGCGCGCGTGGTTGAGATCGGGGTCCGACATCGCGGGGTTTTCGCCCATGATGTACATGCCCTTGATCTCGTCGGCATGCACCGCGTCCATGATCTCGACTACGGTCTTGCCACGCTTAGGATCGAGCTTTTTGCCCCACGCCTTTTCGTATTTGGCGATCATCTCCGGGCTCTCCACCGATTTGTAGTCGGGGAAGAACATCGGAATGAGTCCGGCGTCGGACGCACCCTGCACGTTGTTCTGTCCGCGCAGCGGATGCAGGCCCGTGCCGGGGCGGCCGACCTGGCCGCAGATCAGCGACAGCGCGATCAGGCAGCGTGCATTGTCGGTGCCGTGGGTGTGTTGCGACACGCCCATGCCCCAGAAAATGATGGCGCTTTCGGCGCGCGCGAAGCTGCGCGCCACCTCACGCAGCGTGTCGGCGGGAATACCGCAGATCGGCTCCATCTCCTCGGGCGTGAAGTCTTTCACGTTCTCGGCGATCTGATCGAAACCTTCGACATATGTCTGTACGTATTGCTGGTCATAGAGTTTCTCGCCGATGATCACGTTGAGCATGGCGTTGAGCATCGCGACGTCGGTGCCGTTCTTGAACTGCATCATCTTCCAGGCATGGCGCTTGAGCGCCTGGCCGCGCGGGTCCATCACGACCAGCTTGGCGCCGCGCTTGGCGGCCTGCTTAAAGAAGGTGGCGGCGACCGGATGGTTCTCTGTTGGATTGGCGCCGATCACGATGATGAAGTCGGAATTCTTGCACTCGTTGAAGGTCGCGGTCACCGCCGCCGAGCCAACGCCTTCCAGCAGTGCTGCCACCGACGAAGCATGACAGAGCCGCGTGCAGTGGTCGACGTTATTCGAGCCGAAGCCGGTGCGGATGAGCTTCTGGAAGAGATAGGCCTCCTCGTTCGAGCCCTTTGCCGAACCGAAACCGGCGAGCGCGCGCGGACCATCGCGGTCACGGATTTTCTTGAGGCCCGAAGCCGCACGCTCCATCGCCTCTTCCCACGTGGCTTCGCGGAAATGCGTGAACGGATTGGTCGGATCGACAAGATCGTCCGCGGCTTTCGCGACCCCATCCTTGCGCACCAACGGTTTGGTCAGTCGCTGTGGATTGCTGACATAATCGAAGCCGAAGCGGCCCTTGACGCAAAGCCGGTTTTCATTGGCCGGGCCGTCGCGGCCGGTGACGTAGAGGAGCTTGTCGTTCTTGATGTGGTAAGTGAGCTGGCAGCCGACGCCGCAATAAGGGCACACGCTGTGCACCTCGCGATCGGGAAACTCGGTGCGCACGTTCTTGTCGTTGACGAGCGTTGACGGCATCAGCGCGCCGGTCGGGCAAGCCTGAACGCATTCGCCGCAGGCGACGCAGGTCGAGGCTCCCATCGGATCATCGAAGTCGAAGACGATCTTCTCGTTGTGCCCGCGACCAGCCATGCCGATGACATCGTTGACCTGCACTTCTCGGCAGGCACGGATGCAGAGATTGCACTGAATGCAGGCGTCGAGATTGACCGCCATGGCAGGATGACTGCGATCGGACGAAGGCTTGCCATGCGCGGGAAACCGGCTGATGCCGATGTTCATGCGGTCGGCCCACGCCCAGAATTTGGACTGCGGATCGTGCGCCGCGGTCGTGCGGTCCGGTTGATCGGAAATGAGCAACTCGAAGACCATCTGCCTCGCAGTCTTGGCGCGGTCGGACGTCGCCTTCACTTTCATGCCTTCGGTGGGCTTGCGGATGCAGCTAGCGGCCAACACGCGCTCGCCTTCGATCTCCACCATGCAGGCGCGGCAATTGCCATCGGCGCGGTAGCCGGGCTCGGGCGAATAGCACAAATGCGGGATGTCGGTGCCGAGGCGCTTGGCGACCTGCCAGATGGTCTCGTCCTCGCGCGCGGTAACATCCTTGCCGTCGAGGACAAATTTGATGGTCTTGCCATCGTTTGTATCAGCCATGGGCTTCTCGCAATGTGGACATTCGTAGTTTTACACGCTGCATGATCACCAGTTTCCCAGCGGCTTGGTCAATTCATCAGGAAAATATTTCAAAACACACAACAGCGGATTCGGTGCTGCCTGCCCAAGTCCACAAATCGACGCATCGCGCATGGCGGTGGAAAGCTCCTCCAGCAGCTTCACGTCCCAGGGGCCCTTGGCCATCAGCTTGGCCGCCTTCTCGGTACCGGCGCGGCAAGGCGTGCACTGACCACAGCTTTCGTCCTCGAAGAACTTCATCAGGTTCAATGCCGCAGCCTTGATGTCGTCCTTGTCGGAGAGGATCACAACCGCGTGCGATCCCACGAAGCAGCCATATTTTTCAAGTGTTCCGAAATCGAGGGGAATATCCGCCATCGATGCGGGCAATATGCCGCCCGAGGGACCACCCGGCAGATAGCCCTTGAACACATGGCCATCCTGCACGCCACCGCAGAACTCATCGATGAGCTCGCGCATGGTGATGCCGGCCGGGGCAAGTTTGACACCCGGGTTCTTCACGCGACCGGAAACCGAAAAGCTGCGGAAGCCCTTGCGCTCGTGGCGACCCTGTGAGGCCATCCACTCGGCGCCTTTCTCAATAATATCGCGAATCCAGAACAGCGTTTCGACGTTCTGTTCAAGCGTCGGCCGCCCGAACAGACCGACCTGCGCAACGTACGGCGGACGATGGCGCGGCAGCCCACGCTTGCCTTCGATCGATTCGATCATCGCCGACTCTTCACCGCAGATGTAGGCGCCGGCGCCTCGCCGTAGGTGCAATTTGGTATGTGGTGAAAGTCCGGCCTTCTCGACCTTTTCGATTTCGACGGCGAGCATCAGCCGCAATTCGGGGTATTCGTCGCGAATGTAGATATAGGTATCTTTCGCCTCCACCACCCAGGCAGCGATCAGCACGCCTTCGATGAACCGGTGCGGATCACGCTCAAGATAGTAGCGATCCTTGAAAGTGCCGGGCTCGCCTTCGTCGGCGTTCACCGCGAACATGCGCGGCGCGTGCTCAGCGCGCACCAGCGACCATTTGCGTCCCGTCGGGAATCCCGCGCCGCCGAGACCGCGCAGGCCGGCGTCGCTCACGATCTTGATCAGGTCGTCGCGCGTGCGCTTGTCAGTGAGGCAAGCTTTCAGCAGCGCATAGCCCCCGGCTTTTTGGCAGGCAGCGAAATCAGCGCCCGGCTTCCAGGCATGCGCGTGCGGTTTCGCCTTCACCGCCGCTGCAACATTATCGCACGTCGCTTTGAAAGTCTGAACGTGACCGACCGCGCAGACCGGCGCACGGTCACAGGCGCCCATGCAAGGTGCACGCACCACACGAACGTCACGCCCGAGTTTGCTGGAGAGATCCTTCAGCAATTTCTCGGCGCCGGCCATGGCGCAGGAGAGTGAATCGCACACACGCACCGTTACCGGCGGTGGCGGCAACTCGTCTTCCTTCACCACATCAAAATGCGCGTAGAAGGTCGCGACCTCGTAGACTTCGGTCAGCGCCATTTTCATCTCGGCGGCGAGCGCAGCGAGATGTGCAGCAGAGAGATAACCGTACTGATCTTGAATGAGATGAAGGTGCTCGATCAGCAAATCGCGGCGGCGCGGCCGATCGGTGAGCAGCCCGCGAACTTCCACCAGCGCCTGCGGATCGACCTGGCGGCCTTTGGGGGTGCGCGGCGGGCGCCGCCTGCCACCCGTGCCGTTGCCTGCAGAACGGGGCGGACTCTGGATATTCATTGCCTGACCTCGGTCCACGATTTGAAGGTGTTCCGGTGTCGAAACAACCCCGTGTTCGATATGGGTTGATAGATATCTTCTATCGATGATAGCCTCGTTGCTAATCAATTCTTTAGCAATCGGAGACGTCCGTCGGACTCTTTAGGAGAGCTAAGCCTTTGATTGACAAACTCGAATTCATTTTGGCGCTGGCTCGGGAAAGGCATTTTGGCCGCGCTGCTGAGACTTGTGGGGTCACTCAGCCCACGCTTTCAGCTGGAGTGAAACAGCTGGAAGAGCAGATGGGCGTGTTGTTGGTCAATCGCGGCTCGCGCTTTCAAGGCTTCACCCCCGAAGGACAGCGCGTACTCGAATGGGCGCGGCGCATCGTCGGCGACAGCCGTACGATGCGCGAGGAAATCAACTCATTGCGGCACGGCTTGTCAGGCCGCCTGCGCCTCGCCGCGATTCCGACTGCACTGGCGATGGTCGCTGCGCTCACGACCCCCTATCGCGAGAAACATCCCAACGTGCAGTTCACCATCTATTCGCGCAACTCGATCGAGGTGCTCGAACTTCTGGACAACCTCGAGATCGACGCCGGTATCACTTATGTCGAGAACGAGCCGCTTGGCCGCGTCAGCAACGTGCCGCTTTATCGCGAGCACTACCGACTTCTCACATCGGCTGACGCACCGCTCGGTAATCGTGATTCGGTGAGTTGGGCAGAAGTCGCGCAAGTGCCGCTTTGCCTGCTCACGCCGGACATGCAGAACCGCCGCATCATCGACCGGTTGCTTAAGAGCGCGGGTGGCGAGTCGCGACCAACCCTGGAATCAGACTCGATGATCCTATTGTACTCCCATGTGCGCACCGGGCGCTGGGCGAGCGTGATGCCGGCCAAGATCGCGGACACGCTTGGCCTTACCGATGCTATCCGTGCCATTCCGATCGTCGAGCCGGAAGCGGTTCAAACCATAGGCCTGGTAGTGCCGGCCCGTGAACCGATGACGCCGATCACCGCAGCGCTAGTGGCGGAAGCGCGCCGCGTTGCACCGCAACTGTCTGGCTGAATCGTGAGTCGGATGACTGCTTGAAAGATTAACTTACCGCAGGATCTAAATCGGCGCGACCGGAGGTGACGGCACCTCAACAACGTCGTCGTCAATTGCCGGCTCCTCGGCTTCTTCGTTCCGTGCGTGCTTTTTCTTGGAATTCGCCTTCACGCGTAGCCTCGTACGCCGCTCATAGAACATCACAATATTCCGAGCGGTTTCCTGACTGAGCTTCTTATATCGCTCAAATGCCCGAGTGATGTCGTCCGGCTTGAGGTTGCGGTTGGCGGCATACATCAGCAGCAGCTCTCGCGCTGTCGTCCAGGAACAGCCGGCAGCCTTGGCGAGCAGCAGCACCATGTCCTCGCCCTCATCGAGCAAGGCCCGCTCGACCAGATCGACTGAGAAAACGCCAAGTCTCGACAGCGCAACCACCGTCTTCTCAAAATCCTGCGCGTGGGCCGGACCGTGAACGCTTGCTTCCGTGATGGGCCGCACGTTGAAACGCCTTTTGGCCTCTCGCACGGCCACGACATGCGCGCGCGAGCCCTTGCGAACTTCACGTTGCATCGCGGTCGCGACGTCGTCGACCGTGTCTCGAATTGCGGCAACCGCTTCCGGATTGATCGCCTCAAGCTTGGCGCGGACGGTCGATGACGCAGCCTCCAGCAGCTTGAGGAAATACTGGCGCGGAATATCGCCGCGTTCGCCAAGCGCCAACGTCAGCTTTCGGTCATATCGAGCGCGATTCGTCAGCTTGCCGTAGCCTGCAAGAGAGAAGCGTGCCCCCTTGTTTTTGACAACTCTGTAGACCACCCGTTCGTCACCGCGATCCACCAGGACATCGGTGACGGTTTCGCTCAATTTCAAACGCTGCGCGATCGCGAAGAGATGGGCCTGACTCTTGGTTGTGGCGTTCTCGACCAGGTCATCGTCGCTCAACTGTTCCGAATGGATGAGCACAGGTTCGGCCACCTCGATCGCATCGTCGAAGGCGAACGAGCGAACCAGCCGTGGCGGAGCGCTTCCCAAGCCAACCAGCCGCTGCGCAAGCTTTGCGCGCGCCGTGACCTCGATATCGGTACAGAGCCGGCGCAGCACATCGTCGAACAGTGCAATCTGGGCGTGAGAATAGCTGCGCGAGCC
This sequence comes from Pseudolabrys sp., assembly GCA_041500065.1. GTDB lineage: Bacteria > Pseudomonadota > Alphaproteobacteria > Rhizobiales > Xanthobacteraceae > Pseudolabrys. The sequence continues at coordinate 16,318 of JBGQLL010000030.1, forward strand.
GGCCGCAAAGAGGTCGGTAACGCGATCGATGATTCTGAGGCGATGTTTGGTGCTGGCGGTGGCAAGCGGACTGATCAACTCGTCGAGCAGCGAACGGCTGTCCGCGAGCACATCAGTTTGATGAGATGTAGCAGCAGCTGACATGGACAATACTGGTTACTCGATGATTGCGAATTCCGTCTCGAAAACCCTACCCGAAAGTTCCCAAGACTCGCTCTACAAGGAGCGTGCAAAAATGCGAAAAATTTTATGAAATTTGCACGCTTCGAAATCACGTGCTGCCCAACCCTCTGCATTGAAAAGGCCCGCTTTTGGCGGGCCTTTTCGCTGTCGGTGGCCGTTTCCAAACAGCCTTAAAATAGACCTACGATCTGCCCTTGCGCATTGACGTCAATCGCGTCAGCGGCCGGCACCTTGGGCAGACCAGGCATGGTCATGATTTCCCCGCAGATTGCCACCACGAACTCCGCCCCGGCGGAGAGCCGCACCTCGCGTACATTGATGGTGTGATCTGCCGGCGCTCCCTTTGAATCCGGATTGGTCGAGAACGAGTACTGCGTCTTGGCAACGCAGATCGGAAGCTTGCCATAGCCCATGTCTTCCCAGGTCTTGAGCTGATCCTTCACCGACTTGTCGGCGGTCACATTCTTCGCCCGGTAGATCTCGCGTGCGATCGTCTCGACCTTTTCGAATAACGGCATGTCGTCGGGGTAAAGAAACTTCAGCTTGCTTTTGCCCTCGTCGATCACCTTCACCACCGCCTTGGCGACATCGGCAGCGCCCGCTCCGCCCAAGGCCCAGTGATCGGCCATCAACGCTTCGACGCCGAGTGCCTTGCACTTTTCTTTCACCAGGGCGATCTCGGCATCTGTGTCGGCGGAAAATCTGTTGATGGAAACCACCGCTGGCAGACCGAACTTTTTCACGTTTTCAACGTGACGCTGGAGGTTCGCCATGCCGGCCTCCAGCGCCTTAAGATTTTCAGACTTGAGCTCCTCTTTCTTGACGCCGCCGTGCATCTTGAGCGCACGGATGGTCGCGACCAGCACGACGCAATCGGGCGTCAGACCCGCCTTGCGGCATTTGATATCGATAAATTTTTCTCCGCCGAGATCGGCGCCGAAGCCGGCCTCGGTCACCACATAGTCGGTGAGCTTGAGCGCGGTCGCGGTCGCCGTCACCGAGTTGCAGCCATGCGCAATATTGGCAAAGGGACCACCATGGATGAATGCTGGTGTGCCTTCCAGCGTCTGCACCAGATTGGGCGCAATCGCCTCCTTGAGCAGCGCCGCCATCGCACCATGCGCCTTGAGGTCACGCGCGCGTACCGGTTTGCGGTCACGCGTATAGGCGACAATAATATTGCCAAGGCGTTCTTTGAGGTCGTCGAGATTTTTGGCGAGGCAGAAAATCGCCATGACTTCCGATGCAACGGTGATATCGAAACCGGCCTCGCGTGGATAGCCGTTGGCGACGCCCCCGAGCGAACAGACGATCTCGCGCAACGCACGGTCGTTCATGTCCATGACACGGCGCCACGCGACTCGGCGCGAATCGATGCCGAGTGCGTTGCCCCAATAGATGTGGTTGTCGATCAATGCCGACAGCAGATTGTGCGCCGAGGTAATAGCGTGGAAATCGCCGGTGAAATGCAGGTTGATGTCTTCCATCGGCACCACCTGGGCATAGCCGCCACCGGCGGCGCCGCCCTTCATGCCAAAGGACGGACCGAGCGAAGGCTCGCGCAGGCACAGCATTGCCTTCTTGCCGATGTGATTGAGGGCGTCGGTCAGGCCGACGGTGGTTGTGGTCTTGCCCTCACCTGCCGGCGTCGGCGTGATCGCGGTCACCAGGATCAGTTTGCCGTTCTTCTTGCCCTGCAATGACTTCACGTAGTCCATCGACACCTTGGCCTTGTAGTGTCCGTAGGGTTCGAGGTTGTCCGGAGCGATACCGAGTTTTTCCTTGGCGATATCGAGAATCGGCCGCTTTTTCGCGGCCTGCGAAATTTCGATGTCGGACTTTGGGCTTTGATGTTGCGAGGCGGGCATGGAGTGTTTCCGTTTAATGTGAATGCGATGAACCGGCATTGCCTTTCAGTTTCGTCACGGCCGCGCTTGTCCCGGCCATCCACGCCTAGTCAAAAGAGAAAGGCGTAGATGCCCGGCACAAGGCCGGGCATGACGGCGGAAAGATCAGGTCAAAATCGCCCCCTTGGCGAGCTTGGCAGTGGAGATGAATTCGGAGGCATCGATTTTCTTACCGCCGTCAGGCTGAACACGCGTTACTTTGAACCGGCCGTCGGCGCAGACCACCGTGAAACCGTCGGCATCGACCGCGACGACTTCGCCGAGTTTCCCGGCAATGCCTTTCGGGTCTTTTGCCGGTAGCGGCTTCGCGTCGAAAATTTTCAGCGTCTTCCCTTCGAGTGTCGTCCACGCACCCGGTGCCGGGTTGCAGCCGCGGATCAACCGATCGATCTGCTCCCATGGCTTGCCCCAATCGATTTTTGCATTCCCGGGACCGCAGCGACCCTCGTAGGTCGCTTTCGATTCGTCCTGCTTGATGCGCGGAGCTTTGCCGGCCTTCACCAGATCGACCGACTCCATCATCGCATCGACGCCCATCGGAAAGAGACGGTCGAAATAAACCGTGCCGAGCGTGTCGGTGTTGGAGATCGGTGTTTTCTTCTGAACGAGGACGTTGCCGGTATCGAGGCCATTATCGGGCCAAAAAATCGACAGGCCGGTTTCTTTTTCGCCCTTGATGATTGGCCAGTTGATTGCGCTGGCGCCGCGATAAGCGGGCAACAAAGACGGGTGATACTGGATCGAGCCGTGCGTCGGGATATTGAGGAAGTCTTCCGGCACGAACAGCGTAACGAAGGCCATCACCTGCAGGTCAGGCTTGAGCGCCTTGAACTCTTCCCAAACCTTGGGGTCCTTGTAAGACGCGGGCTGATAGACAGGTAGTTTGGCCGCGATCGCCGCTTCCTTGAGCGGATCGGCCTTGGCACCTTCCTTTTCCGGCGCGACATAAACAGCAACCACGTTCTCGCCGCGCTTGAGCAGCGCTTCCAGCACAGCCTTACCGAAGGCCTGCTGGCCGTGAACTACGATACGCATAAAAAACTCTCCCCAAATTCATCAGACTGTCATGCCCGCGCAAGCGGGGCATCCAGCTCTTTTGTTAAGCGCTGGATCGTCCGCCTTCGCGGACGATGACACCTGCTACGCCGCCTTTTCTTCCTTCTTCGGCGCACTCAGGGCGCCGGAGTTCTTGATTTCGCTGATGTCTTTGCTCGAGAACTTGAGCACGTCCTTGAGGATCTCATCGGTGTGCTCGCCTAGAAGCGGCGAACGCGTCACTTCGGAAATCGAGTCTGACATTTTGATCGGATTGCCCACGCTCAGATATTTGCCGCGCGTGGGGTGATCGACCTCAACCACCGTGCCGGTCTTGCGCAGCGACGGTTCCTCGGCAATTTCCTTCATCGACAAGATTGGCCCAACCGGGATATCGACCTTGTTGCAGATTTCCATGACCTCGAACTTGGTCTTGGTCATCGTCCATTGTTCGATGCGAGCGAAGATTGCCTTCAGTTTCGGAAGTCGCGCGCGCGGCGTGGCATAGTCCGGATCGGTCTTCCAGGTGGGTTCGCCGATGAGATCGCAGATTGCCTGCCAGACCGGCGCCTGGGTGATGAAATAGATGTAGGCGTCGGGATCATTCTCCCAGCCCTTGCACTTGAGAATCCAGCCGGGTTGGCCGCCGCCAGAATCGTTGCCTGCGCGCGGCACCGAGCTGCCGAAAGGAACGCCTTCGCCGTACTGGCTGTATTCGGTGAGCGGACCTTTCTCGATGCGCTGCTGGTCGCGCAGCTTGACGCGGCAGAGATTGAGCACGCCGTCCTGCATGGCGGCGAGTACCTTCTGGCCGCGCCCCGTGCGCATGCGCTGATACAGTGCCGATACGATACCGAGCGCGAGATGTAGACCTGTGCCG
>JBGQLL010000031.1:0-20289 GCA_041500065.1 Pseudolabrys sp.
CGACGATTGTATCGTCGCCTATCGCATGAATGGCGAGATGCTTCGCCCCGAACAGGGGTATCCGGTGCGGCTGGTGGTACCCGGCTGGGAAGGCAATGTCTGGGTGAAATGGCTGCGTCGCCTGAAGGTCGGCGATCAACCGTGGTTCACGCGCGAAGAAACGTCCAAATACACCGACCTGCTCGAAAGCGGCAAAGCGCGTCAATTTACATTCGTGATGGACGCGAAATCGGTGATTACCTCGCCTTCACCGCAAGCGCCGGTGAAACAGAAGGGTTTCAACGTGATCTCGGGCCTGGCGTGGTCCGGCCGCGGCAAGATCAAGCGTGTCGATATCTCGCTCGATGGCGGACGTAACTGGCGCGCTGCACGAATCGACGTTCCGGTATTCGACAAGGCCTGCGTGCGTTTCTATTACGAGTTCGACTGGAACGGTGAAGAGCTTTTGCTGCAATCGCGCGCCATGGATGACACGGGCTACGTGCAGCCGGGCAAAGACGCCTTACGCAAGATCCGCGGCGTCAATTCGATCTATCACAACAATGGCATTCAGACCTGGGCACTGAAGGCGGACGGGGAGGTCGAGAATGTCGAGGTTGGCTAGGCTCGCGCTCTTCGCTATGCTGTTATGCGCTCTTGCCGCTTCGGCGCGTGCTCAGGTGAAAAACGACATTCCACGCAATTATGGTGTCGGCCGCGCTGCTACACCGGAGCAGATTGCCGGCTGGGATATCGACGTGCGGCCGGACGGGCAGGGTGCGCCGCCTGGCCGTGGCTCTGTAAAGGACGGCGAGAAAGTCTATCTGGACAAATGCGCGGCTTGTCACGGTGAGTTTGGCGAAAGCGCCGGCCGTTGGCCGCAGCTAGCGCAGGGCAAAGGCACGCTCGCCTCGCATGATCCGGTCAAGACGGTCGGCTCATATTTTCCCTATCTGTCGAGTGTGTTCGACTATATCCGCCGCTCGATGCCATTCGGCGCCGCGGAGTCGCTCAGCAATGATGAGCTCTATGCTGTCACGGCCTATGTGCTCAATCTCAACGACATCGTTGACGACAAATTCGTGCTGTCGAAAGAAACCTGGGGTCAGGTGAAAATGCCGAACCAGGGCGGTTTCTTCGACGATGATCGCGAGAAAACCGAGAAGGCGTTCTGGAATTCGAATCCCTGCATGAAAGATTGCCGCGGGCCTGTGAAAATCACAGGCCACGCGCAGGCGGTCGACGTAACACCGGATGAAAAAACGCAAAAGCGTGGGGTGGAGTAGCGTCCCGGCGGCAATTCGCATATGACATTTCGGCAAAACGTCCAGCCGGGATTCCCATGGCAAAACTCAATCTTTCCGTAGCGGTCGGTCCCTACGACCGGACGCGCGCGCTGATCGACGGCAGCGTGCAGATCGACGGCGTTAAGCCGGCGTGCATGACGCTATCGCCCGAGGAGATCTTTTTCCGCGCCTTCCGGCAGGCGGAATTCGATATCTGCGAACTCTCTCTCTCGAGTTTTACGGTCAAGACGGCACTGGGAAACAGCCCTTATGTCGGCGTGCCTGCCTTTGTGTCGCGCGCGTTCCGTCACACCTCGATCTATGTCCGCACCGACCGCATCAAAAAGCCGGCTGACCTCAAGGGCAAGAAAGTCGGCGTGCCGGAATATCAGTTGACGGCGAATGTTTGGGCACGCGCCATTCTACAGGACGATCATGGTGTGAAGCCGTCAGATATGCACTGGGTGCGCGGCGGCATTGAAGATGCCGACCGGCCGGAAAAAATCAGCATAAAGTTGCCGCCAGATGTGAAGCTTGAAGACGCGCCAAAAGGCAAGTCGATATCGGCACTGCTCGCCGAAGGAGCGATCGACGGCTTCATCGCGCCCCGCCCGCCGTCATTGCCGAAGGACACGCCCAATGTTGGCTGGCTGTTTCCTGATCCCGTCGCGGCCGCGAAGGACTATTTCAAGCGCACCGGCGTTTTTCCGATCATGCACCTCGTCGGCGTGCGGCGTTCATTGGCCGAAAAGCATCCCTGGCTGCCCGGCGCGGTGTTCAAAGCGTTCGAACAAGCGAAAAAGATGGCGCTGGATCAGTTGAGCGACACCTCCGCGACCAAGGTGACGCTCCCGTTTGTCGAGGAGCGTCTAATGGAAGCTCGCGCGCTGATGGGTGACGACTTCTGGTCTTATGGTGTTGCGCCCAACCGCAAGACGCTTGAAACCTTCCTGCGCCACCATCATTCACAGGGTCTTTCGTCGCGGCTGGTGACGGTGGAAGAGATGTTCCATCCCGGCACCCTAGAAACGTTCAAGCTTTAGGTTTTTCAATGACCACACTGCGTATCATGAGCGGCGGTGCCCCGAAGGAGATCTTTCTCCAGCTGACGCCGCAGTTCGAGCGGAAATCGGGACACAAGGTCGAATTTGTTTTCGCCGTGATGTCGACGTTGCGGGACAAGATCGCGGCCGGGGAAAAGGCCGACGTGCTGGTCATGCCAACCAACATCCTGGACGAATATCAGAAGAACGGTGTCGTGCAGGTGCGCGCCCGCGCCATTCTGGGTCTGGTCAGCATCAATGCTGTGATACGTACAGGCGCGCCAAAGCCGGATCTGTCGACGCCCGACAAGGTGAAGCAGGCAATTCTCAAAAGCCGCGCCATCACCCATGCCACGCCGGGAGCGACGCCGAGCGGGACGCATATGGGCAAGCTGATTGAACAAATGGGCATCGCTGATGCGATGCAAGATAGAATCATTCACCGCCCGGCGCTTGAGGGTGGCGTTCAGCTCGTTGCGAGCGGGCAAGCCGAGATCGGCTTTTATCCGAAGAGCGAAGTGATCAATACCGATGGTCTAACCGTCGTAGGGCCGCTGCCGGCCGCAATTCAATTGACGACCATCTATGGCGCGGCTGTAAGTGCCGCCAGCGGCGCGCCAGATGCGGCTGCCGCTTTCATTGCCTTTATGACGGAGACGATGCACCGAGCCGCTTGGACACGTGCTGGGTTCGATCCGGCACCCTAGTTTTTGGCGGGCTTAAGTTTCACGTGGATATTCTTCTCCTGCGTGAAGGCGAGCATTTCTTCGAAGCATTCCTCGCGCCCCAGTCCCGACTGCTTGAAGCCACCGAACGGCGCGCCGAGAAAGTGCTTGCTCACCTCGTTGACCCACACGTAACCCGCCTGCACTATAAGCGCGGTCCGATGCGCGGTCGAAAGATCGTTGGTCCAGATTGAGGCGGTGAGCCCGTATTCGACCGCGTTGACGGTCTCCAGCATCTTGGCTTCATCGCGCCATTTGAAGACACCGAGCACGGGCCCAAAAATTTCCTCGCGCGCAATCCGGTTTTTATCGGTCACCGCGAACACGGTTGGTTCAATAAAGAAGCCATTCTTAAGCGCCAGATCGGACGGGGGTCCGCCACCCGTGATCAGTTCGGCGCCCTCGCTCTTGGCGGAGTCAATGAAGCTCATGACTCGGTCAAATTGTTGTTTTGAAACGATCGCGCCCATCGTGGTGGTCGGATCAGTTGGGATGCCGGGCTTGAAATATTTGATCTTCTCCTTCAGCCGGGAGACCACGGCGTCGTATATTTTTTCATGGATGAAAGCCCGGCTGGTGGACCCGCATGACTGCCCGCACCAGGTGAAATTCATGCCGCCGATCACCGCCGCTGCGACGTCATCGGGATCAGCGTCGCCATAGGCGATGAGGGCGTTTTTGCCACCAAGCTCGAGCATGGTGCGTTTGACCGTATCCGAGGCGGCTTTCATCACTGCGCGTCCGGTCGGGACGCTACCGATGAGCGCGATCATGGCGACGTCTGGATGGCTCGCCAGTCTTTGTCCGGCCTCGCGCCCGCCGGGCACAACGTTGAACACGCCGGCCGGCAGTAATCCGCCGATCAGTTCGGCGAGCCGCAATGAAGAGAGGGGCGCCTGTTCGGGTGGCTTCACCACCACGGTATTGCCGGCTGCGAGCGGAGCGGCAGATTTACCCGCACAGAACATAAACGGATGATTGAACGGGATAATGCGACCAACAACGCCGACAGGCTCGCGCACCGAGAAATTGACGACGTCCGGGCCCATCGGGATCGATGAGCCCTTCATCTCGGTCACAAATCCGGCGAAGAACTCCATTTGTGCGGCTGCGATCATGGCATCGCTGACCATTTCCTTGACCGGGTTGCCGCAGTCCGCGGCATCGATCATCGCGAGTTCGTTGGCATTTTGGCGCAGGATTTCTGCAATCCGCCGCAGGATCTTGGCACGTTCGAGCGGCAGCACACGCCGCCACTCCTTGAACGCGGATTTGGCTGAGGCGACGGCAGCGTCGATATCGTCGGGACCGGAGTCCGCGACCTTGCCCAGTGATTGTCCGGTGCCTGGGCTGATCGTATCGACGTAGCGCCCGGCCTTCGGCTCGTGCCATGCACCTCCGTAATAGGCGCCGCGGTTCTTTGGCAGAACCACAGCTTGAGCGGAGGCTGATTGAGGAGAGACTGCGGTCGTCATACTACTCATCCTGACTTGGTTTTAGCGTGCGCGGTTCATCTGCGCGGCGGAATTTGAATCAATTCAGCGACCTGCTCCTTGCTGAGCGGCGTGGGAATAAATTTGAGGTTCACAGCCTCCGGAATCAACGTATCGAGGCCTTGAATTTGGTCCGGGTTGACCAGGCTCTTCGGGAAGAACTCATCCCGCACACGCTTGGCCATAACTTCCGGCACGCGCACGAACTCCGCGTAGTCTTTGATAACTTGCGGATCATCCGAATACATGTAGTCAATGGATTCGCGGTAGGCGCGCATGAAACGGTCGAGAACGTCCCTTCGGTCTTCCAGAACTTTAGCGTTGGCGACCAGCACTCGGATGGTCTGCCCGCGCACGAGAGAGGCGTCGGTGGCCTTGGCGACAATGTGAATCTTGCCGTCCTCGATTTCCTTCAGTCCGAACGGTGGAGAGGCCCAGCCGACATCGACCTGATCGGTCATGACTGCGGTCAGCGTTGCGCTTGGAGACCCGGTCGTCTGAGTCTTGGTGCCGGTCAGCTTGTATTCGTCGATGAAGGCCCGCACCACGCTATGGGTCGATGAACCATTGCTCGAATAGGCAATGGTGTAGCCGTTAGTGTCCTTCAATGTCTTGATGGCGGGATTCTTGGCGTACCAGTAGTCGGCAGCGCCGGTCGCCTGTGCACCAACAATGCGCACCGGCGCGCCTTTTGAATAGGCTGCCATAGCTCCCAGTGTGCCGACCGCAAGACCGAGATCGACACCACCGGCGATTACCGGCTGCAGCGTTTCGCCGCTGCCGGACGTATAGATCATTTCAAGTTGAAGACCGTGTTTCTTGAAAATACCGGCCTTTTCGCCGAGATGGGTAATCGCGGTGTCCCAGTTGCCGCGTTGCCCGATGGTCATTTTCACGAGATCGTCGGCGGTGGCCGGGCCAATGAAGGCGCCAAGGGCAATCGCCGCCGTTCCGAACAGCACCCGAAAATTCTTCATGATGCACCGCCCCGTTTTGCTGAAGGGTCTTAGGTCCGCTTAATTGTGTCGAGCCCGCCCAATCGGCCGATCAGCGCATTGGCCCCGATCGCCAGGACGAACAGCACGATCAGCATGGCATACATACGCGGCATGTCGAATACGCTATAGGCCTGGATGATCAGGAAACCGATACCCTTGTTGGATAGCTTCGTTTCCGCAAGCAGCGTCCCGATCAGCGCGAATCCGAAGCCAAGGCGCACGCCATTGATGATCGGGTGCCGCATAGCGGGCAAATAGATCTTGGACACCATCTGCGCGGTGGTGGCGCGGAAGCTCTCGCCGACGCGAATTAGGACCCTGTCGATCTGCCGCATGCCGGCCGCGACGTTAAGCGCGACGGGAAAGAAACACGAGAGAGTGCCCAGCGCGACCTTGGATTCAGGGCCGACTCCGAACCACATGATCATGACCGGAAAGAAAATTATCTTTGGCGTCGGCCCCAGATAATAGAGATAGGGCTCGAAAGCCCTGGACAGAAATCGATTGCCGCCGAGCAAAATGCCGACCGCAAGACCGGCAATTCCGCCGATTGCCAGCGCCGTGCCGATCTCGGCAGCGGTGACACCGAGGTTGAAATAGTAATTGCGATCCGAAAGCAGCGCGGCCAAAGCGCGGCCGATCGACAACAACGAAGGCACCACGTCGCGGTACAGCCAGCCGGAGTCGGCCAGGAATTCCCACAGCGCCAACAGGCTCAGGATGATCGCAACGCGCAGCAGCGTTACCGGGCTCACCAGCGGCGCGGCGACTGCCGCCTGTCTCAATCGACCGGTCTCAGCCATCGTTCAGCCTTCTCCAGGACGATGAAAAACAGCACACTCACCAGAATTACAAAGCAGATCGCGGCATATGTGCCGGCAAGATCGTAACGCTCGGCCAGATCGTTGATCAGCTGTCCAAGTCCGCCGAAATTGATGAGAAATTCCGTGCCTACGATGTTGATCAGCGCGAAGATCAACCCAAGCCGCACGCCAACAAAAATGGTCGGCAGAGCAGCGGGAAACAGGATCTTCCAGAACTGTTGTGTGCCCGTGAGATTGAAGCTGCGCCCCACATTCACCAGAACTTTGCGTGTGCCGGAAATGCCTTCGATGGTCTTGAGGATCACCGGCGGCAAGGCCGAAAAGAAGCCCATCATGATAATAGTCCAGGCGTTGCGGCCGAAAATCACCATGAACAGCGGATAGGCGAGGACCAGTGGCGCTGAAGCAAACGCAGCGACCCAGGTCTCGCAGGCTCGCTGAAGCAAGCTGAATCGCTGCATGACCACGCCGATAGTGACTCCGCATACTGTGATCATTACGCCGGCAGCGATGCATTCGGCGGCCGTGAAAACGAAGCGCTGGAAGATATTTTCCTCGAGAAATAGGCGGCCAAAGCTTGCGATGATTTCCGACGGCGCCGGGATGATGAAGCGGTTGAGCACGCCGATGCGGATGAGGACCTCGACCAACAGAACAAACGCAATGAACGAGCCCAGACCCACCATCGGGGCGGCGTAGCTGCGATGTGAACGAGACGCATGCGCAACGACGAGTGTCATGCGGTGTGCTCGTCTTGGTTCAGCATGTGTTTTTCTTCGTCGCGCATGCCGCGATTTGCTTCCTCGCGCAGGTCGCTCCAGATCTGTGCCACATAGCGGCCAAAAGCCTCGCTGCTGACGATCTCCGATGTCCGCGGCCGGGGCAGGTCAATATCGACGATACGCTTCACTTTGCCCGGCCGGTACGTCATCACCAGAACACGGTCTGACATCTGCACCGCCTCAGTGATGTTGTGCGTGATCAGCAGCGTGGTTTGTTTTAGCTGCTGCTGGATTTGCAGGACCTTGTCGCCGAGCAACAGCCGCGTCTGTTCATCAAGCGCAGCAAAAGGCTCGTCCATCAACAGGATCTTTGGTTCGGATGCCAGGGTTCGTGCAAGCGATACGCGCTGACGCATCCCACCGGACAGTTCACCGGGGTAGCGGTTTTCGAAGCCGTCGAGTCCGACCATCTTGATGAAATGACGGGAGCGCTCGGCACGTATCGCCTTGGGCATGCCAACCAGTTCAAGCGGGAACGCGACGTTGTCGATGACCGTGCGCCAGGGGAACGTCGATTCCTCCTGGAACACCATGCCGATCGACTTGTGCGGTCCCGAAATTGTTTCGCCGCCGACGCTCACCACCCCTTGGTGCTGTCCAAGCAGTCCTCCGATCACATTGAACAGTGTCGATTTGCCGCAACCGGAAGGGCCGATGACGGAAAGGAATTCGCCCGGCCGGACCTTGAAGGAAACATTGTCGACGGCCGTGATTGGCCCTTCGGGCGTGTCAAACTGCACGAAGATGTCGTCGGCCACCAGGATGGCATCGGCGGATGCTTGAGTGAGCGCCATCGGATGCTAGTCGCCCGTTCGGGTCATTATCGCGGTTACCGGGGCCGTGTAACCGGGTTCAACCCGCACATCGACGACCGCGACATGGCCGGCATCGACTGTCGCAATTGCTTTCGCGAACATAGCGTCGAGTTCGCTGATTGCGGTCACAGGGCCAAAGCCCTGAGCCCCCTGCGCGCGCGCCATGCTGGCCAGGTCAATGTCTGGTTCGGAAATGCGCTGGCCAATCCAGCGGTTCTCGATCGGTCGGTTGCGCATGTGAGCGACGCGCTCCTGATGCAGTTCGTCGTTAAAGAAGGAGCGGTTGTTAGCAACTACAATCAGCAACGGAATGTGGTAATGCGCCGCGGTCCAAAGTGCGGTCACGCCCATCAAAAAATCGCCGTCGCCGCAAACCGCGACCGGCAACCGGCCGGAGCCTTTCAGCGCCAGTGCGGCGCCCACCGAGATGCCGGGGCCGCCCCCGACGCCGCCGCCACCGTCGCCGCCAAGGAAGTCGAGGGGGTGGCGGAACGGCCAGGCCGCACCATTCCACGACAACGAGATGTGGGTGAGGGATGTAGGCCGATCGCCAATTGTGCGGCGCAGCGCGTCGGCGAGATGATCGACGGTGAGTTTGTCACCGGCAGGCTTGAACGGCTCGGACTTGGTCGACACCAGATACGGTTTGGCTGGACCGAGTGCCGCGAGCAGCGCCGGCACTGCCGCGTCCGGCTCGCAATCGATCATGATGTCAACTGGCGGCAGGCCCTGATAGTCCATGCTCCAACCATTGTGCAGGCGATGATCGACTGAAACCTGTACGAACTTTGCGGTGGCGTTGCCGCCCGTATTCTTGAGTGTGCCCGCCATATCAACCCAGTCGAGACTCAGTATGACATCGGCACCGCGAATAGCTTCAGCAGCCTCGGGCGAAAGCACTGTTCCACCGGGCGCGCCTGCGTGTAGCGGGTGATCAGTCGGGAACGAAGCGCTGACCTTCAAATCGGTGACTACGGGTGCGTTGAGCCGCTCAGCCAGTGTGACGCGCGCCTTCCATGCCTCGACACTGCGCGACACGCGGCCAGCAAGGATGACCGGATGCTTTGCGGTTCGTAGGAGATCAGCCGCCTGTTTGACAAACTCGGCCGGTGCGGCGCTTTCGACCGGCGGCATGAAACGCTTGGCATCGATCGGTGCGACCGGCTCTGCAAGTTTGCTTTCCTGCATTTCTGCATCAAGATTGACGTAAGTCGGGCCACGCGGTGCCGTATTGGCGATCCAGTTGGCGCGCAAAACGGCTTCGCGCGCAGCCTTCGGTGAGGCTGGCTGATCGTCCCATTTGGTATAGCCACGGATCAAAGCACCTTGATCACGCGCCGTGTGGATCCAATCGATCCAGGGCCGCCGCTTGACGGCATCGACCGGGCCGGTCGCGCCGAGGATCACCATCGGCATGCGATCGCACCAGGCATTGAAGATCGCCATGGTGGCGTGCATCAGGCCGACATTGGAGTGCACGGCAGCGGCCATCGCCTTGCCGGTAACCTTGGCATAGCCTTGCGCGATCGCCACCGCGCTCTCTTCGTGCAGACAGAGCAACATCTGCGGCCGCTCGTTGCCCAAGTAGTTCACGAGGCTATCGTGAAGGCCGCGATAACTCGCGCCTGGATTGAGCGCGATATAGGGAATGTCGGTCGCACGCAGTGCGTCCGCCACCACGTCGCTTCCGAAACCGGCTGCGTTGACGCCGGCCGGAACCGGACGATCGAGTGTGGACAAGCTTCCGCTATCCGCAGCACGTGTTTTTGCGCTATCGCTTCGATTGCTCGCCAAGGTGAGGGCTCCGCCATTTGCCGCCCCGAGGGCGGGTGGGCGGCATCCAACCGGATTACGCTCCCTGACGCAATCGGGCGAGCAATTTCAGGCCGGCATAGCCGTCGGCCGGCTCCATACCGACTTTTTTCTGGTAGGCGAGAACGGCCCGGATGGTGTCGCTGCCGGTGCGTCCGTCAATGCCATCGGTCTTGAAGCCGTGTTCGTTAAGCCGGCGCTGAATCTCCTTAACCTCCTCCAGAGTGGGCGTCCGTTCGCCACCAGGAAACAGCTGCCGGAACGGCGGGTCCCCGCGGATGAGGTCGCCAAGGTGGCAAAGTGCCAAGGTATAGCTCGTCGAGGGATTGTAGGAGTAAACCGCTCGGAAATTCTGCCCAACGAGAAAAGCAGGGCCGCCGGGGACCGGCATCCAAAGCTTCACTTGGTCGTTTGGCCGCGCAAAAGCCGCGCCGTCGGCGCGCCGGACGCCGAGCTCCCCCCACTTGGCGTATGACCGCATAGTTCGATTATTTGCGAGCCGCGCGTGGCTTGCCGCAAGTGTCACCTCACAGCCCCAGGCCTCGCCACGCCGGTATTTGCCGCGTTCCACCAGATAGCGCGCCGTGCCGGCGAACGAATCGTCCGGCTTGCCGAATGGCGAGGCGCGGCCATCGTGGTCGTAGTCGACACCCATGTGCAGCCACACTTCCGGCATCCACTGCGTGTGTCCCATTGCACCCGCCCAGGAGCCAATCATGTCCGATGGCTGCGCCCAGCCGCGGTCAACAATGGTCAGCGCATTCAACAGTTCGGCTTCCCAGTATGCGCGGCGACGCGGCTCGCCCCAGGCGAGCGCGGCAAGGGCCGGTATGACCGGTCGCATGTATTTCGAATTGGTGACCACATCGCCAAAAGACGACTCCATTCCCCACAGTCCCAGCAAGATGTAGCGATCGACGCCATAATCCTTCTCAACGCGCGCAAGCAGGCCGGCATATTCCTTCGCGCGCTCTTTTCCGGTGATCACGCGCCAACCCGAGCAGCGCCGGTTTATGTATTGCCACATCAACTCGGTGAACTCCGGTTGCGCGCGATATTGCTCGAATACACTTGTGTCGGGTGTTACCGCACCCATCACACGGTCATAAGTCTGTTCCGAGATGCCGCGGTTGAGCGCGCGAGGGCGAAAGGCCGCGACCCAATGTGCAAAAGCGGGTGATTGCGCTGCCTTCACATGCAAATCGAACGCAAAGCTTGCTGCGAGGCCTACAGCGCTCGCCATAAGAATGCGACGCGTCACAAAGTAACTGGGCAGCGCGGTGTCGGAGATTCGTAGCATGACCGCATTCTAGTGATGGACTGGGCGCGTACAATGCGCGACACGCTAGCCCGCGTTATGCCGGCCCCGTTTTCGGACGTGGCGGTGTTTCTTTTGCGGCTTCTGGGCGATCTTGTGCGGTTTAGTGCTCACGGCAGTTGACTCGTGCGCTTGCGGTGCTGCTCCCTGAACCGAGGCGAGAGGTTCCGGGTGCTGGATCACTGGCGGAATCCCAGCCGCTGCTGGTACTGCGTCACCGTCCTTGATCTCTGTACCGCGTGTCCCGATGAGCCGCTCGTAGGCGGAAACGATCGTCATATATGGATTCACAAATACCCAACCGACCTTGGTCGGGACCTGCATATCGAAGTGCAGATGATAGGTGGTTCCGCGTTCGCCATTGTTGTAGTTGCCGACTCTTCCCAGCAGATCCCCCTCATGCACCAGTTTGCCGCTGACAATTCCATCGGCATCGAGCTGATTCGGATTCATGTGCATGTATCGCACACGCGCGTGAGTGTTCGCCGTATTGATAAAGAGATACACAGCCTCCTGCTTGCGTGCGCGCAGGATAAAACCGTCATGCGCGGCGACCACCTCATGTTGATAGGGAAGGCACCGATCGGCGCCGTCATTGAACAGCGTGCAGGAGCCTGGCCGGATGTCCTGACCTTGATGGCCCTCGCCACCGGGGCATTGGCCGACGAAATAGTGGCGATGCTCACAGAAATTATCGCGCCAGGGATATGAGTAGTTGGGCGGAGCGGATTCGTTGAACACCAACGGTCGTCCGTTGACCTTGCATGAATAAGACTGGTCCTTCTTGCGCGGGTTGCGCACCGAACGGCCCGTGAAATCGCAATCACCCCAGTTGTTGAACGATTGCGAATTGGGGAAGGCGGGAGGCTCTTTGAGCGGAAACCGCAGCCGCGCATAGACCGTGTAGTCGCTGCGTCCCCCAACATCTTTCTTCAATCCCGTGTTGGGGATGAGAAATCCCGGGCTGAAATACGTAAAGTCTTTCGATTCATCTTTTGGCCGATCTAGACGCAGTGCGTCGACGGTCAGGCTGGCGGATGGCGAGCCGCCGGCAAGCTTGAGCGCGCGCAGGAAGCGATCCATGATTCGGTCGGCTTGTTTGCAAGTCAGAATCTTTGAGCGCGGACGAGTATCGAGGCAATAGATGGCGGCCACATAGGTCACGCCATAACGGTCGAAGCTGTAGCGGATATAGGATTCATGGAGATAGCGACGCATCCCCGGGAAATCATTCTGCAACGCTTTTGCCAATTCGCCGCCGGGAAGGGCGGGGCCGTCAAGCTGGTAGGTCATGCCGAGACCCGAGAACAACACGTAGACTGGATCGGCATAACGGATATCCGAAAGCTCCGGGACGTCCGAGACTTTCAGTCCGAATGCCGCGTCATAACCTGCGGGGCCGGTCAGGAAGAATTTCGTTGGCCGAAATCCCGATTGCATGAAGCGATCAACACTTTCGGCCAGTTTGTCCGGAGACTGTCCGGGATTGGCGGCAAGATCTTTAGCGAAACCGTCAACATCGAACGGAAGAAGGACTGGTACCGTGCTGTTGGCGATGCCGGGGAAGCCCGTTTCGGCGGCAACATTGAACTTGGCGAAGGCCTCCGCCGTTGTGCCGGCAGGCCGCTCGGCGAGTTTCGCCGCCGCGGCGTCCCAATCGACCTGGGCGATCGAAACGCGCGGGGTCTTCATCTCCTCCGCGGGCGCGGCACCGGAGATGAGCAAAGCAAGGCCAACAAGAACGGCACGTTTCAACCCGGGTTCCCTCGTTCTGCCCTGCCAAAAACGTATCAAAGATATCCTGAGTCCTGAGTTAAGGGCATCGAACCGCGGCATACAAGGGTCGTGTCCTGGTGTAGGGTGCGGCGCGGCGTCCGCCAAGCGCTCGGAGATGCTGGAGGTCCACACAACGATGACTGTGCGTGAAGCGAATTTAACGGCGGCCTCAAGTGCCGATCGCGAAATCGAGATCATCGAAAGCGATGGTACCGCGCGTCTGCATTTGACGCTCGCTACCACCGATTACGATCACGTGCGCGATCTTGTGAACGGTGTCGTGCGGGTAGAGGGTACCGTGCTCACAGCCTTCGTGCTTCCGGTCGAGGAAATTTTCTACAGGTTTATTAAGAATCGCGAGTGGGACGTTTCGGAAATGTCCTTCGGCAAGTTCATCGGCTATGCCTCGCAGGGCAATTCTCCCTTTGTTGGAATTCCGGTCTTTCCATCGCGCGTGTTCCGGCACTCGGCATTTTATGTGCGAACTGACCGCGGCATCTCCAAGCCGAAGGACCTGGAAGGCAAGCGCGTGGGCATTCCGGAATGGGCGCAGACCGCCGGAATCTATGCACGTGGATTTCTGTCGGAAACGGCCGGTGTGGATTTGCGAAAGGTGCAATGGGTACAAGCTGGCATGAATGAGGCCGGTCGTGAGGAGAAAGTCGAGTTCAAGCTACCGGACGGAATTCAATATCAGCAGCGGCGCGACACCAGCATCTCGGCGATGCTTCTTTCAGGTGAGGTCGACGCGGCGATCTCAGCTCGCGTTCCAGATGCTTTCGACAAGGGTGGTGGCAAGATTGCGCGCCTTTATCCCGATTATCGCGCAGAGGAGATGCGCTACTACGCGGCGACGGGCATCTATCCGATCATGCACGTGATTGCGATGCGCCGCGCAGTGTTCGAACGCTATCCTTGGATAGCGATGAACCTGTTTAAGGCCTTCGATGAAGCCAAGCGTCGAAGCGTCGAGCGAATCCAGGATTTGACAGCCTCACGCATACCGGTGCCATGGGCGGCGGCGGTTGCCGGCGAGTGGGGTAGCAATTTCGGAGACGATCCGTTTCCCTACGGACTGGAGCCAAATCGCAAGACCCTGGACGCATTCTGCCGCTTCGCCCACGCACAGGGCGTGACGGCAAAGAAGCTTAGTCCCGACGATTTGTTTCCCAAGGAAGTGCGCGCCAGCGTACGCGTCTAGCGTTTCGGATCAGGTCACGCTTAGAGAAATCAGTCTTTAGCGCGCTCCACATAGGAGCCATCGGCGGTGTTGACCACCACGCGCGTGCCGACAGTGATGTGGGTCGGCACCATGGTGCGCACGCCGTTCGACAGCATCGCTGGCTTGAACGAACCCGACGCGGTCTGCCCCTTCATCGCGGGCTCGGTGTCGGTGATTTCCAGGGTTGCCTTTTGCGGGATTTCGATCGAAACGGGCACGCCTTCGTGCAGGGCTAGGTTTACCACCATTCCTTCCTGAAGGTACACGGCGTAATCGCCGATGATGTCGGCCGGTACCTGAACCTGGTCGAAAGTTTCCTGGTTCATGAAGTGAAAGCCGTCGCCATCCTGATAGAGGTAGCTGAATTCATGGTCCTCAACGTGGGCGCGCTCGACTTGATCGGTGGTCTTGTAGCGCTGGGAGGTCTTCACGCCGTCCGAAATCCGGCGCATATCGACCTGGGTGGTCGGAGTGCCCTTGCCGGGATGAAAATTTTCTGCGGTCAGAACGACATAAAGCTTGCCGTCGAGATCGACGATGTTGCCCTTGCGGAGCGATGAAGCGATGACCTTCACGATAGGAATCCTTGATGTAGGTGGGGCGGGGGGCCGTTTCGGGGCGCACCATAGCGATCTTCTCGCCCGATACCAGCTTTTCTCGCTGGTTACCCGGTCGAGGTAAACGTGCCGAAAGGTCAGCATTTCTGGAGCGCCGGCGCCTACGCCGCTCGCAGGCCTTACCTGCTGGCGCGAGCCCGTATCGCGGCGGCCTTGCGGGATTGGTTCGCGAAGCGGGACTTTGTGGAGGTCGAGACGGCGGCCCTTCAGATTTCGCCCGGCAACGAGGCGCACCTGCATGCCTTCGCCACCGATCTGATCGGGGCGGATGGCAAACGCTGGCCGTTATATTTGCACACCTCACCGGAATTCGCGTGCAAAAAACTTTTGGCGGCGGGTGAAACGCGCATTGTCGATTTTGCGCACGTTTTCCGCAACCGCGAACGCGGCGCGCTGCATCATCCCGAATTCACCATGCTGGAATGGTATCGAGCGAACGAGCCTTACGAGGCACTGAT
Organism: Pseudolabrys sp.; assembly: GCA_041500065.1. GTDB lineage: Bacteria > Pseudomonadota > Alphaproteobacteria > Rhizobiales > Xanthobacteraceae > Pseudolabrys. The sequence continues at coordinate 15,149 of JBGQLL010000031.1, forward strand.
GGATGATTGCGCCGCAGTTTTGGCAGAGGCGGCACGCGCCGCTGATACAAAAGAATTCCGTTTTCGGGACAAAACCGTCGATCCCTCTGCAGCGCCGGAGCGCGTGACGGTCGCGGAAGCGTTCGCGCGCCACGCCGGAATCGATGTGTTGGCGACCGTGAGCAGGGGCAGGGGCGACCGGGCGGCGCTTGCTGGTGCGGCATTCAAGGCCGGCATAGCGATTGCGCAAGACGATACCTGGGGCGATATCTTCAGCCGCATTCTCGCCGAGCGTGTGGATCCGCATCTCGGGCTTGGTCGTGCGACTTTGTTATATGAGTACCCTCTGCCCTTGGCCGCACTGGCACGGCCGAAGACGGGCAGCGACAAGGTCGCCGAGCGCTTCGAGTTTTACGTATGTGGGGTGGAACTCGCGAACGCCTTTGGTGAGCTGACAGACGCCACCGAACAGCGTGCGCGCTTCGAGACCGCGATGGCAGAAAAACAGCGCATCCACGGCGAGCGCTATCCGGTGGATGAGGATTTCATAGAGGCTTTGGGACGGATGCCGCAGGCGAGCGGAATTGCTCTTGGTTTTGACCGGCTGGTGATGCTGGCGACCGGCGCACAACGTATCGACCAGGTGATCTGGACGCCCGTTGTCGAGCCCTAGGCGAATAGAAAAAGGAATAGACCATGACGACCTTACGTACGCCTGCGCAATTCTCAGAGCGCGGACTGGTGCCACCAGAAAGACAGCCGGTGCTTGACGCGGTTGCCGCTCGCTATGCGCTGGCGTTGCCTGAGGCATTGGCACAGTCGATCGATCGCGCCGATCCTCACGATCCGATTGCCCGCCAATTCGTTCCTGATCCGGCGGAGTTGGCCCATCGGCCCGAGGAGCTAAACGATCCGATTGGCGACAATGCATACAGCCCGGTGGAAGGCATTGTTCATCGCTATCCGGACCGGGTGTTGCTCAAGTTGACCTCTATCTGTGCCGTCTACTGCCGTTTTTGCTTCCGCCGAGAGATGATCGGCCCGGATAAGGCGAATGCGCTGTCGTCGAAGGCGCTGGCCGGCGCATTCGACTACATCCGGACACATCCGGAAATCTGGGAGGTGATCCTCACGGGCGGGGATCCATTGGTGCTGTCGGCAAGGCGGTTGCGTTCAGTCATGAAAGCGATTGCAAAAATCGATCACGTCAAGATCGTGCGTATTCATACGCGCGTGCCGGTGGCCGATCCCGCGCGCATCACGCGAGAGCTGGTCCGAGCGATGAAGATCAAGGGGAAGCCGACCTATGTGGCCGTGCATGTGAATCATCCGCGCGAATTGAGCGCTAGCGCACGGGCCGCCTGCGCGCGTCTGGCGGACGCTGGAATTCCACTGCTCTCGCAGACAGTGCTGCTTGCCAACGTCAACGACACGCCGGAGGTGATGGCCGAATTGATGCGGAGTTTGGTCGAATGCCGGATCAAACCATACTACCTGCATCACGGTGACCTGGCGCCCGGCACCAGCCATCTGCGGACAGAGATCGCCGTCGGGCAGCAGCTGATGCGTGGCCTACGCGGACGTTCGTCCGGCCTATGTCAGCCGACCTACGTGCTCGACATCCCCGGTGGCCACGGCAAATCGCCAATCGGCCCAAATTATATCGAGTCTTCGAGCGGTACCGCGCATTTTAAGGTGGAAGATTTCAACGGGCAGCGACACCAATATCCGCCGCCACCGCCTAATGTCGGATCGCCAGAACGTCGAGCAAAGCCGCTGCGACTGCGAGCGTAGCGAAGCCGATGAACACCACTGCGATCACTGCGTGCCAAACGAAGGCCACGTCGCGCCGGAGCGCTGACACCACGTTCTTGCTATTGATCATCGCCTGATGCTCCTGAGAGAGCTCGCTGCATGGCAGTGAACTGTATCCTTTAAGGAATCATCCGGCCCGTAATTTGTATGTTAAAAAACACGTGATACGTGCGGCATCTTCGCATGGCAGCTATGACCAAGGCCGCCGACGACGATCCCCAGCGCAGTAAAAATCCACCCCTCGTTACCACCTGATATATTTGCAGAATTAGAAACTCCCGCCACTTTTTTGATCAATCTCAAAGCCGCCCTGGTCAGCGCGGGCTTGTGTGCAGTCGTCAATTTCGCGCGCCGAAACAGGGACGATTAATCACATGCCAGCCAAGACAGATCCCAGGACTGCGGGCCAAAGTCGCGCACTTTGGATGTCTACTATCGCTTTCACCGTGTGTTTCGCGGTGTGGACCATCTTCGCCATTATCGGCGTGCAGATTAAGAAAGACCTCGGGCTCAATGAAACCCAGTTCGGGCTATTGGTTGGCACACCGATTCTGACCGGGTCACTGATTCGCGTCGCCCTTGGCGTCTGGACCGATCAGTATGGTGGCCGGATTGTCTACACATCGGTGATGCTGGCCGCTGCGGTCGCAACGTATTTCCTGACCTGGGCGTCGACATACCCGCAGTTCCTCATCGCCGCGCTGTTTGTCGGTATCGCCGGCGGGTCATTTGCGGTCGGTATCGCGTATGTTTCGCGGTGGTATCCGACCGAAAAGCAGGGCACAGCACTCGGCATTTTCGGCGTCGGCAATGTCGGCGCCGCGGTGACAAAGTTCCTCGCGCCATTTGTGCTGGTTGCCTATGGCTGGCCCGCCGTCGCACAAGTGTGGGCAGCCGCCATCGCGATCATGGCGGTCTTGTTCTGGATTTTCACTGACGATGACCCGGTGCTCGTTGCGCGGCGTGCACGCGGTGAAAAGCCCCGCAGTGCCTGGCTCGAACTGGAGCCGCTCAAGAATATCCAGGTCTGGCGTTTCGCGCTGTACTATTTTTTTGTTTTCGGTGCTTTCGTCGCCCTGTCGCTGTGGCTGCCGCAATACCTGATCAATGTATACGGCGTCGACATCAAGACTGCCGGCATGACGGCCGCCGCGTTCTCGTTTCCGGCAAGTGTGTTTCGCGCCTATGGTGGCCACCTGTCCGACCGTTATGGCGCGCGGCGCGTGATGTATTGGACCTTCTTGGTCGCGACCGTTTGCACTTTTGTGCTGTCCTATCCGCCGACTGACTACATAGTGCGGACGATCAGCGGGCCACGCAGTTTCCACCTCGAAATGGCCGTAGTGCCATTCACAGTGATCGTTTTTGTGCTCGGATTCTTCATGGCCCTGGGTAAGGCAGCGGTCTACAAGCACATTCCGGTCTATTACCCAAAAAACGTCGGCGCCGTTGGCGGTCTTGTCGGCATGATCGGCGGCCTTGGCGGCTTCGTCCTTCCAATAGCGTTCGGCGCGCTCAACGATCTCACCGGCCTGTGGACCAGTTGCTTCATGCTGCTGTTCGTGCTGGTGAGCGTCGCCTTGCTCTGGATGCACGTTTCGATCCGGCACATGGAACGCGCGGTCGCCGGCCCGGCACTGGCAAAGCTTCCGCAACTTCCGGAATTCCAGGAGATCCACAAGCCGGCGCACGTCGGCGCGCTCTCGGGCGCAGTGCTCACCGATTGGCGGCCGGAAGACAAGCAATTCTGGGAGACAACCGGCCGTGCGATTGCCCGTCGCAATCTCTGGGTGTCGATCCCCGCGTTGCTGCTATCGTTTGCGGTCTGGCAAGTCTGGTCCGTGGTCGTTGCAAAGCTGCCATCGGTCGGCTTCCAGTTCACGACCGATCAACTGTTCTGGCTCGCGGCATTGCCGGGAATATCGGGTGCCGTTTTGCGCATCTTCTATTCCTTCATGGTGCCGATATTCGGCGGGCGATTGTGGACCACGGTTGCGACCTGGTCGCTGATGATCCCGGCCGTTGGCATCGGCTATGCGGTGCAAAATCCGAATACGCCGTATTTCATATTTCTTGGTCTGGCGCTGCTGTGCGGCCTCGGCGGTGGCAATTTTGCTTCGTCGATGGCCAACATCTCGTTCTTCTTCCCGCGCTCCGAAAAGGGCAACGCGCTGGCGCTTAATGCCGGCCTCGGCAATCTCGGCGTCAGCGTGGTGCAATTCTTGGTACCGATCGTCATTACGGCCGGCGTGTTCGGTTGGTTCGGCGGCGACCCCACGCTGGTGAAAGGACCGGCCGGTTCGACGCCGCTGTGGCTGCAAAACGCCGGCTTCATCTGGGTGCCGTTTATCGCCGCGAGTGCATTTGCCGCCTGGTTCGGAATGAACGACATCGCGTCGGCCAAGGCCTCGTTCAGCGAGCAAGCGGTGATCTTCCGGCGCAAGCACAATTGGCTGATGTGCTGGCTTTATACCGGCACCTTCGGTTCTTTCATCGGCTACTCGGCCGGCTTCCCGCTGCTGGCGAAGACGCAGTTCCCTGCCGTGGACGCCTTGCCGTTCGTGTTCGTTGGGCCCCTGGTCGGCGCGCTGTCGCGTTCGGCCACAGGGTGGATTTCGGACCGCTGGGGTGGCGCCCGCGTCACCGTCTGGGTCTTTATTACGATGATGGTGGGCGTCGCAGGGGTTCTCTACTTCCTCGGCATCAAGGATCAGCCCAATGCATTCTGGGGCTTTTTCGCGATGTTCCTGTTGCTGTTCTTCGCCACCGGTGTCGGCAACGCGTCGACCTTCCAGATGATCCCCAACATCATGCGCAAGGAAGTCGCGCGCTTGATGCCCAAGCTGGAGAAAGACGACCAGTTGCGGCAGGCGGAAAAAGAATCCGCCGCCATCACTGGGTTCACCTCGGCAATTGCAGCATTCGGCGCGTTCTTTATTCCAAAATCTTATGGATCATCGATCGCGCTTACGGGCGGCGTTGAGGCCGCGCTGTGGGGTTTTCTGGTTTTCTACATCAGCTGCCTCGCGATCACCTGGTGGTTCTATACCCGCCGTGGCGGCCTTCTTTACGACGTTGAACATCGATCCAGGCCGCGGACGATGAAGTCCGCTGCTGCACCGGCCGAATGAGGCAAGACCATGAGTCACTTCCTTGACCGCCTGACCTTCTTCAACCGCGTCACCGATAAATTCGCGGACGGGCACGGCATCACCACCAACGAAGACAGGCGCTGGGAAGACGGTTACCGCAAGCGCTGGCAACACGACAAGATCGTGCGCTCGACCCACGGCGCCAACTGCACCGGCTCGTGCTCGTGGAAGATCTACGTCAAGGGCGGCATCGTC
>JBGQLL010000032.1:0-19985 GCA_041500065.1 Pseudolabrys sp.
AGCTTGATGCGTCCGAGCAGCGGGACAATGTGCAGATTGACGTGCTGCTCGTAGTGCTTGAGCGTCGTGCGTTCGACGTTGCGCGCCTTGACCTCGTTAAGCCATGTCTCGGCAGCCTCGGCAACGGTTGGGCTGGCGCTCCGGGCTACGTGCGTCCCTGCGCGCACTTCCCCTTTCACCTCCGCCCACCGTTCGTCGGCTTCCTTTTTGCGCTCGAACGTTTCGATATGGCGTTTGCCGAGCTGGTCGACGTAATCGACTATCCAAGCTTCCTTGGTGTCGCCTTTGCTAGTGGTCCAACAGCGTTTGCGGACGGACATGGTAGCCTCCCGAGGTGATTTGCCACCCTAGCAGGCACGCGACATGAGCGCAACATACAGGTGAATTATCCAATGAAATCAATATGAATATAGGGACTTAAAATCCCTTGGGAGATTTCCCGTGAGGGTTCGAGTCCCTCCGTCCGCACCAACAAAATCAAGATGATAACGGGCTAGCTGAAACTGGTAACGAAGGCCCGTACCTGAGAATCCACGGAAAAATCAGGGAACACCCCTCCATCCGCACCACTGCGATGCCTAATTCGTGCGATAGCTGCATGACAATGACTCGTTCCGCGACAGCCCGGACCCTGATCGCCGCATTCGCGGCCTTGGCGCTTTCGGGCTGTGCATCGGAAGAGGCTACCAGCCGTTTCCTCGTGCCGCCGGACAAATACATTCTCTACAGCTGTCCGGAACTCGCGACCGCGGCGCAGGGCAATCTTACGCGCATGCATGAGTTGGAGGCGCTGACGGCGAAAGCCGGCCCGAACGGCCAGCTGGCGAGCACGCTGGCTTACCGTCCAGAATATCTGCAATTGCGCGGCGAGCTGGACCAGATGCGCAAGACTGCCGCCGAAAAGAACTGCAAGTTGGTACCAGGTGTCACAGGGCCCGGGGTTCGCACGAGCGATCAGGCTGTCCGCTAACACGGCCGACCCTGGAACCTTTTCCGGCGAGGGAACTTGTTGGCGTGAACCCGCCACGGCCGTGGCCATATATGGGGGCGAGCATGGGCATTTTAATCAGTATTCTCATAACGTTCCTTGTCATCGTTCTAGTACTTTATCTGATCAACATGCTGCCGATTGACGGTCGCGCGAAACAGATCGTCCGTGTCATTGTCATCATCATCGGCGTTCTATCGCTGCTGAAATATCTGGCGATCTACTAGCGAGCTAGAGCGCCACGCCGCGCAGCCGCAATGCATTGCCGACAACGCTGACCGATGACAGCGCCATCGCGGCGGCTGCGATGATTGGCGACAACAGCAAGCCGAACACGGGATAAAGCACGCCGGCGGCAACCGGCACGCCAAGCGCATTGTAGATGAATGCGAAAAACAGGTTCTGCCGGATGTTGCGCATGACCGCAGCCGAGAGGGTGCGTGCTTTCACAATGCCGGTAAGATCGCCTTTAAGGAGCGTGACGCCGGCACTTTCGATCGCGACATCGGCGCCGGTGCCCATGGCGATACCGACCTCTGCAGCCGCGAGTGCTGGCGCGTCATTGACGCCGTCACCGGCCATGGCGACCGCGCGGCCTTCGCGCCGCAGTTTTTCGACAACGGCGTTCTTCTGATCGGGGAGAACTTCCGCCTCGACCTCGGCGATGCCGAGGCGCCGCGCGACGGCCTGCGCGGTGGTCCGGTTGTCGCCGGTGAGCATCACCACGCGAATGCCGTCCGCAGCAAGGGCCTTCAATGCATCCGGCGTGGTCTCCTTGATCGGATCAGCGATAGCAATAACGCCGGCAGCCTTGCCATCGACGGCGAGAAAGATGGCGGTTGCTCCATCGCTGCGGTGACGCTCGGCTTGCGATTCGAGGGCCGACGTATCGATGTTCATTTCATCGAGAAATCTTGCATTGCCGAGCGCGACTTTTTTGCCGCCAATGGCGCCAGTCACGCCCTTGCCGGCGGGCGCATCAAAATCGTGAACCGGCGAGAGTTCGAGTTTCCGCTCGGAGGCGGCGGCGACGATGGCTGCCGCCAGAGGATGTTCGCTGCCACGCTCGGCGCTCGCCGCAAGTCGGAGCACCTGCGCTTCGTCGAAGCCGGAGGCGGGGGTAACTGCCACCACCCTCGGCTTGCCTTCGGTCAGCGTGCCGGTCTTGTCGATGACGAGGGTGTCGATCTTTTCCATGCGCTCCAGCGCCTCGGCATTCTTGATCAACACGCCGGCCTGCGCACCGCGGCCGACGCCGACCATGATCGACATCGGCGTGGCGAGACCCAGCGCACAAGGGCAGGCGATGATCAGCACGCTCACGGCTGCCACCAGGCCATAGGCGAAGCGCGGCTCCGGGCCGAATGCCGCCCAAGCGGCGAATGCAATAAGCGCAACAGCAATTACCGCTGGTACGAACCACGCAGACACCTGGTCGGCCAAGCGCTGGATTGGCGCGCGGCTGCGCTGTGCGCTCGCGACCATTTGCACGATCTGGGACAGCAATGTATCGCGGCCGACTTTGTCGGCGCGCATAATAAAGGTTCCGCTCTTGTTGATCGTGCCGCCGATCACGCGCGCGTCCTTTTCCTTGGTCACCGGCATTGATTCGCCTGTGACCATCGATTCATCGAGCGCGGAGCGACCCTCGAGCACGATGCCATCGACCGGAACCTTGTCGCCGGGACGCACACGCAAACGGTCGCCAGAATGCACCGCGTCGAGCGATACCTCCTCATCGCTGCCGTCATCTTTCACGCGTCGCGCGGTCTTTGGGGCGAGATCGAGAAGGGCACGGATCGCTCCGGAGGTTGCCTCGCGAGCGCGCAGTTCAAGCACTTGACCCATCAGCACCAGCACTGTGATGACGCTGGCTGCTTCAAAATAGGTGGCCGGTGCGCCGCCGTGACCGCGGAAAGCGTCGGGGAAAATGCCCGGCGCGAAGGTAGCGGCCAGGCTGTAAACATAGGCAACACCGGTGCCCATGGCGATAAGGGTGAACATGTTGAGATTGCGGGTGAGAAGCGATTGCCAGCCGCGCACGAAAAATGGCCAGCCCGCCCACAGCACTACCGGCGTCGCGAAAACGAACTGCACATAGTTCGACAGCGTCGGCGCGACCCAATTGTGCGCGCCGACAACGTGGGCGCCCATTTCCAAGACGAAAACCGGGAGTGCCAGCACCAGGCCGATCCAGAACCGGCGTGTCATGTCGAGGAGTTCAGGGTTAGGACCTGACTCCGTGCTGGCCAATTCGGGCTCGAGTGCCATGCCGCAGATCGGGCAGGAGCCCGGACCGACCTGACGAATCTCGGGGTGCATCGGACACGTGTAGATCGTGCCTTCTGCTACAGTCTCGGGCGCGCGCTTGCCCAGATATTTTTGCGGATCGCTGATGAACTTGGAGCGGCAGCCGGCGGAGCAGAAATAGTAAGTGTGGCCGCGATGGTCGGCACGGTGTTTGGCGGCGTGCGGATCGACAGTCATGCCACACACGGGGTCGATGACGTCCCCGACCGGCGCTTCGTGCTGGTGGTGATGTTCTGCCGTCACGCCCATACCTTGCCTCAAATACCCCTAGGGGGTATATAGACGCCATGGCGAAGGACAGCAAGGCAGCGACACTCAAGCGGCTCAACCGCATCGAAGGCCAGGTACGGGGGCTCGCCCGCATGGTCGAAGATGATCGCTATTGCATCGACATCGTGACGCAAATCGCAGCCGTGCGTGCTGCGCTACGGCGTGCCGAGGAGGAAATCCTGCGCGATCACGTGTCTCATTGCGTCGACCACGCAATCAAGAGCGGCAACAAGGCCGACCAGCGGCGAAAGGTCGCCGAGCTGATGGACGTCATGGGCAGGGCGGCAAGGTAACGCGCGGCGAAAGTCACGCGTATTTCTTGCGCGCGAGCGCAGCGCCTTGGCCCAGGGCCATCAGCTTTGCCTCGGCGATGTCCCGCCGCATTGGGGCCATGCCGCAATTTGTGCAGGCGACGATCTTTTCCTTGGGCACGAATTTCATGACGTCGCCAATGACCTGCGCCACTCGCTCCGGCGTTTCGATCTTGTCGGTGGCCACGTCGATCACGCCGATCAGCACGTCCTTGCCTTCGAGCAACGACAACAGTTTGAGCGGGACGTGTGAATTGATGCATTCGACCGATACCTGGCCGATGCGACTTTTGGCGAGCGCCGGGAAGATTTGCTCGTATTGCCGCCACTCGCCGCCGAGCGAATTCTTCCAGTCGATATTGGCTTTGATGCCATAACCATAGCAGATGTGCACGGCGGTCGTGCATTTGAGACCATCGATAGCGCGATGAAGCGCCTCGATGCCCCAACCGGCGACTTCGCCCATGAACACGTTGAACGCCGGCTCATCGAACTGGATAACATCGACACCATCTTTTTCGAGCGCGCGCGCTTCCTTGTTGAGCAAGTCGGCGAAAGCCATCGCCATTTTGATCTTATCGCCGTAATGTGCGTCGGCGATCGTGTCGGAAATTGTCATCGGCCCGGGCAGCGTCATCTTGAGTTTGCGCTGCGTATGAGCGCGCGCGTGCCGCGCTTCCGCCTGATGCACACGGCCTTTTAGTTTGAGTTCTCCACGGACCACTGGCACCATGACTTTATAGCGATCGGCGCGGATTCCCATCTCGACCTTGTGCGCGAAGTCGATGCCATCGACAAATTCAAGGAAGCCGTGGACGAAATGCTGGCGCGACATTTCACCGTCGCAGACGATGTCGATGCCAGCGTCCTCCTGCCATTTGAGGGCAAGCAATGTGGCGTCGAGTTTGGCCTCCGCCAGCTCTTCGCCTTGCAGCCGCCATTGCGGCCACAGCTTGTTCGGTTCGGCTAGCCAGGACGGTTTCGGCAGACTGCCGGCCACGGTCGAAGGAAACATCATGCGATCGAACTCTTTGATTTGCGCGTGACCTTCTCCGAAAACCGGTTCCCCACTTTTCAGGATCATGCGCTGTAGCGTTCGGGTGGACGCCAACTATATAGCCAATCGTAACGAGCGCGCAGCTTTTGTCCGCCCATTGCCCGCATCGCGAGATTGCGAATGAACGCCTCCGGCCCCGTCAGCCCGTAAATGCGATCCTGGCGGCGGGAGAATTGTTGGGCACGCGCGGTGCGGTGCCAGCGCGCACCTTCGTACGCGCGCACAGCGTCAGACGGGTCGTCGAGATATTTACACAGCATGTCGGCTATGACCGCGGCGTCTTCAATTGCCATGCCGGCGCCCTGCGCGAGGAATGGCAGCATCGGGTGGGCGGCGTCCCCGATCAGCGTCACGGGAAGTCTGGCACCACGAAAGGGGTCCTTGCGGTCGTACAGCGCCCATTTCAGCCAGCGATCGGGAATCGAGATGAGCGCGCGAGCCTTCTCCGACCAGGTCAAGCGTGAGAAGTGCCGGAGGATCTCGCTGCGGTCGCCGGCTGCGGACCAGCCAATCTCGTTCCACTCATCGTGGACGATGCCGACGATATTGATGAGTTTGCCGGCCTTGACCGGGTAGTGCACGAGGTGCGCGTCGTGACCGAGCCAGAGGTGCACCAATGGCTGACGGAATTCTGCAGGCACAGCATCGGCGGAAACAAGTGCGCGCCAAGCGGTGCGGTGACGGAATGTCGGCGGCTGCTGTCGGCGCAAGCGCGCGGCGACACTCGACCAGATGCCATCGGCACCAATCAGCGCGATGCCACGTTCGTCACGCACCTGGGTGCCCTGCCTGGCGACCACGCTGACCCCTTTGACGTGGGCTGCGAAATCCTCGACCCGGACACCGAGCTTAAGCGACACGTCGATTTCGCTTCGGACAGCATCGGCGAGTGCTGATTGCAAGTCGCCGCGATGGATCGACCAATAAGGTGCACCGTAGCGGCGCTCCGCCTCGTCACCCAACGGAATACGCACGATCTCGCGAGCAGAGCCACCTGACATGACCCGGATTGCCTGTGGCGCCACCGCCACCGATGCCAGACGTTCTCGGAGCCCGAGAGCGATCAATACGCGACTCGCATTGGGGGAAAGCTGAAGCCCAGCGCCGGTCTCTTCGAGCTTCTCCGCCTGCTCGAATACGCTCACGCGTATGCCAGTGCGGGCGAGCGCCAGCGCGGCCGTCAACCCGGCAATGCCGGCGCCGGCGACGATGACATGACGCGCGGGCGCCATGGGCAAAAGTCCCGATAGAGTTCAGGCAGCAGCGGAGTGAGACAACGCGCATTGCGGCGGTCGGGCCGCATGCGGGTCAAGTGCCGGATCGTGCCGGTAAAGCGTAGAGCAATACGGACAAATGATTTCCTTATCTTCGCCCATGTCGAGGAACACATGCGGGTGGTCGTACGGGGGTGTCGCTCCGACGCACATGAATTCCGTGGCGCCGATCTCGATGACCGGTACGCCCGGATCGTTGTGAAAGTGGGGGACGACATGTTCCGCCATGGCGAGTCCTTTTGTTTTGTTAGGGGAACCATAGCGAGGCACGTGCACCATGCCTAGCTCAATTGCAAAGCGAATATGCGGTGCCGTTGAAACGCCTTGGTTGCGTGCACTTCAGTATGAAGACTCAGGTGTCGGGGCGACGGTTCGGACCGAGATTGGAACCCAAGACTTGGAACCATTGCAGGAAAGCATAGTGCGGGGCCCAGGTATCGGGCTCGTCTTGGCCGCGGCGGCGTTACTCGCTGTGGCTGCGGCGTACACGGTGCCGCGCGCGGCCGAGGCGATTGCTGGCCTCGATGATCCGGCGTGGATTGCCAACCATGCGCTGGACGACAGATTCGACGCCGCGGTTGCGCAACGCGAAATCGAAAACGCTTTGGCCGCGCATGATGCCGATCTCGCCCAGAGCTTCGTCGATCTTGCAGTCAATCGGCATGTGCTGCTCGATCCCTCATTGGTCGACAAAGTGAAAAATGCAGCCGCCGAAGCTGCCACCACGCGGTACAAGGCGAAGAGTTTTGCGCGGGGCTTTGTCACCGGTGAGCCGGGTGACATGGCCGCGCTTGCCGGCACCACGCTCGGCGACCTGTTTGTGTTCGGCGATATCCGTGACGCACTGCGCGAGGGAACGCGCTTGGCGACCGGGCAGAAAGCCGACGAACTGGTGCTGGGGTTGGCCTCCGCTGGAATTGCGATCACCGCAGCCACCTACGTAACTTTTGGCGCTGCCGCGCCCGCGCGTGCCGGACTCACGCTTATGAAAGCCGCCCGCAAGACCGGAAGCCTTGGGGTCGAACTCACAGGCAATCTTGGCCGCATGATACGCAAGGCAGGTCTCTCCGGACCGGCGATGACAGAGCGCGCCGGCCGCGAAGTCGTGAAGGTCGAGCGGGCGGGCGGATTGCTGCAATTTGCGCGCGATGTTGGCCGGGTGGAAAAGGCAGCCGGAGGACGGACTGCGGTCGACGGCCTCAAGATTGCAAAAGAACCCAGCGACATGACCCGGGTCGCCAAACTCGCCGAAAAAGAAGGAAGCCGTACGCGCGCCATACTGAAGATTGCTGGTCGCGGCGCAATTGCACTTGCGGCCTTTGCCTTCGATGCAAGCGTCTGGCTTCTGGGCGCGTTGTTTGCCCTGTTCGGTTTCGTATCGGCACTTAAGAGTGCGACCGAACGGACGACCTTGCGTATTCTTCGTCACCGCAAAGAGAAACTTAGGCGCGAGCGAGTGCAGCCAATTGCCGTCGCACTGGCTCACAGTTAAAACGCCCCATGCCTAGTTTCCGGAATGGCGAGGTCGAGATCGCTTATCTCGACGAGGGCGAGGGCGAGCCGATTGTGCTGGTGCACGGCTTTGCCTCCAACAAGGAGGTGAACTGGGTACATCCCGGCTGGGTTGCTGCGATCACGCTTGCTGGTCGGCGCGCGATCGCGCTCGACATCCGCGGGCATGGCGCGTCGAGCAAGCTCTACGACCCTTCCAGTTATCACAGCGCCACCATGGCGGAAGATGTCGGCGCTCTGCTCGATCATCTTAAGATCGAACGCGCCGACGTTATGGGCTATTCGATGGGCGCGCGCATCACGGCGTTTCTCGCCGTGAATCAACCCGCGCGCATGCGCTCCTCGATTCTCGGCGGGCTCGGTATTCGGTTGGTGGAGGGTGTCGGCCTCCCCGAAAGCATCGCGGAGTCCTTGGAAGCGCCATCGCAGTCGGATGTGCAAGATCCGACAGGCCGCCTGTTTCGGATCTTCGCCGAACAGACCAAATCAGACTTGCGCGCGCTCGCAGCCTGCATCCGCGGATCGCGACAGACGCTAAGCCGCGCCGAGGTGGCAGGCATCCGTATGCCGGTATTGGTTGCGGTCGGGACAACAGATCAAGTCGCCGGCAATGCGCATGAATTGGCCGCGCTCATTCCAGGCGCGCGCGCCCTCGATATTCCGGGGCGCGACCATATGTTGGCGGTTGGCGATAAGGTCTATAAGGCCGGCGTTATCGACTTCCTTAACCAACGCGGATGAGCCATGCGCGGGGCGCCTTGCCGCGCTCTCTTACAGCTCCAAAATTGTGATAAAAGGCTTATGTTCGGAATCCGAGAAGTGCCGGGAGAACCTGGGCATGGCTCAATATCAAACACGGCCCGCACGGGGCCTCGATAAAGTGGATCCGGTCTGGGTGCGTATCCGCAGCGAAGCGGAGGACGTTGCGCGCCGCGAGCCGGAGCTCGCTACTTTCATCTACGAAAACATTCTCCATCACGACAAGCTCGAAGCTGCGATCGCTCACCGCGTCAGCCAGCGGCTTGCTCATGCAGACGTATCGGGAGATCTGATCCGTCAGGCCTATAACGACGCCCTCGAGGACCTGCCGGCGCTTGGCGAGATTTTCCGTGCCGATATCGTAGCCACCGTCGACCGCGATCCGGCCACCAGCCGGTTCATAGAACCGGTGCTCTATTACAAAGGTTTTCACGCGATCCAGACGCATCGCCTGGCGCATTGGCTTTACGGCAAAGGCCGTAAGGATTTCGCGCTCTATCTCCAGAGCCGCGCATCGTCTGTGTTTCAGTGCGACATCAATCCGGCGGCGAAAATCGGGCGCGGTATCTTCCTTGATCATGCTACGGGCCTGGTGGTCGGCGAGACCGCGGTGATCGAGGATGACGTTTCGATCCTGCACGACGTCACGCTCGGGGGCACCGGCAAGGAGCACGAAGATCGTCATCCGAAGATCCGCCGCGGCGTAATGATCGGGGCCGGCGCCAAGATCCTCGGCAATATCGAGGTCGGGCATTGCGCACGCATCGCTGCCGGCTCGGTTGTCATCAAACCGGTACCGAACAATGTCACGGTCGCCGGTGTGCCGGCCAAGGTCGTGGGTGAAGCTGGTTGCCCAGAACCCTCGCGGGCGATGGATCAGATGCTGTACGGTATCATGCTCGACGGCTGAGACACGCTTGCGTCGGGCTGTCCGATCGGGCAAGGAGACGTTGCCTTAGGACAGGAGCGGCCCTTGGACGTTCAGGAAGTCAGAAAACTCGACGGCTATCTCAAGAAGCTGTTTGGCAATGCGCAAATTCGCGTGGTGCCGAAGGGCTCGGATGCCGCCGAAATTTTCGTCGCGGAAGATGACCTCGGTGAGCTCACCGTCGACGATGAGGATGGGGAGCGCTCTTACAATTTCCGTATGGTCATTCAGGTCGGCAACGACCCTAGCATTCAGCCGGTGCCGACACTCAACGCCTATCTCCGCCACAAATTCGACAACGAGAATATTCGCGTGGTGACGCGTCCGAAGAAAACCGATTCATTGGAAGTTTATATCGGCGACGAATTCATCGCCGTATTATTTCTGGAAATCGAGAAAGGCCGCCGGTCGTATATTCTCGAATTGCCAATTCTGGACGTCGACCTGGTGGACTGACCGCTAACCCGGATGTAGCCGCGCGATCAGGCGGTCGATATTGCTCGCGACGTTTTGCCAATCAGTCAGCCAGTCGCGCGGAAATCGCAAGGTAATATCGGCATTGCCAATACGCCGCTCGAGCAGGCACACGCCCGAATTGGTAACTCCCTTGCGCGAACACCGTGCCAGAAAGTGCTCGGGTGCGTTGGACTCAAACACGAGATCGTCGCCGTCATAGGGCGTGTCGTCGCGAAAGCCGCGAAACGTGAGGCCGGGCGGACCTGCGGTCGGCTCCGCCACGAGATAGCGCGGGTAGATCGTTTGCACGCGCTCCATCAGTGGCAGCGTGGCCTCTCCGGACGCGATCGTCACGAACAGGCGCTCATTCGGATCGATCGGGGCACCGACTGTCGGTTTGATGGCAGGGTCGGGGGGCACTAGGCTCGGCCATAAATACGAGAGGTCGACGCGTTCATGCGCGCCAGGGCGGCGCTGGACGCCCATGCGGATCGCGGCCGGTTCGATGTTGAAGGCGGTGCCCGAAATCACGATCGGCAGCGAAGGCGCATCGAGCGCGACCGGCGCATCGGGCCAGCGCGGCCACAGCACGTAAGCGACGTATACCCCTGCGAAAACGACCACGGCCCCGAAAACCAGCAACGGCGCCAGCAGCGGGCTGTGCCCGCGACGTCGGCGGCGCTGGGGGGTACGCCTGGCCGCGGACGACTCCGGCGCGAGACTGGCCAATGCCTGCTCCTTGCAAGCCCGTTGCGGGCGAATCGAGCGGATTATGCCACGCCATGTGCTGCCAACGCCCTCGGGGCATTTACCATTTGTTAAGGATTGGCTGGCGCGGGCCCACCCCGTTTGCGACAGATGGCCTCTCGTATTGCGTTGAGGTCACGGATGACCCCGGAATCTGTGGAAATGCTGTTCGCGCTGGTGCTCGGCTTTGCCGTTGCCGGCATGTGCAGCTCTGGCTACCGGGCCGTCACCAGCCGATTGCCGAGCTTCAATCAGCTCAGCACCGGACCTGGCGCGGCGGCGCTCGTGGCGATCCCTTTGCTGGTGGTTTCGGCTCCATTCCTCATCATGCGCAACACCATTCTCGGCCGACGGCAGGAAGGCCGCCGTTTCGAATTTGTATTCCTCGCGACCCTGATCGCCGGCTTCTGGAGCCTGATGTCGGGCTTGGTGCTGGTGATGACGTTACAGGCTTGCGGTCTCTGCTAGCCTAAGGCGCTTCCCTCATAACCGCTGTTCAGGCAAGTTCGCCCGCCTTACGAGAGAGGCGCGGCAATGCCCATTTATGAGCTCGACGGACAGGCACCGGAATTTCCTGGTGACGGCCAATACTACGTGGCCGATACCGCTGTGCTGATCGGTTGCGTGCGGCTCAAAGCCGACACCAGCGTCTGGTTTGGTGCGGTGCTGCGCGGGGACAATGAATGGATCGAGCTCGGCGAGCGATCGCAAATCCAGGACAATGCCACGCTCCACACCGATCCGGGGTTTCCCATGACGATCGGCCGCGAGTGCGTGATCGGGCACAATGTCATCCTGCATGGCTGCACGGTCGGCGATAATTCATTGATCGGAATGGGTGCGATCATGCTCAATGGTGCCAAAATCGGGAAGAATTCCCTCGTGGGCGCCGGCAGCGTCGTGACCGAGGGCAAAAGTTTTCCCGACAACTCACTGATCGTGGGTGCGCCTGCGCGCGCAACTCGGACGCTCGATGAAAAAGCCGCATCGATGATCCGCGCCGGCGCCGACATCTATGTGCGCCGCTGGCAGCAGTATTCAAAGGGGCTCAAGCGGATCGGCTAGGCCGCCGCCGCTTTCGCGCTTTCGACCTGGGGCGGAACGCGGAATGCGATTGCAAGTCTGTTCCAGGTATTGATGGCAACGGCCGCCGCGGTGAGATCGACAATCTCTTTCTCCGAGAAGTGCTTGCGCACCTCGTCAAAGGCGTCATCCGGAACGTGACCTTGTGTCACCAACGTGATCGCCTCGATCCAGCCCAAGGCCGCACGCTCGCGCGCGCTATAGACTGGGGCCTCGCGCCACGCATCGAGAAGGTGCATGCGTTCTTCGGTTTCGCCGCGCTTACGCGCATCGCGCGTGTGCATGGCGAGACAAAATGCGCAGCCATTGATTTGGGAAGCACGGATCTTGATGAGGTCGCGCAGTTTGGCATCCAGTCCGGACTGATCGACATAGGATTGTAGTGACGCGACTGCCTGATAGGCGCCTGGATTCACTTTCGTGACATCAATTCGTTGCATGGGGACCTCGCAATGCTGCCCCGGGCCCCCAGCCGTAACTGTGCATTCAAAAAATGCCGGTAGCTTGGCTGTATCGTGACAATCGTATGGACGATGGAACGAAATGCGCGGTCGTGCCCTGTGCACCACGCAGACTGTGGCCGTACTTGGTTTTGACCAAAGCCGGTGATCGACTGGAACGCGGGATCGCAGGCACCTCCGTTCCGTGGACACCATTAATTAGCGAGCGGAGCTAACAAGCCGAGCGCGCTGCGGTGACAGGCGGTACGCCATGCGCGCATGACCCGCGCAATACGAAATGTCACCGGTAGTGACGTTGCCGCAAAATGTGAATTCGGCAGTGCCGTCGGCCGTGATGGGCCAGCGACACTTACGCGGCGCGAGGTTGAGCAGCGAGCAAGGCTCCATGCTCACCACATCGTCAACAATGGGCTCCGATGCGAAGAGCGCTTTGAGCGCCAACCGTTGGGTGAGCACGTGAGGCCGCCGCATTGGTGTGCCGTGCGTTCGCGGCGCGGATGCGTTCCGGCTCCGTGACAGGCCCAGGCGGTTGATCTTGCCGATAACGGCGTTGCGAGAAACGCCAATCTCGTGGGCAATTTGTCCGCAGGATAGGCCGGCGTTAAAGCAGCTCCTGAGCTGGTCCACGCGTTCCGCAGTCCAGGTTTTACCCAAGTTTTCGCTGGAGATTCCAGTATCGGTCATGTTGGCCTCGTGACCGGTTGACGCGGCCGAACTGGGCCGCCGGCAGGACGAGGTCACACCCCACGCGTACGTCGCGTTGAGATCGAAATGTCGGGCCCCAGGCTGATCACGCAAATCGGTGCCGTGGCATTCACGCGCCGTAGACACCGAGCCGCATCCGCGCCATCGGACTGCATGCCCGCCATATTGATCGATGCCAGGGTCTGCGCGTCTTGACCGAAGGACGCCGGTCTGCAGTCCAATGCCCTTGAGCGGAGCTGGTGCTGCGACCGGCATAATCCGGCCCGAAAGCCGCGCTGGGACCCCGGCTCGTCGAGCGAAATCCCTCGCCGAATCAAGCGTTCCACGATTCGGTTGGCACGGCAATGGTTATAATGCCATAATAATGGAGTTGTAACAGGGTGAGATTTATCCCATGGCGCGACCAGAAAACCGCTCGGAAGCGCGAGCCCTTAGCCTGACGCTACCAATCGAAACATTTAATTATCTCGTTCTTCTTGCGACGTTGGGTAAGCTTGGCCGCACCGAAAACGAGGTGGCGACGCACATCCTCGTTCGCGAGGCTTATGCCATGTATGCGCGCGGGTTCCATGACGAGCGCGTTCCAGCTGCCGATTTGGAGTGAAGCGAAAATATCGGATTACAGCTTGGGCACGAACGTGAAGTACCTAAACGAGCCACAAGGCTCGTGCGCACTAAAGTGAGCAAAGCCGACAAGGCTGATGTTGCCGGAGGACGGCAATGACCGACAAAGCTGAGAAGCGCGATGCGGAAATCCGACGCGCGGCTGAACATCGCGAAAGAGCAGTGCAATACGAAGCTCTTGCCGATGAAGCCAAACAGCGTGGAGATATGGAAATGAGCGCCAAGTTCGCCAGCAGTGCTGCCGAAGAGCGGATCGAGGCGCACCGTATCGACGAGAGTATTGGGCGCTCGTAATCAATATCCCGTTTCCGGATAGCAGCACTCCACTATAAATTATTAACTCGTCGAGTGACGCTCGGCTGATTTTATCTATTGATAGAGCCGTGACATCGCAAGCAAGCGTGGAGGGACGCGTGAAACTGGTGCTTTTCCAAACGTCGTCGACCGGCGAGATCCAGCCTGGGTTGATCACTGATGGCGGTGTCGTCGACATTTCCGCTGCCGTGCGGAAGAACCATACACCTCAATTGGTGATGCAGAGCATCATCGACGATTTCGAGAAATTGCGCCGTGCGCTGGAGACACTCGCCAGAGACAGCGTAGCCATTCCACTCGAACACGTGCGCCTGCATCCGCCGCTGCCACGCCCGGGAAAAATCCTCGCTTGTATTGCAAATTACTGGGAGCACGCGCAGCGCGAAGCCCGCCCTCTCAATATGTTTATGAAGAACCCGGATGCTGTGATCGGGCCGGGGGATACCATCATTCTACCAGAATACACTGTGCCATGGATATTCATGCATGAAGCAGAACTGGCTTTGGTGATCAAAGGTCCGGCCAAGATGGTGAAGGCGAAAGACTGGAAGAGTGCTGTGTTCGGCTATACTGCAATGATCGACGTCTCGGCGCGGGAGCAGGGCCGCCGCACCTGGCCGGCGACGCCTCACACCAGCTGGCTCGGAAAATCATTCGATACCTTTGCGCCCGTTGGCCCCTGCATTGCCACGGCCGATGAGGTGAAGGACCCCAACGATCTGGTCGTGCGGTTCTGGAACGACGGTCAGCTTCGTCACAACTACAATACCGATGACATGGAGCACCGTGTTCCGGAGCTGGTGGAGTTCGCCACGACAGTAATGACTATGAATTCGGGGGATATCATTGCTTGCGGCACCAATCACGAAGGCCTTGGTGCGCTTCAAGACGGCGAAAGCGTCGAGATCGAAATTCAGAGCATTGGCAAGATGACGCTCAAAGTTTCCGACCCCTTAAAAAGAAAATGGGAGCGCGGGATCTACATGGGTGTTGATTCGACCAATCCTGACGCGGTGAGGCGTCATCGCCCTCAATAGTTCGTACTTCAGAGCTTATGCGAGCATGCAGCGAACAAGAACCGAAGAGCGGGACGGAATGCAGATCGATTGGGATGTGCCCATTTCGATGGACAACGGCACCGTCCTGCGCGCCGATATTTTCCGGCCCACCAGCGAAGGCCGATATCCTGTCATATTGAGCTACGGCCCCTACGCAAAAGGGCTCGCATTCCAGGAAGGGTACAAAGGCAATTGGGCTCGGCTGATCAAGGCTGCGCCCGAGGTTCTGCAAGGGTCTAGCAATAAGTACCAAAACTGGGAGCTCGTCGACCCGGAAAAATGGGTGCCGGACGGTTATGCGTGCGTTCGTGCCGACTCACGCGGAGCGGGACGATCACCGGGGTATCTTGATGTTTGGTCGGAGAGAGAAACTCAGGATTTATATTTGTGCGTCGAATGGGCCGGTACACAAGCCTGGAGCACTGGCAAAGTGGGCATCAACGGAATTTCCTACTATGCGATGAACCAGTGGAACGTTGGCGCACTGAGGCCGCCGCATCTCGCGGCAATGTGCATCTGGGAGGGGTCATCCGACTACTACCGTGAACTGTGCCGACATGGCGGTATCCTCAGTGACTTTCTTAACAGTTGGCATCCACGGCAGGTGGCGAGCGTGCAGCATGGTGTGGGGACGCACGGCGCCAAGAGCGCGGTGACGGGCGACCTGGTTGCCGGACCATCCACGTTGTCCAAAGAAGAACTTGCCAAAAATTGTGCGGACACACCGGGCGAGGCGAAGCGCCGCCGGCTCCTCGACGATTATTACGCAGCACGCACCGCGAATTTCGAAAAGATCGATGCGCCATTGCTCTCCGCCGGCAACTGGGGCGGCATGGGCCTGCATACACGGGGTAATTTTGAGGGCTGGTTGCGTGCAGGGTCAAAGCAAAAATGGCTGGAAGTCCACGGCGACACGCACTTCACTCATTTCTACAGCAGCTATGGCGAGGCGTTGCAGAAAAGATTCTTCGGCCACTTTCTCAAGGGGGAGGACACGGGCTGGGAGAAGCAGCCCCGCGTGTCGCTCAACATTCGCCATCCGGGCGAGAAGTTTGAGTTGCGCGCCGAGCGTGAGTGGCCGCTCGCACGGACGCAGTGGACCCGATATTTTCTGCAGCCAGATGGCTTGGGCCTTGGCCTCCATGCACCCGCGCAATCTAGCACGCTAAGTTACGACACCACTGGCGCCGGTCTCACCTTCAGCACAGCGCCGCTGACCAAAAAGCTTGAGATCACTGGCCCGGTCGCCGCCAAACTATGGGTTTCTTCGGAGACTACCGACGCGGATTTGTTCTTGGTGCTGCGCGCTTTCGATCCCTCCGGTAAGGAGGTCACCTTTATCGGCTCCAACGATCCGCGCGTGCCGGTGGGGCTCGGCTGGTTGCGCGCGTCACATCGCAAGTTAGATCCGGAACTCTCGCGACCCTACCGACCGTGGCATACGCACGACGAGGAATGGGCTCTCACGCCCGGCGAGCCGGTCGATGTCGACGTCGAAATCTGGCCAACCTCAATAGTACTGCCGCCTGGGCATCGGCTGGCACTCACAGTGCGCGGCAAGGACTACGAGGTGGACGGCAGTGACGCGGCGCTGCCGAACGCACCCTATCCAATGAAGGGCGTCGGGCCTTTCCTTCATATCGATAAGAACGACCGACCGGACGCGATCTTTACCAGCCGGAACACGCTGCATTTCGTCGCCGGCCAAAGCCCATACCTCTTGTTGCCAATCATTCCCGCAGCGTAAAGTTCAAGAAAAGCTTTTGGGAGGGAGGAGCCTATGGTTAGGCGCGCTGCAGTTGCACTGGCCGTTTTCGGTTTATGTGTCTTCCTTGTGCCAGCGTGGGCGCAACCTTATCCGAACCACACCGTCACGATTATTGTGCCTTATCCCGCTGGCGGGCCGACCGATCAGGTCGCGCGCGTGCTGGCGCAGGCGTTGTCCGACAAGCTGAAGCAGAATTTTATCGTTGAAGATATCAGCGGAGGCGGGACGACGATCGCCACGGCTCGCGTCGCCCATGCTGCGCCCGACGGGTACATGCTCTTGGTGCACAACCTGCAGATTTCCGCGAATGTCGCACTCTACAAGAACCTGACATTCGACACCGAGAAAGACCTCACCCCGGTTATGTTTATCAATAATAATCCGCTGGTGCTGGTTGGCCGCAAAACGCTCGAGCCGGACACACTCCCGGATCTGCTGGCATTGATGAAAAAGCAGACGCTGAAGGCGGCAACGCCGGGCGTCGGCGCTACCGGTCATCTCGCCACGTCGCTGCTCGCGCAAGAGGCTAACGTCAAAGTCGATCTCATTCCCTATCGCGGCGCCGCGCCGGCTTTGCAGGATATCGCTGGCGGCCATGTCGATCTGTTCTTCGCCACGCCGCAATCCGTTGTGCAGCAGGTCAAGGCCGGACAGATAAAGGCTTACGGAATCACGGCTAAAGAAAAATCGCCTGAGCTTCCAACTGCGGAAAGCTTCGTGAAGGCATTCGGGCCGAAGCTTGAGATCCTCTACTGGCACGCATTGTTCGCGCCGGGTGGGACACCCGACGAGGTGATCAACAAGCTCAATGGCGCGCTGCAGGAAATCGTTTCTGATCCGGCCATCGTCAAGTCATGGGCGGATACCGGTGTGACGCCTTACCCAAAGGATCAGCGATCGCCGGCGGCGGCGCGCGCGCTGCTCAAGAGCGAGATCGCGCGCTGGAGCCAGGTCGTCCACGATAACAACATCCAGGGGCCACAGTGAATCTCGCCCGTCATCGCTCCGGCTGCAGGACTTGCTCGAGCCAATCCCACATGTAAGCGGAACAGATACTCTGGTTATCGATCTGGCAGTGATGATAGCCACCTTCGTCCCGGGTGAAAATTTTCATTGTCTTCTGCTTTGAGCCGACCGCCTCGAAGCATTTCTGCGCCTCACTCAATGGAATTTGTTCGTCGCCTTCGCCATGGAGCATCAGGAAGGGGCAGTTGATTTTTTGCACCACGCCATCGAGCTTGAATGGCTCAAGGCGCTTGAGCGCGTCGTCTTGTGAACTGGCATTCAGGACCCATGAGATGTGCTGCGCAGCAACCGAAAGGGACGGCGTGTCCGCCTGTGCCAGTCGATCGAAACGATCGCGCCAGATTTTCTGATAATCCCACTGAGCGCCCCAAGCGAGGCAGCACGCATACCGCTGATCAAATGCTGCCGCTCGTGGCGCGTAATAGCCACCGAGGCTGATTGCCATGACGCCAATCCGCTTTGGATCGATTTCGGGCCGAGAGGCTAGATAGTCCCAGACCGGGCTTGCGTAGTGTTCGGTATCGTGGCGCAGGTAGAGGCCACGAAAACGGATACTTTCACCATTCCCAGGCCCGTCCACGATGAGGCAAGCAATCCCGCGAGCGACGAGGTCAGGCACGCCCTTGAAGTACTGGATCTCTTTCGTGACATCGAGGCCGTCGAAGAATACGACCGCCGGCGTTTTGCCTGAAGTGTTCGCTGGCTCTGCATGAACATAGACGGCGGGAAGACTTGTCCCCTCGTAGGGAATTTCGACGTGCTCTATACTTGGTCGTTTGACGTACTTAGCGGCGTCCCGGAAACACAGCACGCCTCGCATATATGCATCCAGACCTTCCTTGCTTTTTGGCTGCAGGAAACGCTCGCCGACATGATAATAAGCGCTCGCGCGGTGCAGATATTGAGCAGCGCTTGCGGTGCGACGATTAGCGATGCATTCACGGCCACGCTCCTCCACTGTGCGCGCCTCGCGGGTCCATTCTTGAAACCATGCGTCATCGTTGCCGATGCAGGTTTTGAGCCTAAGTCCAATCCGATTGACCTCTCCAATTTCCGCTCCACCCCAGGGCGCCATGTTGAGGCCAATCAGGAGACCATGCGACCAGCGATAGTTTTCGGGAAAATAGGTAAAGGATAACTCTTCCGTTTTGGATTTCATGCAACAACCTCCAACCAAACGTAATGCGCGCAGGGCGAGCCAGCGGCGAAGGCTAAGGCACTCAGCCACTCGCCAGCCGCGGCGAACATCCTTGAAAATCTTTGATTTGTTTGCACCAAAAAAATATGCGGCCGGGCCTTGGGGGAGGTGCTAGCGTCGTACGATAAATCAACCGCTTAGACCTCGCGCTAGCCCGACTCCACGACTTTTCCAAGGATGACCGCCGGGAGCGCTTTGACCTTGCTCCATTCTTCCTGCGACCTGCCAAAGAGATGAGGGACCGCTGCATGTGGCACTTGCAGCGATCCCTCTACGGTAAGCCGAGCATCTTGGGGACCATCGGCGGCCCGCGATCACGACCATGGCCATGATCTGCTGAGCGATCTGTGCTGCAGATCACACCTGCGACACTCGCGGCTTATCCTTTTGTCTAAAGCAACCTCAGCAACGCGATAACGAGGGAAAGCCCCGTCGGAGCGCCAACAACATGCCGTTCGGCTGGGCGCGCACCGCGCTGACGGTTTCAACACGCTAAGGTAGCTGTCCCCACTCAACATATCCGGGAGGCCGCGGCGAATGATATGGGGGTTTTCCAGGCTGAAAAACATCCACTACCGCTACGAGTTTGTCGAACACTTGTTCGATGGTCAAAATCTCAATCCAACCGGCATTGAGAGTAGACGCAAACTCGATACGGTATCTGCCAGGAGCCAAACTGAGTGAGCGATTTCTGCCATCGGAATAAGGCATTAAAGCGAAATCGCTCCCAACGTTGCAATCGATAGCAATAGAGCTGGGCATGATCGAGAAATAGTCATTGTGATGATGCTTTTCGTCGCCATGTATCCAGTACGGGCTGATAAGAAATTGAAGATTTGGGATCGGACCCGATCCATTGTTTACGATTTTGAGGAAAACAGGTTCAGTGAGTACTTTGGGATCGGGAATGTAAGGCTCAAAGAAGCAAAAATTGTCTCCACCTGCTTGCTCGCGTGCAATGCCTTTAGGAGTCGGGAGATTGTCGCCCCAAATTATAAAGACGAGACCGATACTCGCAATGCCCACGAAGAAAGCGATCGCAGCCCATTTGCCTACAGAATCTCTAAAGGCGAGAAGAGTGGCAACCGCCCCGCCAACCCCGAACACCAAAAAAATGATATTCACGGCCATCTAC